>NZ_JBGUBC010000005.1:0-175587 GCF_041821145.1 Halopenitus sp. H-Gu1 | reverse complement strand
GCCCGCTCGTCGATTCGTGCGAGGGGCTGAGTCGCTCGAATCGAAACACTGGGTCCGGATCGGTGGTGTCAACGTCAATGAGAAAAACAGCATCTTGCACGTTTTCGAAAATGGCCTTGTACTCCTCGAAGAGTTCGTTCAGTTCGTGTTCGCGGCGCTTGTGGTCGGTGATATCCCGAACGATAGCGAGGACAAGCGTCTGGTCGTCGATGGCTGCTCGCCGCATACTTACTTCGACCCAAAAGGGATCTCCCTCGCTATCTGTAGCGTGCCAGTCAAACACCTGTGGATCGCCCTCAGCAGCCTTCTGCACGTACTCAATGGCAGTGTCTTGAGTGTACGGAGGAACGCCAGTGCTGAGATCTTCGATGGACAGCTGCCGGGCTTCAGCCCGCGAGTATCCATACATATCACACATCGTCTCGTTCACGTCGAGGATCTCGCCGGTCTCCACGGCGTGAACGAAAATCGCGTCGTTGACCGAATGGTAGACATCTCGAATCACTCCGTCGGGAAGCGGAGATTGCTGACGCGTTTCCTCCGATATGTCTTCTGTAGGACCCATTCTGATTTGACCTTACCATGGTACAGGTGACCATATCTCTTGAAATATATGGTTCCGGGAAATGACTGATCGCTAAGCGGATTCAGGTCAGACCATTTTAGGCTGGTCGATTCTGCAAGAATCGCGCTTAGTATTCAGCACGGCCACCGAAACCTCCCACCAGTTGAGAGTTTCAACAAGGCCTCCCAGCCGTAAAATCTGTTACAAGTGGGAGCACTCCACCTTCTGCAACTTCAACAGAATCGTGTGGGACGTGACCCGTCGTTTCCCCATCTCACTCAACTTCGGCTCACGAACGAGGCCTCGTCGGGCTCGGGGTTGTAGTCCCGGCTGGTCTTCGTCGAGATCCACTCGTTGGTGTCGGGGATCTCGTCGGCGCGAGTGACGTGCTTGGCGAACATTTGGAATGCGACTCGGTAGTCCCGGTTCGTCTCCTGGCTGCCGTCGTCGATGTCGTAGGTGTCGTGGATCCAGCGGACGACGGTCTTGGCGGCGTCTTTGGCAGCCTCGAAGTCGTCATCGAGAGCCGTCCGTTAGGCTCATTTGGGACGCGGATGGATGTCGATCGTGTACTGGCTCGAACTGGCCGGCGAAACGGATGCCTTTGCGACCTACGAAGCCGCAAGCGTCGCCTCCGGCGTCGAGATCGTCGCACCCGGGATCGCCCGCGCCGATGTCGTCGGTTCCGGCGCTCCCCAGCTTGCGTACACCCACGCCGCCCTCGAGTCGATCGGACGGTGCGATCCAACCGTCGACGATGCGGTCCGCCTCCTTCGGATCGCGCTCTCGAACCGGTCCGTTGATGAGGGCAAACGATCGGGCGACCCCGGTGGCGCCGGCAAGCCGGCAGGTACTGGCCGCTCCGGATCGGTCGCGGTTCGGGCACGGGACGTGCGCGCCACGACCGGAGTCTCGACCGGACGTGCTGAACGCGAACTCGGACAGGTGCTCGTTGACCGTGGCTTTTCGGTCGATCTCGATGACCCCGACCACGTGCTACGGGCGCTTTTTGCGGCCGGCGAGCGCCCCGTCCACGAGGCCGTCGCGGGTGCCGACGGAGAGCACGTCGAGACGTGCACGCTCGGGTGGATCCACGCTGAGGCGGACCGTGAGTTCGCCCCGGCCCCGACCGATCGCCCGTTCTTCCAGCCGGGGAGCATGGATCCGATCGACGCCCGCGCGTACGTGAACCTCGCGGGCGCAGGACCCGGACGGATCCTCCTCGATCCGATGTGTGGGACCGGGGGGCTTCCGATCGAGGCTGGACTCGTTGGCGCGCGCGTGATCGCTGCCGATGCCCAGCCAAAGATGGTTGAAGGCACCCGACGGAACCTGCAAACGTATCTCTCCGGGGAATGGGACGTCCTGCGAGCGGACGCGACAGCACTTCCCCTATCCGACGGGGGGGTCGACTGCGTCGCCTTCGATGCACCCTACGGCCGCCAGTCGAAGATCGAACGCCACGAACTCTCCGACCTGATCGCGGGGGCGCTCTCGGCCGCGGGCCGGGTGAGCGACCGAGCGGTGATGGTCGCCGACCGTGACTGGCGGGGGACGGCTATCGACGCCGGCTGGCGGGTCGACGCCCTCTTCGAGCGACGAGTGCATCGATCCCTGACCCGGTACGTCCACGTCCTGACCGCCGATGACTCGAACGGAACTGGGAGGGGAAACGGAGACGGAAAAGAGGCGACGATAGAGACGACGAGAGCGCTCCGGTAGTGAAACTGAAAGCCCGTATTTCGGCCGCCTTGACCGATATCTCGGATCGTTACACTTTCGCCCAGGTACCGGGGAACGGTTAAGTGGACGGGGGGAAGTGATATACACGATGAGTGGGGATCCGGACGGGATGCTCTCGTGGGACGAATCCGTCTTTCGTGACGAACACGTCTTCGAGATCGACTACGTGCCGGAGACGTTCAAACACCGGGAGAGCCAGATCGAGGGACTCAAGTACGCGCTCCGGCCCGCAGTCCGTGGATCGCGCCCGCTGAACACGATGGTACGAGGACCGCCGGGAACGGGCAAAACGACGGCGATCCAGAAGCTCTTTACCGAATTGACCGCCGAAACCGACGTTCGTACTGTGCGGGTGAACTGTCAGGTGGACTCGACGCGGTATGCCGTCTTCTCACGACTCTTCGAGCGCATCTTCGAGTACGAACCGCCCTCCTCGGGAATCTCCTTTAAGAAACTGTTCGGACAGATCACCGATCAGCTCGTCGAGGAGGACGAGGTGCTCGTCGTCGCCCTCGACGACGTGAACTACCTCTTTTATGAGAACGAGGCCTCCGATACGCTCTATTCGATGCTGCGAGCCCACGAGACTCACACCGGCGCCCGGATCGGCGTGATCGTGGTCTCCTCGGACCTCTCGCTTGAGGTGATAGACGAACTGGACTCACGGGTGCAGTCGGTGTTTCGTCCTGAGGAGGTGTACTTTCCGGTCTACGACGTCGCCGAGATCACCGACATCCTCCAGGAGCGGGTCGATCGAGGATTCCGGGACGGCGTCATCGATCGCCCCGAACTCGAGCGGGTCTCGGAGTTGACCGGCGAAAGCGGCGACCTCCGAGTCGGGATCGACCTGCTTCGGCGGGCCGGGCTCAACGCCGAGATGCGCGGCTCCCGAACGATCACGATCGAGGACGTCGAGTCGGCCTACGAGAAGTCGAAGTTCGTTCACCTCTCGCGGTCGCTTCGCGGACTTTCCGCCTCCGAGCGGGCGCTCGTTTCGGTGCTCGTCGATCACGACGGCGAGCGCGCGGGGGAGGTCTACGAGGCGTTCCACGCCGAGACCGATCTCGGGTACACCCGCTATTCGGAGATCATCAACAAGCTCGACCAACTCGGTCTGATCGAGGCCGAATACGCCGACGTCGAGGGGCGCGGCCGCTCACGGACGCTTACGCTCGCCTACGACGCCGAAGCCGTCGTCGATCGGCTGGAGTAACGAGCGGCGACGGCGGAGAACGCGGATGAAACGAGGACGCTTTTTGTGGGTGCCGACACAGGAGCGGGTATGAAGACGACCGGCGGCACGGACGATCAGAAGCGACGGGCGGGCGAATCAGCCGCCGAGGCGGTGACCGACGGCATGGTCGTCGGCCTCGGCACGGGATCGACGGCGGGGTTCGCGATCCGGGCGATCGGGCGGATGGTCGATGCCGGCGCGGACGTTCGTGGCGTGCCGACGTCGTTTGCGTCCCGTGAACTCGCCCGGGAGTGTGAGATCCCGATCGTCGACCTCGAGGAGGTCGTCAGCGGGGACGACCCGGGAATCGACGTGGCGATCGACGGCGCCGACCAGGTCGTCCTCGGTGAGCAATCGGAGGCGCCGGCGGGGACGCTGATCAAGGGTGGCGGTGCGGCTCACGCACGCGAAAAGGTGGTCGATTCCGCCGCCGATCGGCTGCTCGTCGTTGCCGATCCCACAAAGGAGTCGGCGGTACTCGACCGGTCGGTCCCCGTAGAAGTGCTCCCCGACGCTCGCGCCACGGTCGCACGGGCGGTCCGGGCGGCGGGCGGAGCACCCACGCTGCGGCGTGCAAAGCGAAAGGACGGACCGGTCGTCACCGACAACGGCAACCTCGTGTTGGACTGTGCGTTCGGATCGATCGACGATCCCGCCTCGCTCGCGCGAACGATCGCGAACATGCCGGGCGTACTCGAACACGGACTGTTCGTGGATCTTACTGACGAGATTCATCTCGGAACCAACGACGGCGTTCGCGTGATCGAGCCCTGACGTCATCGACACGCCCGATCGAGGGCGCGGCGGCTAGCGAACACGGACGAAAAAAACGGGAAAAGAACGGACCCGTCTATAGGTCGCGGGGCTGGACCGTCTTGCGGTCGTTCGCCTCCGCGCGGCCGGCGGCGTCCTCGAGCAGCTCTTCGACTTCCTCGTCGAGCGCCTCGTAGAAGTCCGAGGCGACGTTCTTGTCCTCCAGCGCTTCCTTGACCGCTGCTTTGACAATGAGGTCTGCCATGCAGACGGGGATATCCATCGATACTTAATAAGAGTTCCTGAATTCGCCCGATATGAGCCTCGTGAGGGGGGATTCACAGCAAAAACCACCGCCTCGTTCACACGTCTATCGGTGACATATGTCACGGTACGTGGAAGGCGAGTCGGGACCGACAGCTACGAATCGATCGCGTTCCCAAGGCGAGTATGCGCGACGTACTCGAAGCGCTCTCAGACGGCGATATCGGCATCCCGGAGGCCGAGTCACGGCTCTCGGGATACGCGACGACCGATGCGGGGCGGTTCGACGCCGCCCGGGAAACGCGCCGCGGGATCCCGGAAGCAATCCTTGCAGAGGGAAAAACGCCCGAGGAGGCCGCACGGCTGGCTCGAACGGCGGTACAGACGACGGGCCGGGCACTCGTCACCAGGGCGGATCCGGCGATCGGAGAGGCGGTGATCGCGGCCGTGACCGACGAGTTCCCCGATGCCAATATCGACCACGACGAGCGAACGCGAACGATCGTGGCCCACACGCCGGAGTTTCAACGGCCCGATCTGGATGCGGAGGTGGCGATCGTCACCGGCGGGACGAGCGACGCGCCGATCGCAGGAGAGGCCGCCGTGATAGCCCGCGAGGTCGGCGTCGGTGTCGAGTTGATCGAGGACGTCGGGGTTGCAAGCCTCGTTCGGATACTCGATCAGATCGATCGGATCCGCGAGGCCGACGTGATCATCGTCGCCGCCGGTCGCGAGGGTGCCCTCCCAACGGTGGTCGCGGGACTCGTCGACGCGCCCGTGATCGCGTTGCCGGTCGCAACGGGATACGGTGTCGGCGGAGAGGGCGAGGCAGCGCTTTACGGCGGCCTCCAGTCGTGTACGGTGGTGACGACGGTGAACGTCGACGCCGGGTTCGTTGCCGGAGCACAGGCGGGGCTCATTGCTCGTCGGATCGCCGTCGCACGGGAAGCGTGAGTTCCGGAGGCCCGACACGAGAGCCGTCATTCATCACAGGAAACCCCCGATCATGCATCACGTATACGTCATCGAGTGTGCGGACGGCACCTACTACACCGGCTACACGACCGACGTCGAGCGGCGCGTCGCGGAACACGACGCCGGAGCGGGGGCCAAATACACTCGTGGACGAACCCCCGTCGAGTTGCGACACGTCGAGACCTTCCAGACGCGGTCGGCGGCGATGTCGCGCGAGTACGCGATCAAACAGCTATCGAGGGCGGAGAAAGAACGGCTCATCGCGCGAGCGGACGACGGAGAATGAACACCGCCGCCTTATTCTTCCGCCGTCGGCCCATCAACCGGGGCTTTAACCCCACGCTCACCCGATCGACGAGTATGACGAGGCTTTGGCTCGTCGACCGGGAATTCGACTCGAAGGGACTCGTTCGACTCACCTACGCGACGACCGACGGCGAGCGCGTCCACACGAGGGAACTCGCCGAGCAGCGGCTCTCCATGGGCGACGGCGTGACGGCCGCCATCGACGTCGAGGAGACGGGCGAGGAGGAAGTCCTCGCGGCGGCCGACGAGGAGGATCGCGAGCGGTTCCGTACCGAGGCACAGCGGATGGCCGCGGACCACGATCCCGACGAGACGGTATGAGCGCTCTTGAGCGGCCGACAGTCCTGTCGACCGCCTACGTGATCGCCAACCGAACCGGCCCCCACTCCGATCGTTTAAACCGGAACGGGCGCCAAGGAAGGCGTGATGGAACCGACTTCGCTCTCCGGCCTCCCGCCGGGGATCGGCGAGGCCCTGGAGGCCGAGGGGGTCTCGGATCTCTACCCGCCGCAGACCAAGGCGGTCGATGCCGGGCTGATCGAGGGTGAAAACCTCGTCGCCGCGGTACCGACGGCCTCCGGCAAGACGCTGATCGCCGAACTCGCGATGCTGTCGGCGATCGAACGCGGCGGGAAGGCGCTGTACATCGTTCCGCTTCGCGCGCTCGCCGCCGAAAAGCGCGAGGCGTTCGAGCGCTTCGAGGAGTTCGGGGTGACCGTCGGGGTCTCGACGGGCAACTACGAATCGGACGGCGAATGGCTTGCCACGCGCGACGTCATCGTGGCGACGAGCGAGAAGGTCGACTCGTTGATCCGCAACGGAGCGCCGTGGATAGACGAACTCTCGTGTGTGGTGAGCGACGAGGTCCACCTCGTCAACGACCGCACCCGCGGGCCGACGCTTGAGGTGACGCTCGCGAAGTTGCGACGGATCAACGAGGGGCTCCAGACGGTCGCACTCTCGGCAACGGTCGGCAACGCCGCGGAGATCGCCGACTGGCTCGACGCGGAGCTAGTCGAATCCGACTGGCGTCCGATCGACCTCCGGATGGGCGTCCACTCGGGGGACGCGATCGACTTCGCGGACGGGAGCAGACGCGAGGTCCCCGTCGGCGACGATCCGAGCGAGGACCAGACCGCGGCACTCGTGGGGGACGCACTCGATACCGTCGAGGACGGACGGGGCGGATCCTCGCTCGTGTTCGTCAACTCCCGACGCAACGCCGAGTCGGCGGCGCGGGATCTGGCCCGGGTCACCGGAGATCATCTCACGGACGACGAGCGTGCCGAACTCCGCTCGCTCGCAGCGGAGATCCGCGACGCCTCCGAAACGGAGATCGCATCGGATCTCGCCGCGGCCGTGGAACGCGGAGCAGCGTTTCACCACGCGGGGCTGGCAAGCGAGAACCGCTCGCTTGTCGAGGAGGCGTTTCGGGATCGTCTCGTCAAGTGCATCTGCGCAACGCCGACGCTAGCCGCCGGAGTGAATACCCCCGCGCGGCGGGTTATCGTCCGCGACTGGCGCCGCTACGACGGCGAGTTCGGCGGGATGAAACCGTTGGACGTTCTCGAGATCCACCAGATGTGCGGCCGCGCGGGTCGTCCCGGACTCGATCCCTACGGCGAGGCCGTGTTGCTCGCGGGAAGCACGGAGGAGTCCGACGAATTGTTCGATCGATACGTCTGGGCGGATCCCGAACCGGTGCGATCGAAGCTCGCTGCCGAACCCGCGCTTCGGACGCACGTCCTCGCGACGATCGCCACCGGATTCGCCTCAACGCGCGGCGAACTCTTCGAGTTTCTCCGGAACACCCTGTATGCCTCACAGGCCGACGACGACCGGCACCTCGAGAGCGTCACCGATGCAGTCATCGAGTATCTAACGGTGAACGACTTTCTCGAACGTGATCACGGGTCCGACGGGGAGTCGCTTTTCGCGACCTCGATCGGCCATACCGTCTCGCGACAGTATCTCGATCCGATGAGCGCCGCGGAGATGATCGACGGACTGCGTGCGGCCGGCAAGGGAGGGCCGGAGACCGGGAAAGCCGCACGATCGGGAGACGATCGATACGCGCCGACCGGCGGCCCGACGTCCGACGGAGACGGAAGCGGAAGCGACGACGAGGGTGACGACGACACCGATGACATCGATGACGAGGTCGGGTTCATGACTTACAGCCGGGTCGAGGACGACGCATCAAGCGGGGGAGAGTCCACCGGGACAGCTGATACCGGATCCGTCGATCTCTCGCCGCTGGGGCTGTATCATCTCGTGAGCCGGACGCCGGACATGTACGAACTCTACCTCAAGTCAGGTGATAAAACGCGGTACACGGAGACGTGTTATGAACGCGAGGGCGAGCTGCTTGGAGCAACCCCCTCCGAACACGAGGACGTCCGCTTTGATGACTGGCTTGCCTCGTTGAAGACCGCCCGGCTCCTCGAGGACTGGGCAAACGAGGTGGACGAAGACCGGATCGCGGAGCGCTACGAGGTCGGTCCCGGAGACATTCGCGGGAAAGTCGACACCGCCGAGTGGCTGTTGCGCGCCGCCGAGACGCTCGCCGGCGAGATCGGGATCGACGGCGTCGGCCAGATCCGGGCGGCGAGGAAACGCATCGAGTACGGCGTCCGCGAGGAGCTTCTGGATCTGGCCGGCGTCCGCGAGGTCGGCCGAAAACGGGCGAGACGGCTCTACGAAGCGGGAATCGAATCGCGTAGCGACCTGCGGACGGTGGACAAGTCGGTCGTGCTGGGAGCCCTTCGCGGCCGCGAACGGACTGCCGAGACGATCCTGGAGAATGCGGGCCGCGAGGACCCGTCGATGGAGGGCGTTCGAGCGGACGCATCCGCCTCGGCGGCGGCGACCGCGGGGACCTCCGGTGAGGAGGGCGACGGGCAGTCGAACCTGGGTGACTTCCGATGACCGAGTCGTCAGATGGGGAGCGGGCCGCGGACGAGGGAAGCGACGCGTCCGAGGACGACGCCGAACGACCGATCGTCGGTCCGAGATTCGTCGTCGGCACGACGTCGATCGACGATCTCGATGCGTTCCTTCGAACGGTGCGCTCGATCCGGGAGACGACCGGGACGGTCGTTCAGGTGTTCGACGCACGCTACGTCGTCTCGACGACCCATCTCGAGCGTGCGGTCGCACGCGCCGAGCGAGCCGTCGAACGCGGCGAGGAGGTGGCCCGGGACCGGGCGGTCGAGACGCTGTTGTACGCCGCGGGCAGACGCCAGATCGACGATGCACTGGAGATGGGAGTAGACGAGGGAGAAACGCCGGCGATCGCGGTCGTGTACGCGCCGGCAAACAACGATGCGAACCGGATCGGGAAGACCGCAAATGACGGACGGGATGGCGACATCGAGGCGGCCATCGACCGGGTTAGGGCTTTGTTCGTCGACGCAACCGTCTGCAAGCCGGGGGGATCGGTCGACCGGCTCGCTGAGCGGACCGATACGGATCGGGTTCGATCGTTCTACGACGTCACCGATCGGGAACTGGCGGCGACGGACGGCACGCTCACGGACGTGATCGAGGAACGCGTCGCGCTGTTGGACGTCGAGAAGTGAGGGCGCAAAAAGTAGTCCATCCTGGATTCGAACCAGGGTCGTTGCCCCCAGAAGGCAACAGGATTGGCCACTACCCCAATGGACTCTATCGGCACTCATTGGTATCCCGTCGAGCGTTATGAGTGTTCCGAACCGGACCGACACGGAGCGATACGAACCGACATAGACATATCGGAGAAGTCACCAGCGAGGAGTATGTACGTTGGACGATTCGTCGTCGTCGCCCCGGGTATCGGTGCCTACCGCGTCTCCTCGCGATCGTTCCCGAACCGCAAGGTCGTCGATCGAAACGGCACGCTCACGGTGGTTCCAACCGAGGACGCCGAGCCGACCGACAACCCGTACGTCTCCTACAACTGCGTGCGTCCAGTCGAAACGCCGACCGGTGACCGGCGAGCCGTGATCGGAAACGGTTCACATGTCGACCCGATCGCGGAGAAACTCGAAACCGGGTATCCGGCACGTGATGCGCTCGCGACACCCCTGCTCGCGCTCGATTATGAGAAGGACGACTACGACACGCCCCGGATCGCCGGCGTGATCGCTCCCGAAAGCGCCCTCATCGGGACCGTCCGTCGCGACGCACTGCTCGTCGAGACGGTCTCAGAGCCGACGATGGTCGCGACCTACGAGATCGATTCACCGGAGGCCCACGACCTCGAAGCGACGAGCGCGGGGACGGCTGCACGAGAAGTCCTCTCCGCGGAGTTCGAACACCCCGTCTGTGCGGCCGCGGCGGCGGTGGCTGACGACGAGGTCACGCTCGCCCTCGAAAACGGGGACTGATCAACGAACGGGCAGCCACCGAAGAGCTAACCGTCCGGCAACGGATATCCTTCAACGATGCGTCTCGGAGTGATCTCGGACGTCCATGCAAACCGGGTCGCGCTCGAAGCCGTCCTCGAGGATATGCCCGACGTCGACCGAACGGTGTGTGCGGGCGACATCGTCGGATACAATCCCTGGCCGGGCGAGTGCGTCGATCGGATCCGCGAACTCGGCGCGACGACGATCGCTGGGAATCACGATCGCGCGGTTGTCGGAGGCACCACGTTCGGATTCAATAGCCTCGCGGGCGCCGGCGTGCGCTACGCGAAACGACATCTCTCGGACGCGCAGATCGAGTGGCTCGAGGGGCTCCCGCCGGAACGGCGGACGGTCAGCGGGCGGGTTCACCTCGCACACGGTCATCCGACCGACCCCGACCGGTATACTCGCCCTGGGGAGTTCGCTCCCCGACTGCTCGCGGAGGCCGGCTCCACGGGTGACGTCCCCGACGTGTTGGTTCTTGGCCACACCCACGTGCAATCACACGAGATCTACGAGGAGGGTATCGTCCTCAATCCCGGTAGCATCGGGCAACCGCGGGACGGCGATCCGCGGGCTGCCTACGCGATCGTCGATCTCGACGCGATGACCGTCGAGGAGCGGCGGGTCGACTACGACGTGGAGGCGGTCGTTGACGCCGTCCGTGAAGCCGACCTTCCGGATCGGATCGGGACGCGACTGCGTGAGGGAAGATGACGGCCGGGCGATCGACGCTTACTGATCGAACTCCTCTTGGACGATCCTCAGGGCCTCCTCGCGATCCTCCCAGGCGACGAACAGGGCGACCGACGTCGCGCTCGTGATCAGATCGACGATGTTGATCCCGGCGGCCGCAAGCGGGGAGACGATCTCCTTGATGATTCCGGGTCGGTTCGGAAGCTCGCCGCCGGTCAGCCGGATGACGGCGATCGGATCGTGGACCGTTACCGACGAGAGAGTGTCATCATCGACGACCCGCTCATGGAGCAGCGTCTCGGCCGTCTCTGATCGTTCGCGGTCGACGTAGAACGTTATGGAGTCCATCCCGGAGGCGACGGCGTCGATATTGATGTCCTCCGTCTGGAGGGCATCGGACAGATCCGCGAGTATCCCCGGCCGGTTTCGGATCGCCCGTCCGGCGACGGTGAGACACGCGAGCGGCTGTTCTTGCATGTCGATCAGATTTTCGAACTGTCCTTCGATCCGCGTGCCCCCGTCGAGAAGGTCGCCGTGTTGGTAGTGGACGACGCGGACGTTCATATCCTCGCTCTTGTACGACAACGCACTCGGCGCGACGACTTCCGCGCCCCGGAACGAGAGGTTTCGAAGCTCATCGACCGTGATCCGACCGACGTTTCTGGCTCCTTCGACGACACGTGGATCACCGGTCATCACGCCCTCGACGTCGGTGACGATGACGACCTCGTCGGCATCCATGTAGTTGCCGAGCATTACCGCGGTGGTATCCGAGCCGCCGCGACCGAGCGTGGTGACGTTACCGAGGTGATCCTGTGCGAGAAAGCCCGTGATAACCGGGACGACCTCGTCCAACTCGTCGGCGAGCTTTTCGGCGCGTTCGCGAGTCGCCTCCACGTCGAGTTCGCCGATCTCGTTCGTAATGACCGGCCAGTCGTCGTGTCCCGGTTCGAGAAAAACCGACTCGACGCCGCGGGCGGCGAGTGCGGCCTTGAGCATTCGGACGCTCGTTCGTTCGCCCATCGAGACGATCTCCGCCCGGTCGGCCTCGTCAGCCTCGAAGGTGATCTCATCGAGAAGTTCGTCGGTCGTCGATCCCATCGCGCTGGCAACGACGGCGATCTCGTGGCCATCCTCGACGGCCTTCGCGATCGAGTCGGCGGCCCGACCGATCCGGTCGCCGCTTCCGAGGCTGGTTCCACCGAACTTCGTCACTACTCGCATCGTACGCCCCCGTTAGACGTCGTGTGACGGTCAGTCATGTCCGGCCGTAACGGAGGGATCCGCATAACTGTGTCTGTCTGTTCCGAGCGATCGGCGGCGATCGGAGTCGCTCACAGCCCGAACTCGGACACCGTACGGTTCAAGCCCGTCAGCGTCCAAGTCGAACGCGATGGAGACCGGAGACGTTCGCAAACATGCGGCCGATCTCCCGACCGAACCGGGCGTCTACCAGTTCGTCTCCGGAGAGACGACGTTGTACGTCGGAAAGGCCGTCGATCTCCGGACCCGCGTTCGGTCGTATGCGGACCCACGTTCGGCCCGAATCCGCGGCATGGTCAAGCGGGCTGATGCGATCGACTTCGCCGTCACCGACACTGAGACGCAGGCGCTCCTGCTGGAAGCAAACCTGATCAAGCGTCACCAACCCCGGTACAACGTGCGGTTGACCGACGACAAGTCCTACCCGCTCGTCGAGTTGACCGACCACGAGGTGCCACGGATGGCGATCACCCGAGATCCCGAAGAGGGATCCGTAGCTTACGGGCCCTACACCGACAGGGGGCGAGTCGAAACGGTCTGTAAGGCGATCCGGGAGATCTACGGACTGCGAAGCTGTTCGGAGCACAAGTATCGCAATCGCGATCGCCCGTGTCTCGACCACGAGATGGGGCTGTGCTCGGCACCGTGTACTGGCGAGATCGATACCGAGGGATACGTCGACGACGTCGATACCGTTCGCCGATTTTTCGACGGTGAGACGGGTATACTGGCAGATCCGATCCGGGAGGAGATGAACGCAGCCGCAAAACGGGAGAACTTCGAACGAGCCGCGCACCTCCGGGACGAGCTGGATGCGATCGAGGCGTTCCACGGCGGAGGTGAAGAGGCCGTTTCCACACGCTCGGACGACCAAACGATGGACGTGCTCGCAGCGACAGTCGAAGGGGAGACCGCACGCGTCGCTCGGCTTCACAGCTCGCACGGACAGCTCGTCGATCGGAGCCGGCATCGGCTTGACTCGCCGACGATCGAATCGAACGAGGGCGATGCCGCGGATGATGGGGACAGTCGTGATGGATGGAACGATCCGGATGACGAACACGGGACGGTAGCCTCCCCGGCTGCGGTATTGTCGGCGTTCCTCACGCAGTATTACGCGGAGCGAGAGCTTCCAGATGCGATCCTGTTATCCGAACGACCGACGGACGACGACGTGGTTCGCTGGCTCGAGGGAGAGGGAGTCTCCGTCCAAGTTCCAGGCGCCGGACGCGAAGCGAAGCTCGTCGATCTCGCGTTGAAGAACGCTCGACGGCGAACTGGCCGGACGGACGAGCTCTCGGCGCTGGCAGACCGGCTCGGGATCGATCGCCCGGAGCGCATCGAGGGGTTCGACGTGAGCCACGCCGGTGGACGAGCGGTGGTCGGATCGAACGTCCGCTTCGTCGAGGGATCGGCGGAGACGAGCGCGTATCGTCGCAAGAAGCTTCCCGATCGCAACGACGACTACGCCAACATGCGGGATCTGGTTCGATGGCGAGCCGATCGGGCGATCGACGGTCGCGACGACCGATCGGACCCGGATTTGCTGCTCGTCGACGGTGGCGAGGGGCAGCTTCAAGCGGCGATCGAGGCGATCACGGCGGCGGGCTGGGAGGTTCCGATCGTCGGACTCGCAAAGGCCGACGAGATCGTGATCACCCTCGATGGACCTCGCGATTGGCCCAGCGACGCGCCGGAGCTTCGGCTGCTCCAGCGCGTCCGTGACGAAGCGCATCGATTCGCCGTCCAGTACCATCAGTCGATTCGCGACGACGTCTCGACGGTGCTCGATGAGATTCCCGGTGTCGGACCCGAAACGCGGACGCGGCTGCTGCGTCGGTTCGGATCGGTCGAGGGAGTGCGATCGGCGTCGATGGATGACCTCACCGACGTCGATGGGATCGGAGAGCAGACTGCCGAGACGCTTCAGACGCGACTCTGAGGATCGAACCGATCGGCTGTGAGGCGATCGGACGAGACGGGTGATGGCGAACAGGTGGCGCTGGACCTGACGCGGGACGTCGCGCCACACTATCGCAGTCCGTCCCGCGGCGATACCTAAACGATGTGGCGACTGGGTCGTAATCGTGTATGAACGCTCGGACGCGAAGGCTGGAGCGGAGCGTTCCGAGGACGCACCCCTTTTAGGTCGGGACCGTCCACGTCAGGTATGAGCGATCTGGAGGAGTTCCTTGCCGGCGAGCGGCTCGATGACGTCGTGTTGTTCGTAAGCGACACCGCCCTGGATGCCGACTCGCGGCTTCGAAACGTCGGTGACGAGCGCGAAAACGGCGTCGTAGTGGTTGCTGACGGCGAACGTGGCCGATCGGCATTCGAAGCAGGTACCGGAATGGACGTAATGGAATTCACGAAAGAGGCGATGGAGACGACCGGAGAGATAGACGAGACGCTCGACGGCGCGACCTGTCCGGCGGAGGGCGAGGACGACGAAACGACCCACGAGGTCGAGTTCGTCTTCGCGTTCGCGGAGGGGCAAAACGAGGACGTCGGCGGCCTCTATGCCGAAGGTGACGTGATCCACGCGTACGCGCATTGTTCGTGCGGGGAGAACTTCTCCCGGAAATGGATCGCCGGCGAGTGAGAGGGTGAAACTCACTGGCGAGTGAGAGGGTGAAAACCACCGGTGAGAGTACAGCGAAAACGGAAAGGAATGAGGAGAGCAGGAGGGGCGAGACCACCGATCGTCGTCGATTTATGCGGCGTCCTCCGTCTCCGAACCGTCCGAACCGGCGTCGTCCGGCGCCGCGGCTTCTTCGGCGACGGCCTCGAAGGCATTGACGATCAGCTTTCGTGCGGCTTGTCCCTCCGTCGTCCAGTGGTAGGCGTAATCGAGCATGTCGTCGTAGATATCGGGTTTACAGCCGGCCGCCTTCGGATGCCCGCCGCCGTTCACCCTCCGGGCCACCTCGTGTGCACGCTCGAAGTCCTCCGAGCCGCGGATCGACGCCGATCCCGCCGGTTTGACGATCACGGCGGCGTCGGCTCCCTGCTCTCGGAGCGTTTCGGCGACCTCGTTCTGTGAACACCGACCGTAGGTAACTGCGACCGACCATCCGCCGACGGCATGGAACGTCGCCCGCTCGACGGCCGCCTCGATTCGGTTTTGCTTTTCGACCCGACGGTGTTCGAGAAAATGCCCGACGGGTTCGGGAAGGTCCGCACCGTAGGACCCGACCATGGTGACGTACTCCTCGGGCGACGTCCAGTAGGCGTAATCGGCCAGATCGTCAGAGCGCGAGTCCTCCTTGAGCCACAGGTCGTGATCGCGGGTGACTGCGGCGAGTTCCTGCCACCGATCGGCGAAGTCGTGATCGAGCGACCGAAGGGCGACGTCGGCCGTACACTCCTCCTCGGAGTCACCGACGACGAGGTCGACGCCGGCTCCACGGACCGCCTCGAGTGCGGCGTCATCCCACTGATGGTGGTCGAACCAGCGGGCGGTTTCGGAGATCTCAAGGAGATCGACGAGTGGCGCCTCAATCCACTCGAATTCGTCAGGACAGAGATCACAGACGTACAGGTCGATCCCGGAGTCGGCGTACTCCGCGACGCGTTCGAACGCCGTATCGAGCGAGTAGGGGCCGGCCGCCACGAGCGCGACCGAGGAGCGGCCGTGGGGATCGTCCGTATCATCGGAATTGGAGGTATCCTCGTGAGCGCCATCCCCATCGTCCGAACCAGGGGTGTCCTCGGGGGACTCGTCCGCCGAGTCGTCCGCGCGATCGCTCGTCGAATCGGCGCCCGCATCCGAGTCGGTGAGGTCGTCCGGAAGGCGATCCTCGATGTCAGCTTCGAAGCTTGCCACGTCGAGAGCGGCATCGTAGCGTTCGCGGATCATCGCGACACACGCGAGTCCATCGGCGTCGGAATCGGCGATGACCACGGCGTCCGCGCCCTCGACTGCCTCCCGCGTGCGTCGTTCGGCACGGTCGTCGTCGAGCGAATCCGGATAAAAGAACCCCTTGCCCGGGAGCCGGGTGCGGCGGGACAGCGGGATCGACCCGTCATCGATGAGTTCGTCGTCCATGTCCTTCCCTCCGGCCGCGAAGTGGAAAACTCCGCCGTTGTCGGATGCGGCGGGGAGCCTCGATCCTCACTCCTCGGAGAGTTGTCGAACCGTGAGAACGGGAACCGGACAGGTACGCACGACGCGTTCGGCAACCGACCCGATCAGGAATCGGTTTTCCCCGTGACGACCCCGCGTCCCGGTGGCGACGACATCGGCGTCGACCTCGCGAGCATACGTGGAGATTTCCCCGGCGGGACGTCCCTCACGAACGGCGGTTTCCACCGCGAGTTCCGATCGTCGTTCGACGTCTGTCAGCGCCGACTGGCCGCGCTCGTTGAGCGCCTCGCGAAGGTCGTCTCGGACCTCCTTGGGAGACGATTCGACCTCGCCGCTGTCAATCACGTACAGCGCGTGGACCGTGGAGTCGAACCGCTCGGCGAGATCCAGGGCGACATCGACGGCGCGACGCACGCTGTCGGAGCCGTCGGTGGCGATGACGATCGTATCGAACATACCGGGCGTTCGCCGGCGCGGTGCTTAAAAGGGACGCTCCATCGGACAGGGGGCTTTTTAACCGCCGATGCCGACCGATGACGTATGGCGACCCTCGACATCGACCTGGTGTTGGCACCCGTGGACGGCAGCGACGAGTCACAGCAGGCGGTCGAGTACGCGATCGCTGTCGCGAAGGAGTACGACGCGACGGTCCACGCCGTGTATCTCCTCGGGGAGGACGTCACTCGCGCGATCGAGACCGACGCTGTGGACGAATCGGTGATCGCCGAGGACACGGAGGCATTCACCGAGACGATCTTTGATCAAGCCAACGCCGAAGGCGTCGACGTCACCAGCTCGATCGCCTACGGCTTCTCGACGAGAGTGAAGACGACCCATCCCGGAAGCGTGATCCTCGACACCGCGGAGGCGGTGGATGCCGACTTCCTCGTGGTCCCCCGCGAGCCGGTCTCGGGCGACCCCGGCGAGGTGCTGGAGAAGGCGGCCGAGTACGTCCTGTTGTACGCGAGCCAGCCGGTATTGTCGGTCTGAGTCCGCCCCGTTTTCGAAATCGGATCGGCCTGTTTCAAATCCGATCGGCCTGTTTCAAATCCGATCGGCCTGTTTCAAATCCGATCGGCCTGTTTCAAATCCGATCGCCCACGTTCGAAACGATCCGCGTTCCGGCTCAGCCGTTCTCATCCGACGCCGCCGATCCCGATCCGTCGGTCTCGTTCAACCGAAGCACCATCTCGATCTCGAAGCTTTCGGCGTCGGAGGTCTCAAATCCGATCTTCTCGTAGAGTCCGACGGCCGCACGGTTCCACCGTTCGACGGTCAACCAGACCGTCTCGACGCCGGATTCCTGTCCGTGCCCGAGCAGAGAGCGGATGAGTCGAGTTCCGATACCGGCCTCCTGGTAGTCCTGGTGGACGAAGATAGCGAGTTCGTAGTGGGCGTCGTCGGCCGGAACCAGGGTGGCGTGTCCGGCGACGGCATCGTTGTGCCAGGCGATGACGTTGTAACAGTCCTCGTCAAGGATCGAATCGAGCCACCGCCGGATCTCCTCGGGACGGGTCGGCGGGATTCCCTGTGCTCTATCAGCGGGATCGAAGGCGTCGTACATCTCGACGAGCGCCTCGTATTCCGCCCCGGATTCGTCGTAAACACGGATCTGGATGTGGCGATCCTCCCCGTCCTCGAAATCGATCGGTGGGGGTTGGAACTCGCCTGCGACCTCATCGGGAAAACGCGATGGCATCATCGAACCAGGGTGACGGTGGTTTTAGCGTTCAACAGCACGAACTCGGCGATGTTCCCGAGAGTTATCTTGCCCATCGGACTGGTGTGTCCGCCACCGAGGACGATCTGGTCGAATCCCTCACGTTCGGCGATCTCGACGATCTGGCTTCCGGGGTCGCCTTCGATATGGCGAACCTCGACCTCGATATCCGCCTCATCGACGACCGACCGGACGCGTTCGGTCACCTCCTCGTGGGAGCGATCGGTGTCGGGATTCTCCACTACCGCGACCACGATATCGTCGCCCGCGGCCCTGGCCCGATCGACCGTCCGTTCGAGGGCACGGAACGAATCCTCGCTGCCGCCAATCCCTAGAAGTACCTTCATACGCCTCATCTCGATCCCCGATATAAAAAACGTGTTCGTCGGCGACACCGATCCGCGCTCGTCACGGACGGGGAATCGATATCGATCGGCTACAGATCAGCGATCATCGAGTATCGACCGCGAGGAGTTGGCGACGACGAGGAGGCTGCTCGATCCCATCGCGATCGCGGCGAGAAGGGGGTTCAACAGCCCGGCGACCGCAAGCGGGATCGCGACCGCGTTGTAGACGAGCGCCCACGCGAGGTTGGTCTTGATCCGACGGTTGGTGCCGGTAGTGACCTCGAACAGTTCCGGAATCGCGGCGAGACGGTCGTCCATCACGATCGCGTCGGCGGCCTCCAGCGCGAGGTCGGTCCCGCTAGCGACCGCGATCCCGACCGTCGCCGCCGCGAGCGCCGGCGCATCGTTGCTCCCGTCGCCGACCATTGCCACGGAACGGGTTGCGGCGAGACGGGAGACGGTCTCCGCTTTCGCAGCCGGTGGAACGCCGGCGAAGACCCGATCGACGTGCGGATGGTCCTCGAATCGCGCGGCGGATTCGACGCTATCGCCCGTAAGGAGGACGACCTCCATATCCCGGTCGTGGAGATCGGAGACGAACGATTCCCAGCCGTCACGAACGTCGTCGCCGACCGCGATGATCCCGCGAACGACACCATCCCAGCCGACGAGGACGGGAACGTTTCCCCGCGTTCGGACGGCTGTGGTGACGGAATCGAGACGATCGGGGATCGTCCAGTCGTCGAACAGCGATGGATGACCGACCCGATGTTCCACCCCGTCGATGGATCCGACGACGCCACGATCGTGAACCGTGGGATCAGAGACAGTGAACCGTTCGGATTCCGCATCCGCATCGACCGGATCAGCCGAATCGGCCGAATCAGTCCGGGAAATCGACGTCGCGTCGACACGACCGCCGTCGGATCGAAGATCGTCCGCATTCTCGACGATCGCCCTGGCGATCGGGTGGGGAGAGGCACGTTCGAGCGCGGTCGCCCGACGGAGTAGCCGGTCCGTGGGGACGGTAGCCGCCGTTTCGACGTCGATCACTCGCATCTGGCCGTCGGTGAGCGTCCCGGTCTTGTCGACGACGATCGTCTCGATCGACGTCGCCTCCTCGAAGAGGGCATCGGAGACGATGACGATCCCTCGCTCGGCTGCCTGACGAATGCCGGAAGCGACGGCAAGCGGGGTCGCAAGCCCGAACGCACAGGGACACGAGACGATGAGGACCGAAAGCGCGATGAGCGCCGCGGCAGTCGGTGACGATCCGGTTGCCAGCCTGAGGAGGCCAACGACGACGGCGATGGCGACGACGAGCGGGACGAAGACGGTCGCGAGCCGGTCGACGAGTCGCTGTACGCCCGACCGAGAGCTCTGGACGTCCCACAGCAATTCGACGAGTCGATCGAGCGTGCTCGAGGCCTCGTCGCCAACCGCCATCACGATCGGCGCGTCGGCGACGATCGTCCCGCCGCGCACCTCATCACCGGGACGTTTCGTGTCGGGGATCGACTCGCCGGTGACGAGGGCCTCGTCGACGGCAGCCGTCCCCTCGATCACGGTTCCGTCGAGCGGAATCCGCTCGCCGGGGAGCACGCGAAGTCTGGCTCCCGGTTCGATATCGGCGACGGCGACCTCCTCGCCGGAGGCTAGCCGAGCGGTATCCTCCACCGCGGCCGTCAACTCCGAAAGCAGACCGGTCGCCCGTCGTTTGATCCGCGTCTCGTATTGCCCCCCCGCGGTCACGACGAGGATCACGGCGATCGTCACGTCGAAGTACAGGTCGGTTCGACCGAGCAGCATCGCGAGGGTGCTGTATCCGTAGGAGCTGACCGCGGCGAGCGAGATGAGGAGATCCATGTTCGGCCGGCCGGACCTGAGGCTCACGTAGGCTCCCCGAAGGATCGGGAAGCCGGTATAAAACAGGACGACTGACGAGAACACCCAGATCTGGGCGAACAGATATAACCCGGTAACGCCACCGAGATCGACGAGCGGCTCGTAGCCGAAGTAGGTCGGATACAGAAACAGCACGTACCACAGCATCGTCATCATCCCGAAGAGACCACCACCGACGAGGAATCGGACGACATCGATATCGTCGCCGTGTGGCGATCGATCGGCACGATCGGTGGCCTCGTAGCCCGCCGTCGAGAGGGTTCGTTTGAGGCCATCCGGATCGATCCGATCGGGATCGTGATCGACGCGGACGGTGTCGGTCGCGTAACTCGCGGTGGCCACTTCGACTCCCTCCGCGTTCGCCGCCGTCAACTCGAGGAATCGCTCACACGTCGCACAGTGCATCCCGTCGACGTGGAGGTAAGTGGTCTCGAGGTCATCGATCGTCCCGGTGGCGCTCTCTCGGCCAGCTGCACCGGGCACACCGCCCGGATCGGTGCCAGCAGCGACGACCGCATCGGCATCCTCCGCGGCCGCCTCCAGTTCCTCGAGCCCGCCGAGCGACCTGGTGACCTCGAGACAGCCGCGACAGCAGAACTCGCCGTCGACGTCCGGATCGGTGACGGGATCCTCGGGCGTGGGAAGATCACAGAGCGAACAGGGCATTCGAGTGAGGGGGATGACTTACGCCGCCGCGGCGTGTGATCCGGTCTCGCCGGACATCGCTCGAAGGAGGCTCCCGACGATGATGAGCACGTTGACGACTGCGATCGCGATCACCGGCTCTCCCCGGGAGAGGGCGAAGACGATCGCGGCGGGAATCGCGAGGAGTCCCACGAGAGCGACTCGGTGAACGGGTAGGTCCATAAACAGTCATCCGTCTTGCGATCGTAAATAAACAGGGGGCGATCCCACTCGGCGGGACCGACCTCCCAATATAAGTAGATCGGTCCGGTAACTCCCGTTCATGGGAACGGCCGAAACCGACCAGTCGGAAGGGAGCGCGCTGGCCGAGGACCCGAAGTCGTTCGATCCGAAGGGAACCCTCGCGTTGATCCTGATGTACTTCGCGATCCTCGTGATAATGTGGGTATTCATCTACTTCGTGGAGTTCCTCGGAAACGACCTGATAGTGGTGGGATAATTCATGCACGTACATAGCTACGAAAAGATCTGGTTGGGGTTGGCACTCGGGCTCATCCTGCTTTTGATCGGATCGGTTACCTACGGCGCAGTTGGACCGGGCGTCGCGATGGTCGCCGCTGATCAGCCGACCGTCGATCCGACCGCATTGGACGAGGACGATCGCTTCGCCGAGCCACGCGTCGAACGAGTCGGAGAGAACGAATACGAAGCGTACGTGGTCGCCTACCAGTTCGGGTTTAGTCCCGATCCGATCGTGGTTCCGGCGAACAGCACCGTGACGATAATGGTGACCTCACGGGACGTCACCCACGGCTTCGAGGTGGTCGGAACGAACGCCAACACGATGGTGATCCCCGGCGAGGTCTCGACGATAACCGTCGAGACGGGCGAGCCGACCGAGTACGGCATCCTCTGTAACGAGTACTGTGGGGCGGCCCACCACACCATGGAGGGGAAACTGGAAGTCGTCCCCCAAGAGGAGTTCGACGCGTCGAACGAGGACGGTGATGGAGATGAGTGAGGCCGCCGACGCCACGGCGACCTTCTACGATCGATTCCCCGAGGAGGCCCGGATCATTCGAGCCTCGTTCCTCGGCGCGTTCCTCGCGTTCGCGATCGGAACGACGTTCGGGATCATTCAGACGCTCCATCGAACCGGGATCGCGCGGCCGTTCAGCTCGGTCGACTACTACACGTTCCTCACGGCTCACGGCGTGTTCTTGGTGTTGAGCTTCACCATCTTCTTCCTCGTTGGACTGTTCACATGGGCGCTCGTACGGAGCCTCGATCGCCCTCTCGTGGACCGCCGATTCACATGGGCGTGGTACGGACTGATGGCGACCGGGATGACGCTTACGGGGATAACGATCCTCGCCGGCTTCACGAGCGCCGTCGACATGAGCGCCGATGTGCTGTTCACCTTCTACGCCCCATTGCAGGCGCATTCGCTGTTCTACGGCGGCCTTGCCGTCTTCCTCGTCGGAACGTGGCTTGCGGGGCTCGACTGGTGGCGGACGTTCCTCGCCTGGCGGCGCGAGCATCCGGACGAGCGGATCCCGTTGCAGGCGTTCATGGTCTTGACGACGATGATCATGTGGTATATCGCGACCTCGGCGATCGCGATTTCCGTTCTCGTGTTCCTGCTTCCGTGGTCACTCGGGCTGATCGACACCGTCAACCCGACGTTGACGCGGACGCTGTTCTGGTTCTTCGGCCACCCGGTCGTCTACTTCTGGTTGATGCCGGCGTACCTGCTTTGGTACACCGTCCTGCCGTCGATCGCCGGCGGACGGCTCTTCAGCGATCCGCTCGCGCGCGTGGTGTTCGTGTTGTTCCTGTTGTTGTCGACTCCGGTCGGGATTCACCACCAGTACCTGGATCCCGGGATCGCTGAGGGGTTCAAATTCGTCGCGATGACCAACACGATGTTCCTCCTGTTGCCGAGCCTCTTGACCGCATTTACCGTGGTGGCGAGCGTGGAATACGGCGCTCGAGTTCGGGGCGGGACCGGGCTGTTCGGGTGGCTGCGAGTGCTGCCATGGCGTGATCCGGCCTTCACCGGAATGATGCTCGCCGGGTTGATGTTCGCCGCCGGCGGCTTCTCCGGAATGGTGAACGCCGGAATGAACATCAACTACCTCATCCACAACACGATCTGGGTGCCAGGTCACTTCCACCTCACCGTCGGCACCGCGGTCGCGTTGACGTTCATGGCCGTGACCTACTGGCTGTGGCCTCAGATCACGAACAAACCGATCTACAGCAAACCGATCGGCCTAGCCCAGGTCGTCTTATGGTTCGCGGGGATGGCGCTCATGTCCAACGCGATGCACGCACAGGGGCTACTTGGCACGCCTCGACGAACGGCCGAGCCGGAGTACGCCGGGTTCGACTACGGGACCGCATTCGGCGGCTTCCAGGAGTTGAACCTCCAGATCGCCGTCGGCGGAACGATCCTCTTCATCTCCGCCATGATGTTCCTCAGCAACGTCGTGTTAACGATGGGGAACGACCGGACCGATGGGCTCGGGGTGACGATCGCCGAGCCGATCTCCGGGTCCGACGACGCACCGCTCGTGCTCGATAACATTCGTCTGTGGGGCGGCATCGCAGTCCTACTCGTGATCCTGGCGTACGTGTTGCCGATCGCCGCAATCATCTCCCGTGGCGGGCTCTTCGGCCCCGGCGGCGATGCATATCCGATGATGCTCGAGATGGGCTCTCGGACGGCGAGTCAGGCGATCGACGCGATAACGTCGGGGTGGTCGTGATGCCGGACCTCCTCTCCGTGACTCGCGGCGGGTTGTTGGTGGGCCTTGCAGTCCTCGGCGCCGCTCTCTATGAGTTTCGGACGCTGCTCGAGTTCCTCGGCGTGAGTGTGCCGATCGTTCCGTACCTGATCGGCGTCCTCGCGTTGCTGCTCGTGATCTACTGGTACGTTTCCTTTTTCGACAAGTGGAAGACCGGATCGGAACTCGTCGAGGCGAGCGGCCGGGAGTAGAACCCCCGAATCGGCGTTCGACCGTATTTCCGGTGGATAGGCGTTCCATCGTTTTGGGAATCCCCGTCGTCGCTTTAAGAGTGAACGTCCTACAATTACCTGTATGTCACAGCAGCGATCGATCTCGAAACTCGATAAGGCGATCAAGCTGATCGGAGCGGTGCTGCTCGGGATCGCAGTGGTCCTCGGGGCGGCCGTCGCTGGGATTACCGTTCTGGGCAGCGGGACGATCTCCGTCTCCCCGATCGGGATCAGCACGCTCGTCTTCGGACTCATGCTCGCGGCCCTCATGGTCGCCGTCAGCCGATCCACCGGTCGAAATCGTGGTCGGATCGGTGGTTGATCGGACGAATCGGTGATTGATCGAGCGAATCGGGAGCTGAAACTGGCCGACGGATCCGTGGACCGACGTGCGAGTACCGCTAGTGAACTACCCCACCCCTACTCGCTCACGGCTGACGCCGTTCGCTCCTTGAGGGGGGCTTCCTGCTTCTACGACGCGCTTTGCAGATACGGACGTATCCACAGGGAGCGCAGTCTCCACAGGCGTTAACGAATCGCTCTGCGATTCGTTCGCACACCAGAAATCTTCGATTCTCGAACGACTCCTTGAGGAAGGGGACTTAGAGCCTAATTTCAGTTAATTGCCAAGGAGACACTCCGTTCTCGACTGCTATCTGCAGTGGCCGGATCCAACGTCTCGGTTCTTTCCAAATCTCGATTTCGTACGATGAGGACATCGTCGGTGATATCGGCTGCCACCGTCGATCCGACGCTTGTGATACCGATGGCGATCCGTCCGGCATTCTCGCTTCCAAGAACGACTACTTGAGTCCCTCCAACAGGGTGCGATCGACTTCGGTGGCCGCGAACGCCTCCCCGCCGTACGTCTCTTGGAACGACTCGACGTCGTCCTCATCGCTAAACGGAATGAGTTCGGGGCCCATCGCGCCGACGACGTCGCTTCCGGCGACGACGGTCAAGCCATCGATCGCCGCGAACGCGTCCGCCTCGACGTGGGACGAAAAGAGAACGTCACCTCCCTCCTCGCGTACCTCCTGGTCGACGATCGAGTAATCGGTCAGATACATCACCTCCACTGTTCGGCCGGCATCCTCCTGCTCGAACCGATAGGTGTACGCGCACGTCGAACTACAGAACTGTCCCGGACGGCCGCCCTCTGGGTCGTCGTTCGAAAAGTAGATCTGGCCGACTGGACCCGGATGATCGGACACGATCATGCCACAGTTGTCACACTCACGCTGCCCGGTGAGCGCGATCGGTTCGGGATCCTCGGAGAATCTACCGAGACAACCGGCCAATCCGGTACTCGCGATAACGCCGACCAGCGTACGTCGATGAAGGGTCGTCCGTCCCAACGCGGATCGTCGAGAAGACGGACTCCGATCTGAGGTCATACGATCACACGTTGGTAATATACACATAAATATTGTGTGTAATTATCCACGATCGTCGTTCGAGGAACGAACCAGATCGGCTATCCGTTCGGATCTGCTAGGCATCGACGTGTCGAGGTTCGACCCGTTTGCGGAGTACTCACGAACGGTCCTCGCCGGCGTCTGGATCGCGATCGCGATCGTGATGATCGTCGTCGTGGCGGCCTTCGTGGTGGACGTGGGAGCGGCTGCACCGGATCCCGTCGCCTACGATCGAACCGCGGAGCTTGGTGTCTCGGCGGAGACCGACGAAACGATGGCCGAGGAACGGGAGATCCCGAAAGCACAGGTGTTCTACTCGCAGTTCCAGTACGTGGTTGGCTATGCGGGCATCGAGACGATGGTCGCGGCCCTGAACGACGAGTTTACCGAACAGCAACTCGGGTACCCGACCGTCGCGTACGTACAGACGTTCGACGGAACGTCCCCGGACATCGACGAGGAGGGACGCTTTACGACGGCCGAATCTCCGGAATGGACGCCGGTCGATGAGGCGGTCTACGTCGTCGACAGCGGGGCCCGAACGTCAGCCGGCGAGACCGTGATTCCGTTCGCCGATCGGTCGGCTGCCGAGGCATTCACCGCGGAGTACGGCGGCGAGGTGCTCCAGTGGACCGATCTTCAGGATCAATCGTTCGACGTGGACACTGCGAACGCCGTTCGGCGGGAGGTTCCCGAACGCTGGGCGCAGGGCGACGAACGGATCGAAAACGGAAAGCGACGAGCCGACCGGCCCACGTCGGTCGTCGTCGGAACGGATGCGGAGTCGATCGATCGAGCGGTCGAGCTGGCCGAGCCGAACACGACGGTCGTCGTCCCCGAAGGAACCTACGAGGAGACCGTAACGGTCGAAAAGCCGGTGACGATCGACGGGCAGGCGGCGACTATTCGCGGGAACGGGACGGGATCGGTGATTACGGTTCGATCGCCGAACGTCGCGATCTCCGGGCTTCGGATCTCGGGGACGGGGAACCGAACGCGCGACGACGACGCCGTCAGCCAGCGACCGGAGGGTGACGAGGAGTGGGACAGAAACATCCAGTTGGGGTACGGCTACGGCGATGCCGGGATCAAGGCAGTCGAGTCCCCCGGACTCGTCGTCACGAACACGGCCATCGAGACGGAGGCAAGCGGCATCCTCCTTCGGGAGGGATCGGATGCAGTAATCCGGGGTGTCCGAGTGAATGGAACCGAGACCTGGGAGGGTGGCTTCATGGGAGTCACCGCGATGAACTCGAGGATAACGGTGAGCGAAAGCGAGTTCGCCGGCGGTCGAGACGGTATCTACCTTCATCGCGCGGACGATTCGGTGATCCGAAACAGTACGTTCCGGGACGACCGCTACGGGATCCATCTGATGTACACGAGTGACGCATTGATCGCCGATAACACGTTCCGCGATCATGAGTTCGGCGGGATCACGGTGATGACGCGTCCCGAAGGAAACGCGATCGTCGGGAACGACGTTCGACGGACGCCAAGCGGGATCCAGCCGTCCGGGATTCGCAGTTACATCGGATATAACACGCTCGTAAACAACGAACTCGGGTTGACGACGAACGCCCGAGAGTCGGTTTATGAGTACAACGTGCTTGCCGACAACGAGATGGGAATCCGCTCGACGACCGTGATCCCATCGAGCCGGCTTGCGAGAAACGACTTCGTCGGAAACGACCAACACGCCTCGGCCGGCGCGGGACCGCTCCGGATCTGGGCGGACGGCGATCACGGAAACTACTGGGAGGGTGCCTACGAGCGACCCGATCGAACGGGCAGGACGGTGGGCGGGGATCCCGGTCCGCAGTCGGACGCCCTCGCTCGCGCATACAGACCGAGCTCGCCGGTGGATGCAGCACTTCATCGTGAACCTGCCGCGACGACGCTTGCGGAATCGCCGGCGATGCGCGCCCTCGATGCGCTCCGGGGATCGGTTCCGGGCGCACGAGCGGGGAGCGTGATCGATCCCATCCCCGCGCGGACACCGTATTCCCCCGATCGTATCGATCGGGCAACCGAATCGAACGAGCCGATCGAGGTCGATTGGCAGGAGACGTTGGCGACGAACCAAACCGTTCTCGGAAGCGAAAGCGAGACGACCGTCGAGACGGACGCGACGAACGAAACCGATGAGGAGTCGATGCGAAACGAGACGGAGGGACATGAATGAACGACGAACGGCCACTACTTCGAGTCGAGAACGTAACCCGAACCTACGGCGGTATCCCGGTGTTATCGGACGTCTCACTCGACGTTCACCCCGGAATCACCGCCGTGATCGGACCGAACGGCTCCGGAAAGTCGACGTTACTTCGAACCATCGTCGGTGAGACGGCCCCGATCGACGGGACGATCACCCACCTCGGACCGGACGCCGACCGACCGATCGGCCATCTCCCGCAACGAGTCCCGTTTCGCGACGGCTTTACCGCCCGTGAGACGCTCGCGTTCTACGCGCGACTCGTCGGAGACGACCCGGAGAAACACCTCGAACGGGTCGGGTTGGCCGACGCCGGCGATCGTCGCGTCGAGGCGCTTTCAGGTGGGATGCGACGGCTACTCGGGATCGCACAGGCGACGATCGGTGACCCGCCCGTCATCGTTCTGGACGAACCCACGAGCGGACTGGATCCCGGAATGCGCGAGCGAGCCTTCGAACTCGCCGCGGATCACGCCGATTCGGACACCGCGATCGTGATGAGTTCACACGATCTCGAACTCGTCGACCGGTATGCGGACCGCATCGTCTGTCTCGTTCACGGATCGATCGGCGCTGCGGGATCGATCCGGGACCTTCGGGAGTCATACGACGTCGAGACCATCGACGAACTCTACCGATCCGTGGTTCACGGGGACGCAAACGGGGATCAGCGGGAGCCGAAACGGGCAGTTCACATCACGGGGGTGTCGAGCCCGTGACGGCACGCAGACTGCGAGCGGTCGGAACCGTCTTCCGGCGGGAGGTCACGACGGTCGTTCGCACGCCGGGCTACTGGCTGTTGTCGATCGGTCTCCTCGCCGTGTTGAGTGGGGTGCTCGTCATCGGCGGTGGGGGACGAACAGGATTCATTCCGGCGATCGTCGATCTGCTCGTTCCGACGGAAGTACTCGTTCCGCTGTTGGCGGTCGTCCTCGGGTACCGTGCGTTGCTCGCCGATGCCGAACGCGGGGAGCTAGCGGTGATACGAACGTATCCGGTATCGGTGCCCGCGTACGTCTGTGGCGTTCTCCTCGGGCGAATCCTCGCGTTACTCGCCGTGATCGGCCCGTTCGCGCTCCTTGGAGGCTACATCTGGCTCACGGCCAGTCCGGAGACGGGGATCTACGCCACACACGCCGGCGTCGACTCGCCGATCGTCTACGTGCGGTTCCTGGCGTTCGTCTGGCTGCTCGGAGTCACATATCTCGCCGCCGCAATGGCTGCTGGAACGCTGGTTCGGAGTCGACGGGGAGCGATCGCCATCGCCACGCTCGTGCTCGTTGGCGGAGTGCTCGGCGGCGATCTCGTCGTGATGGACGTACTACGCGACAGTTCCGATGCCGGCGCGCTCCCGGATCTCCTGGCGATGACGCCCAACGGAGCCTTCCGCGGTCTCGTTCTGGAGTACGTCATCGGGGTGGCGTTCGCTCCGGAATCGGGATTCATCTCACCAGGTCGAGCGATCGCAGGGCTGGTCGGATGGACGGTCGCCGGGATCGCGACATCGATCGCCGTGGTGGCCTACGGCAGTCGCGTTGGCGACGCCATCGAACGGCTTCGACGGCGGGTACACGAGCGAGAAAACGCGGACGGTGAGTGAATAGTAGGTCCGCCAATACGGATACTGACGGTCGGAGGGACGCCAGTACGAATACTGACGGAGATGGCCCGGCGACTCACTGTAGCAGATCGTCGACCGTCCGGATGAAGCGGTCGACGATGCGATCCGGAAGGGACGGCGAGACCTCTCCCAACAGCTCCTCGGTCCGATCGGGATGTGAAAGCGAGACCGTCATCGGGGTCGACTCCGATTTTCGGACGACATCGTGGTCCGAAAGGGCCGACAGGTGCCAGGAGATCGTGCTGTCCGCGAGATCGAGATCCGTTGCGAGGGTAGCGGGTCGCATGGGACCGTGTGCGGAGAGCCGAACGATGATCCCGCGTGGCGTCTCCCGACGAAGGAACGCGATCGCGTGGCGTTCCCACGGATCGAAGGACGGAACGAAATAGTGCGTCTTCCCGCCGACGGGCTCTGCAACGAGTTCATCGTCGCGAACGAGTCGACGAAGGTGATATTGGACCTGCCCGGTTGCGAGATCGAGATCCCGACCGACCCGCCGAAAGTGGACACCGGGCGTCTCCCGTACGTGCTGGCGGATCCGTGTTCTAGTCTCCGACATCGAGTATCGATCGTTTCCGTCCCAGAGTTAAACCCTCGGCGAACGTTCCCATCGAGCGAGAATCCAACCGGCCCCGAGCACCGCCGCAAAAAGACGAGGATCGACCGGGTGTCTTCTTAGGGAGGCGGACATAGAGGCGAACGTGACTCTCGCGACGACGGCACCGACCGATACGTGGGGGATCGAGGGGGCGCTCCCGATCCTCGTCGTCATCGTCCTCGCGTCGATCGGAACGGGCGTGCTCTTTCTGGTAAGCGTGATCGCCTATCGACGCCGCCGACGCGCCCAGTATCGATGGATCGCAGTGGCGATGGGAGCACTCTGGACTCGGTCGATCGTGGGCGCAGGAACCGTGTTCGGAATCGTTCCGATGCCTGCTCACCACTTCATCAGCCACACGCTGGATCTGTCGATCGCCGCGATCGTTTTGTACGCCGTTTACAGCGATGCGCCCGGAAGCCTCGAGGAATCGAATTCGCGGTGAGAACGAAGCGGGAACGCGCGGCATGATGGGATCCGTTCGTCGAACGCACCAGATCCGTTATGGCCACAAGGGCCCGAAACCGGCATATGCGACGGCGTTCGGTTCTATCAGGAATCGCGACTGGGACGACAATGGCAACGGCTGGCTGTCTATCTGGAGTGTTCGAGGATCACCCCGACGACGTGGTCCTCGATCCCCAGGAGGACCAGCGAGCCGAAAGCGGCGAGTTGGCGTACCCGGCCTACGGGGAACCGCTACCGGCATTCCAGCTTCCGGATCCCCTCACAGGAACGGCAATCGATACCGGGTCCGTGGATGAAACGATGATCCTCACGACGTTCTTCGCGAGTTGTCCGGCCGAATGCGGGATCCTTCTCAACCGACTGGCGAGCGCGCAAGCGATCCTCAACGAATCGGGACTCGCGAACGAGACCCTGTTTCTGGCGATCACCTTCGATCCCGATCGCGACGACGCCGAGATGCTCCGAGAGAACGCCGCACGGATCGGCGCGGATCTCGAGGCGGGCAACTGGCGGTATCTCCGGCCGCAGTCGCCGGAGGCCGCAGAGCGGATCGTCGAGGATCAACTCGGAATCGGGTTCGAGCGCGACGTCGACAGTCCTCGCGTCCCTGGATACGATTTCACCCACAGCGTGCTCACGCTGCTCGTGAACCCGGAAGGGATCGTCGAGCGCGCCTACCGGGGCGAGACCCTCGATCTCGATCGCGTGACGGGAGACGTCGAAGCGGTCGTCGAGAAAAGCCGAGACGACGCGTGATCTCGCGTCGCCTCGGAGTCGAAACCGATCAGTGACCGCCGACGCCGGGCATCTCGAGGGGGTTCCAGAAGGGGAACATCGGATGGGGGATGTGGATGCCGATCGACATCAACCCGTGTGCAAGCAGGACGTATCCGAGCAGGAGGAAGACGACTCCAAGCAGTTGATGGAGCCGGCGTCGATGCCGAACACCCACGTGTTGGATCACGGTTCCATAGGCGAAGACTGCGGGGATCGTCCCGAGGCCAAGCGACCCAAGCGCCACGCCACCGGCGATCGGGGATCCGGTGGCGAACGCGTAGAGATATGCCGGATACAGGATCGGACAGGGTAACAGTCCATGGACGGCACCGAGGCCCACGATTCCGGGGCCACTCGCCAATCTCTCAACCCACGCCGTCAACGCTGGAACGATGCGCTCGGTACCGGGAAGACGGACGCCGAAGGAGATCCGTCCGGCGATGTAGTACGCCCCGATCGCGATCACGAGTGCGCCGATCCCGATACCGACGACACCGCGAATCACGTTGGCCGTGGCCGTGAGTTCCCCGAGCGCAATGAACACGACGCTTCCTAACGCCCCCATTCCGACGCCGATAAGGGTATAACTCGCGGCCCGTCCGAGATTGAAAAGCGTGTGTTGGCGCACCTCGTGGACCGAGAGGTGGCTTCCACGAGGGTCGTGTCGGTCCGCGGAAATCGTGCCGCCGTCCGTTCGTTGCGCGTCGGTCATTCGACTCGCATAGATGGTGACGAGCGGCCCGCACATTCCAATACAGTGAGCGCCGCCGAGCACTCCGATCGCGAGGAACAACAGGACGTCAGTTCCAAGTATCGACTCGGGGACCATGTCAGACCGTCCCAACGAACCGTATCCGGCGCGTGCGTGTGTGAATCGAGGTCGAATTGACGATCAACGATGGACCGGTCGATCTCCGTGTCATCGACATACAGATCTTCGATACGGGACACCCGGATAAGCGAATTCGGGTACGTTACTCAAACGCGTCACGTGATTATAGATCGACCGGCGTGATCACCCGGTCGTCACGACGCGGTCCGATTCAGTGAGGATCTCGAGGAGGTCAACCATCGTCGACATCGGACGGTATGCCTCTCGTCGTCGTCGCGAAGTTTCGACACCGCAGGCACGGAGATCCGCACCCGTGCCCGGGAGAGCAGATGAGACACGCAAACGACTCGCGACGGGACCATCAAACGATCCACGAGCACAATTATAACGATCGACCCCGAGAAATACGGTATGGGTTACGTCGTCAAGGTTCCAAAACTGGGTCTCGAGATGGATGCAGGGACGGTCGTCGAATGGTTCCTCGAGGAGGGTGAGGAAGTGTCAGCCGGGGATCCGATCGCCGAGATCGAATCCGAGAAGACGACCGCGGAGGTCGACGCCCGCGAGGACGGAGTCCTGCGTCGAATCGTCCTCGACGAGGGCGAATCCGCACCACCGGGCGACCCGATGGCGATCGTCGCCGCGGCCGACGCCGATATCGCCGGTCTCCTCGCGGAGGCCGGCGTGTCCGAAGAGGGGTCGGTGGGGGCGACGGAAACGACCGAGCAGGAGACGTCGGCCGACTCCGAAGAACCCGACACGGCGGTCGACTCGGGCGAGGAGGGTGAACGAACGACCGGATCGGCGGGAGGCGGCAGGGTATCGCCGCGTGCGCGCAAGCGGGCAGATGAACTCGGCGTCGATCTATCGGACGTCTCCGGGAGCGGTCCCGACGGCGCAGTCACGGAGGCCGACGTCGAACGGGCAGCCGAGGCAGCCGACGTTGGGACGGGAGCGACGGAAACGGCAACGGCCTCCGGTGCGGGCGAGGAACCGAAGCGGGTCTCCCCGCGGGCACGCAACCGCGCCGAGGAACTCGGTGTCGACCTCTCGACGGTGACGGGTTCGGGTCCGAACGGAGCGATCACCGAGTCGGACGTCGAAACTGCCGCAGCCGAATCGGAGGAGGAGGACGCAACCGGCGAAGGTCCCGCGGACGAGGCAGCCGACGGGCGGACCGTCCTCGAGGAGCGCCCGCTCGATGGGATGCGCCGAACCATCAGTTCCCGGCTCGGGGAGAGCTACCGAAACGCCGTCCACGTCACCGAACATCGGACCGCAGCGGCCGGATCGCTCCGGCAAGCGGCGAAGGCCGCCACCGCCGTCCATGGGACCGACGTCTCGATCACGGACGTGTTGGTGACTGCGATCTCCGCCTCGCTCGAAGACCATCCGGCGTTCAATGCCACCTTCGAGGACGAGGTCCATCGGCTGTACGAGGACCGAAACATCGCCCTCGCGGTCGACGTCGAGGACGGGCTCATCACCCCCGTCATCGAGAACGTCGAGGAACGGTCGATCACCGAGTTGGCCGAAGAGCGTCGGCGGATGACGGATCGCGCGCTGTCGGGGTCGTTCACCATGGACGATCTCTCCGGGGGGACGTTTACCATCTCGAATCTGGGACTGCTCGGCGTCGAGTCCTTCGATCCGATTATCAACCCGCCACAGGTGGCGATCCTCGGCGTCAACGCCCTCTCGGAACGCCCCGTCGTCCGCGACGGGGAGGTCGTCGTCCGTGAGGTGCTCCCCCTCGATCTCTCCTTCGATCACCGCATCGTGGACGGAGCCGACGCCGCCCGGTTCCTCGACACGCTCGTCGAGCACCTCGAAAACCCCTGGCCACTACTGTCCGGTGTCTCCCCAAGCGACGCGCCGGAGGCCGCCGCGATGGACGAGGGTGGCGACCGAACGCTTCCGGAGCGGACTGCGACGGCACGACTCGATCCGGATCTGTCCGGAACTGTCACTGCCGGCGACTACGAGTGGCCCTACGACGTCACGCCCGAGTTCGGCGGGGGACGCCATCCGACGCCGGTCGATTACTTCACCGGCGCGCTCTCGGCGTGTCTGTCGGCGAGCATCGGCGTGCAGGCGGACATGCGCGAGATATCCATCGAGGAGGTCGAGGTGGCCGCAACGAGCACGCCGGAAGAGGGATCGGTGGAGTCGATCGATCTGGAGGTGTCCCTTTCGGGAGTCGAGGAGGTCGATGACGACGCGCTCTCTCGGATCGTGACCGGTGGCGAGCGAACCTGCCACGTCGCGGAACTGTTGGGCGAGGATATCGAGGTGAACGTCTCCTGGAAGCGGGCGGACTGATCGGAGAACGCAAGCGGTCGACACCGGATACCGATCGTCATCGACGTGCCTCGACGGTCGCGATCACCGCACCGATTCCACGTCCGCCAGGCGGAACGCGCCCGATTCTGTCGCCTCCCGAAACGCCGCCTGGACGTCGACGATCCGCGGTCCACCATCGTCGACCGTGAAGGTCACCTCCGCATCGGAGACCTCCCGCTCGCGCTCTCCGTCGGCGGTTATCACTCCGCGATCGACCGTGACCGTCCATGGTTCACCGGCGTCGATCCGCCGACAGGTCCCGACCGTCACCGTCTCGACGACGCCCGGGACCGTGATCGCACGGACGGTTCGCGGCGAGGCGCCATCGCGAAATCGAAGGCCGACGCCGCCCGGATCGTCGGGAGTGCACGGCTCGATCGCACCGGCGATCCCCGAGAGCCCGATCTCGGTCGGAAACGCCCGCGAGGTGACACCGGCGATGAACTCGGAGACGTCGAGTATCGCACGCGTCCCGATGAACGGCCGATCGAGCAGCCCCATCGTCGCGAGCCCCGAGACCGTTCCCTCTCCCGCACCGCCGGCAATGGTCGCGTGAAGGGTTCCGTGACGCGTCGTCACGGCATCCGGATCGGCTGCGCCGCAGGCAACGAGGCCGGCCGCCGCGCCGGCGACGGTTCCATCGACGGGCGTCGGAACGACGTTGTTCGTGCCGGTCGAGACGCTCACCATCGGAACCTCGCCGATCGCCGTCGAGACGTCTCGGTTGGTGCCATCGCCGCCGAGCACGACGATCGCGTCGGCATCCGTCCGGAACCGGGCGGCCGCAGTTCGGGTATCGGCCGCACTACCCTCGATCCCCATCTCCAGCAGGGAGACGCCGATTCCGGCCTCCGCGAGCGCGCCGTCCGCGTCGACGTTGCCGACGATCCGCTGGCCGAGGTCGGCACGATCGGGCATCACGACTGCCTCGACCGGATCGGGTGCAAGCTGTAGCCCGGCAAGAACGCACTCGGCCGTTTGACGCTTGGCGTAGTTGTCGCTGACGCTCGCGCCGCCGGTGAGACGGCGGATGTCACGGCCGGCAGCCGGGTTGACGATCAGTCCGACCGTCGGTGCGTCCGACGATGAGGCCCGGAGCGGACCGGAATCGGAGCCATCCTCCGTCATTCAGGACAACCGTTCGACGGCCGCGATCACGTCGTCGCCATCCGGCAGTACCTCGTTCTCGAGCGGCTGGCTGAACGGGATGTGGGTGTCGGGGACGCCCACGCGCTCCGGCGGCGCATCCAGCGTGTAAAAGCCGTGTTCGACGAGGCGCGAGATCACCTCTGCGTGGACGCCGTACGAGAGCGGACTCTCGTCGGCGATCACGACGCGGCCGGTCTTCGCGAGACTGTCGGTGATCGTGTCCGTATCGAGAGGGTACAGCGACCGAAGGTCGATCACCTCGATGTCCGTCTCTCCTGCGAGTTCCTCGGCCGCCTGTAGCGACTCGCCGACGAGTCGCTGGGTCGCGATCACGGTCACGTCCTCGCCTTCACGTTCCACGCTCGCCTCGCCGATGGGGAGCGTGAAGTCCGGATCGGTCGGGACCTCGCCGGACTGCTCGTAGATCATCTTGTTCTCGAAGAAGAACACGGGGTCGTTGGACCGGATGGCGCTTTTTAAAAGCCCCTTCGCGGCTGCCGGCGTCCCCGGTGTGACGGCGATCAGGCCGGGGAAGTGAGCGAGCCAGGTGTGAACCGTTCCCGAGTGCTGGCTGGCCGCGCTCATACCGCCGCCTTCGGTCGTTCGGACGGTGATCGGCATCTCCGTCTTCCCGCCGAACATGTAGCGCATCTTGGCCATCTGGTTCATCGTCTGTTCCATCGAGACGCCGAGGAAATCCGAGAACATGATCTCGACGATCGGTCGCGAACCGGCGGCGGCCGCGCCGACCCCCGCGCCGAGGAACCCGGCCTCGCTGATGGGCGTATCACGGATACGGCCCTCACCGAACTCCTCTAAGAGGCCGTCACTGACGTCGAAGACGCCGCCGAAGACGCCGACGTCCTCACCCATCAAGAAGACGTCCTCGTCACGTTGCATCTCCTCGCGGATCGCCTCACGGATCGCCTCGCGGACGGTCATCGTCTCGGTGTTCGAGACGTTCCCGACGTCGGAATCGACGCTCATCGGTCCTCACCTCCCGAGGTGCCGCCGTCGGCACGGGCGCTGTCGGCGTGCATGTGCAACTCGGGAACGGAAACGTCGAACATGTCCTCGTAGGCCTCACTTGGGTCCGGATCGGTGGCGTTCTCGGCGAACTCGACTGCCGCCTCGATCTCCGCGGCCGCCTCCTCACGCAGCTCCTCGACGTCCGATTCGCTCATCACGCCGGCGTCAACGAGACGGCTGGAGAAGGTGTCGATCGGGCATTTGTTTCGCCACTCGTCGACGTCCTCCTCGTCGCGATACGGCTGATGGTCGCCCTCGAAGTGACCGCGATAGCGGTAGGTGTTCGCCTCGATAAACGTCGGCCCCTCGCCGGCGGCGGCTCGTTCGCGGGCACGTTCGACCGCCTCGTAGACCGCCGTGATGTCCATCCCGTCGACTGAGAATCCAGGGATGTCGTAAGCCTCCGCGGTCTCGCTCAGGTTCTCGAGGTTGTGTTGTTCCTCGACGGGCGTCCCCTCGCCGAACTGGTTGTTCTCGACGAGGAAGACGGCCGGCAGGTCCCACGTCGCGGCGAGGTTGATCGACTCGTGGACCTGTCCTTGTGCGACGGCACCGTCACCAAAGAACGCCAGTGCGACCCGATCTTCTTCGTTTTGAACTACCGAGAGCGCGGCGCCGGTGGCAAGCGGTGGGCCCGCCCCAACGATCCCGTTCGCGCCGAGCATCCCGGCGTCAACGTCGGCGATGTGCATCGATCCGCCCTTGCCGTTGCAGTAGCCCTCGCGTTTGCCGTACAACTCGGCCATCATGTGTTTCGGATCGAGCCCCTTCGCGATACAGTGACCGTGGCCGCGATGGGTACTCGTGATGTAGTCGTCCGGCTCCAGGGCGGAACAGGCACCGACGCCGACCGCTTCCTCGCCGATGTAAAGGTGGACGAAACCGGGGATATCCCCGTCCGCGAATCGGTCGCCTGCGGTATCGTCGAACTCGCGGATCAGCATCATCCGGCGGAGCGCCTCACGTTGCCCCTCCTCGGATTCAATGTCTATAGTTACCATACAAACATAATAGTCGTTCGTGTCATATTAGCGTTTGTGCAAGATACAACAATACGGATATGAATGACGAATGTCATCCGGAGGGCGACGACGAGGCGAACGGTCATCGCGCTGATAGCGACCGCGCGATGGCCCGATCGCAACGATGGCTCCACTGACCGCGATGGCAGGGAAGACGGTGGTTGAGACGACGATGCCGGATCCTGAGAACGACACTCGTGAGCCGGAACGATCGAATCGCGGGTCCTATTGAGTCGCGATCAGAAGGAAGGTTTCCGGTCGCTCGTCGACCCGAGAGATCTCAAAGTCGTCCGCACGGAGCGCGTCCACGGCCTCGGTGGCGGAATACCGTTCCTCCAGCGGGGGGCCGGCCTCGCCGTCGCCGTCGGCGGCCCAGTCGATGATCACCAGCCGACCGCCGGGTTCGATGACACGGGCGACCGTCTCGATGGCCTCCGGACCGGCGAACTCGTGGTAGGTCATCGTCGAGAAAGCACCCGAGAGGGCGTCCGCCTCGAAGGGGAGTCCGGCGACGTCACTTGTCAGAAGTTCTACGTTATCCGGAACTCCCTTTTGTCGATAGAACTCGTGCATTTCGGACTGTACGTCGACGGCGTGGATCGTGTCGACGAATGGTGCGACGTCATCGGTGAAAAACCCCGTCCCGCTTCCGAGATCGGCGAGTACGTCGCCCGCGTCGGGATCGATCGCTGCGAGCAGTTCCTCACGGGAGAGATATCGGTATCGATCGGCCGACTTCTCCAATTTCGCCGCGCGGTCGGCGTCGAAAGTGTGAAATCCCATACGGGGAATTCGTCCCTCCGCCGTAAAACCGATTGGGTCAGGGCGAGTTAAGGTGATCTCGCGTGAAAACGAAACGAGAGCCGAACGAACACGTTCGCGATCGGTGATTTCCCCCCGGCGGGACGACCGATCCAAACGAGATGGTCGACCGAGACGAGGAGTTGCGTGGGATTGCCGCGGACCTTCGTGAACGTGACGTCGTCGAGAACGCGTTCCTCGCGCCGAGTTCCGACGACCGGCTCATGATCGTCGATCTGGCGGGCGATGGATCGGTCCCGCCGGACGTGAGAGCGGTCCTGGCGGAGTGCGGACTCCGCGTCGCGGGTGAGGTGTACGGGTCCAGGGACGCCCGAAGCGGGTCGTTCGCGGGCGCACTCGAGGAGGTGACGCGTCACTACGTTCTCGACGTCCGCACCCGAAAGGAGCGGTGACCCGTCGCGATATCCGCGAGAGAGGAGCGTGACCGCCAACGGTCGCTTAAAGCGCACCCCACGCGATGGCGTAGCCGAGCACGAAAGCGATCCCGAGTGAGGCGATCCAGGCGCCGATCGTGACTCCGATCTTCCGGGGATCGATCGCCGCGCGGCCGCCGACGGCGGCCCCGCTGCCGATGATCGCGCTGACGATGATCTCGTTGAACGAGATCGGGACGCCGAGCAGGACGGCAATCTGGGCGATCAGAAACGACGGGACGAGGGCGGCGATCGACCGCCGCGGTCCAAGCGAGGAGTAATCGCGCGCCAACGACTTGATCATCCGCGGAGCACCGGTCCAGGAACCGACGAGGATCCCGAATCCACCGCCGATCAGGACCGCTATCGACGGAACCATCTCGACCCTATCGAGGAGGGGTAAAAGCGGTCCGACGGCGAGACCGACCTGGCTGCCGCCCGCCGAAAAGGCCACGAGGGAGCCCAACGCGAGCAGGACCCGTCTGAGTCCGGCCGTCTCGTCGCGGTCGAGATCCGATCGGACGAGCGCGGCGACCGCGACCGCGATGGCGAGCGTGACCACGATCGAGACCCCGCTCCCGTGAACTCCGAGGATTCGAGTGACGGAGCCGGCGATCGATCCCGATGTCCCGTCGGGACCGAGAAATGCGACGGAAACGTTTGCGACGACGGCCGCGACGAGCCCCGCAAGGAGGGGCACGCTCCATCGCTCAGGAACGTCCTCTCGCGGGAGGAGACTCGCGATAGCGAAGGCCGTCCCGCCGGCGGCCAGCGGGGTCAACACCCAGACGGCGCCGATCTGTAGATATTTCTCCGGAACGGGGGTCCCGCCAAGCGCGAGACCGACCCCGATCACGGATCCGGTGATGGTAAACGCAGTCGCGATCGGGTAGCCGGTCCGAATGCCGATCGCCATCAATCCGGCGCCGACGAGGAGGACGACGATGACGCCGGAGACCGGGAGGGTGATCCCGCCGACGAGCCCGCGGCCGACGGCCTCGGAGACGTTTGCTCCCTGCGTGACTGCGCCCGCAAACCCGAGGATCCCGACGAGGAAAGCGGCGCGCATGGTCGAGATCGCGTCGGCACCGACGGCGGGAGCGAACGGCGTCGCGCCGCTGGATCCAGCGCCGATCACCCACGCCATAAACAGACTCGCGAGGGCTGCAGCCACGAAAAGCAGGATGACGGAGGGCTCCATGGAAGAAACGAATGGGACCCGAACGGATCAGTCCGCGCTCGTGGCAGCGGAACTGGTGGTCGTTTTGCGACTCCGGACGCGGCCCTGTATGTACGCACCGATGAACATTCCGGCGATCGCCCACAAGATCGTCACGTTACCGATGCCGAGGCTGGCGTAGGCGGCGCCGGGACAGATCCCCGACAGTCCCCAGCCGGCCCCGAAGATCGCGCCGCCGAGGACGACGTTCCGGTCGAAGGGCTTGAGACGCCGCTCGAACCGATCGCCGGTGAGCGGTGCCCGATCGAGCAGCCGCGGCGCAAGTAGGAACGTGACGCCCGTAACGGCGGCACCGCCGAACATCACGAATACCAGCCCGAAGTCATCGAACTGGAGGAAATTCAGAACGACTTCCGGTCGGGCCATGTGGCTGTAGGCCAACCCGAATCCGAAGAGCAACCCGCCAACGAGCACCAGCGGCATGAAGGCGGGGTGGCGTTCGCCACCGGATCGTGCGTCCGCCATTATGGAGCCACCCCCATTGCCGCGACCAGTTGTGCGACGACGATCGCGACGATCAGAAACGTGATCACGCCGACGATCGAGGTCCGGGAGGCCGATCCGAGACCACAGATGCCGTGGCCGGAGGTACATCCCTTTCCAACGCGCGTACCGATACCGACGAGGATCCCGCCGATCAGGAGCCGCCACGGCTGGACGGAGGTCGTCCACGCGCCGCCTTGATAGACGACGGCGTAGACGCCGGCGCCGAGGACGATCCCGAGCGTGAACACGAGCCGCCAGTCACGCGAGGAGACGTATCGATCGAAACGCGACTGCGCGGAGACGTACGACAGCGTGGACTCGAGGAACGTGCTCGCGCCGGCACTGATCCCGGTTCCGAGATAGATGATCGCGGTGCCGAGCCCGACGAGCAGCCCGCCAATGGCATAGCGGCTGATCCCGTTCGGGAAGAACTCGGCGGCCGTCTGAACGAGGAGTGGGTCGAGACTCATTCGATATCGTTACTCGACAGCCAGGGAATCCTGGCTTGCCGCACAGTTGTTCGGGCCGAGTTCGAGGGTGAACGCCTTCTCGTCGTCGACGGTCTCCTGTCCGAGGTTGGTCGCGATGATCTCCTCGTAGTTGGCCGGCCGCGGAGGCATGTCCGAGAGGATCAGATCGACGAAGGACTCCTCGTCCATCGAGAGAGCCTCCATCCGATCCTCGAGATCGCCGATCGGCGCGGTATAGGTCCCATCATCGGCGGGGACGGCAGCATCGCTGAAGTGGGCGCCGCCGACGAGCGTCTCGTCGGGAAGCGTCAGGACCCGCTCCTGAAGGGATTCATAGAGGGTTCGTGCTGCCTCCGGGGCCCCGTCGTCGCCGTCCTCCAGATCGGGACGGGCGACGCTCTCGATGAACAGTCCGTCTCCGGTGGCGAGGAAGTCCCCACCGACCAGATAGGAGGTCATGCCGGTCGTATGGCCGGGCGTATAGACGGCCTCGATCGTGGCGTCACCGACCGCGAACTCGTCGCCGTCGGCGGCGGTCGTCAGCTCGTCGGCATAGGTGACGCCGCGGTCGACTGCCGCTTCCGGAATCACGCCCTCGACGCCACGGTCGTCGAGTTCACGCACGCCCGAGATGTGATCCGCGTGGATGTGCGTGTCAAACGCGTATCGCAACTCGACGCCGAGTTCTTCCGCGTCCTCAAGGTATCGATCGGCGAACGCGCGCAGGGGATCGATCACAGCCGCCTCGTCCCCGTCGTAGACGAGGTACCCGAGACAGCCCGAGGAGGGTCGCTGGTACTGAATGAGGGTGCCGGCGCCGTCGTAGTCGGTGACCTCGACGGCCTCGTAGATCCGGGCCCAACCGTTCATCCCGTCCTCGAGATGGTTCACGTCGTAGCGACGGTCGGCGAGCGCGCCAGCGACGAACTCACTGGCACCGCCTTTCGCACACAGCACCGTTACCTCACGGTCGTCGGGAACACGATCGAGGATGTCATCGCCGATCTCCTCGTCGAGGAAGTGGAAGTACGGAACGTTGATCGACTCGACGTTCTCGCCGTCGATGCGCCATTCCTCGTAATCCGAACTCATCCGCGTATCGAGCAGCGTGACGTCCTCGCCGGCGTCGATCCGCGCCTTCAACTCGTCCGGTTCGATCGATTCGACGTCCGCGTCGGGCGTCGGGAAGTCAAGATCATCTGGATCCATATCGTGTGCGTTTATACCGGCTGAATGTACATAAGAGTTTGCATAGTAATGTGCCATATACACAAGACAGGAGATCGGCGGATCCTTCGATCGGCGATGACGAACACGTTGGCGACGACGTCCGGAAGAACCGACGCGAAGAGTATTCGACGTGGAGGACCGTTCGATCGAGGCTCGAAGCGAACCTGACGGCCCAAACAGGGCGGAAACGAAAACGGGCGGAAAGGGAAACGTAGACGGAACGAAACGGGAACAGGAACGCAGACGGAACGAAAACGGGGATAGAAACGAAGCGGAAGTGGAAACGGGAACGTAGACGGAAGTTGAACGGGAACAGAACGGAAACGGGAATGGGAACGCAAACAGGACGAAAACGGGGACGAGGCTCTCCGAATCGACGGACGACCGTGAACCGATCAAGCGTGGTTCTTATACGGATCGATATTTTTATATCACCACAAGCAATATTGTGTGGTAGCTCCAATATACCGACGGAGTGTCTAAACAATGACCACGGAATTCGACATCACGGAGACGCTCGACGTAAAGGGTGAATCGTGCCCGATGCCGGTCGTCAAGACGAAAGGCGCCATCGACGACCTCGCAGTCGGCGAGGTTCTTGAGGTGCTTGCGACCGACGCCGGAAGCCTGAGTGACATCGAAGGGTGGGCGGACGGGACGGCGGGCGTCGAACTCCTCGAACAGGTCGAGGACGGCGACGTGTACAAACACTACGTGGAGAAGACGGCAGAATGAGCACGGACACCACGGCGTCGTCGTCGGATGCCGACTCGATGAACGAGGCCGAACTCGTGGCCCGGATCGAGGAGCTCGAGGACACGGTCGCAACCCTCGAAAGCGAGTCCGACGACGACACGAAGAAGATGACGATCATCGCGACGAAGGGGACGTTCGATATGGCTTATCCGCCGTTGATCCTCGCGAGCACGGCAGCCGCCTTCGGCTGGGACGTCGTGGTGTTTCACACGTTCTGGGGACTCGACATCCTCCACGAGGAGAAATCGAAGGACCTGAAGCTGTCTGCTGTCGGTAACCCGAGCATGCCGATGCCGAACGCGCTCGCCGCGCTGCCCGGAATGGACCGGATGGCGACCCGAATGATGAAAAAGAAGATCGAGGAGAACGGGACGGCGACGGTCGAAGAGCTCATCGAGGTCTCCCTCGAACAGGGCGTCGAGCTCCAGGCCTGTCAGATGACGATCGATCTGATGGACTACGAGGAGGACGACTTCTACGACGACGTCACCGTCGGCGTCGGGGCTGCGACTGCACTCCAGCACATGGCGGAATCGGACGTCCAACTGCTGGTGTGATGACCCCCGACCGTCGGGGGTGAGACTTATAACGCCGATTCGGTAACGATCGCATAGATGGCACTTTTCGAGAATCTCGTGTTGGTGTTCATCGCGGGCTTCGTCACCGCGCTCGCGACGGGAATCGGCGCGCTTCCGTTTTTCTTCTTCGATGAGATCGGCAACCGTTGGACCGTGGTTCTGTGGGGGCTGGCCTCCGGGATCATGGTCTCGGCGTCGGTATTCGGGCTGATCGAGGAGGGATTAGCGGAGGGAACGCCCATCGAAATCGGGATCGGGATGGCCGCCGGTGTCGTCCTCGTCGTGGGCGCTCACAAGATGTTGAGGGACGCCGAGATCGACCCGCGTGAGTACGAGGAGGCCAACTTCAAGAAGCTCGTGTTGATCCTCGGCGTGTTGACCGTTCACAGTTTCCCGGAAGGGATCGCCGTCGGCGTCTCCTTTGCCGATCTCGGGCTGGTTGGCGGGATCGGGATCGCCGGGTTCACCGTTCCGATCCTGGCCGTGTTCATGACGATCGCGATCTCCATCCACAACATTCCCGAAGGAACGGCGATCTCCATCCCGCTGAAGGCGATGGGGGTACCGAAGTGGCGGATGGTCTGGTGGGCGGTCTTCTCCAGTCTCCCCCAGCCGATCGGCGCCGTGATCGCCTTCGCGTTCGTGCGGATCGCCCGTCAGTTTCTCCCTTATGGGTTTGGCTTCGCCGCCGGCGCGATGATCTACCTCGTCATCACGGAGTTCATCCCGGAAGCGCTTTCGCTCGGCGAGCCGCTCCCGCACGGTGGCAAACGTGAACTCCTCGCCGGCATCGTCCTTGGCGTGGCGGTGATGGTGCCGCTGGCGTTCGTGTGAGGCGGCGATCCCGCGATCAGGTGACGTTTCGAACCGGGAAGAAACGGTCCGGAGTTAAACGACGTCGTCCGGGTCGTGGTCGGCGGCCATTCGCGACGCCTCGGCCGAATAACGATCGCGAAGCGCGGGATCCTCGACGCGGCCAAGGTTCCCGGGATCGACCACTATCGCGGCAGTCGTCTCACGTACGTCGGTGAAACTCGTCAGCGCGCGCTCCTTGCGGAAGTACCGATCCCCGTCGATCGTCGCATAGACGAGGATGACCATGTTCTGCTCGTCGTCCGAGTAGGTTCGTTCGACGAGCCAGACACGAACGGTGTCATCGTCCGAACCGTCGTCGGAGACGTCGCTCGAAGACATCAATTCACCACTCCGCTTCCAGCGCGTCGAGTAGTCGATCGACGTCGCTCTCGATGTTGATCGCGTGGACGGATGCCCGGATCGCATCAGGGAACGGGAGATCGCGCACCCGGATCCCCTCGGCGGCGAGTCGCTCGACGGTCGCGGCCGGGTCGTCGACGTCGATGGTCACGAGTCCCGACTCTGGGTCTGCGGGACTTACCAGTCGGTCCGCGGGGATGCCGTCAGCAAGCCGGCCCGCAAGCCGGAGAACGCGGTCCTCGATCCGATCGATACCGACCTCCGTATTGACCTCGATCGCCTCCCGAAGCGCGACGTGTGTGGCCGGGTTCGCGGTTCCGACCTCGAAGCGACGGGCACCCGCGGCGAGTTCGTAGGGATCCGCGGTCGGCGTCTTCACGCTTCGATAGCCGAGCGAGCGGGGATGAAGCGTCTCGACGACGTCGTCATCGACGTAGAGGAATCCGCCGCCCCAGAGGCCGAGCAACCACTTGTGGCCGGCCGCAGCGACCGCGTCGGCTCCCCACTCCGTGACGTCCATCGGGACCTGTCCGGGTACCTGAACCGCATCGACGAGCGTGAACGCGCCCGCCTCCTGAGCGATCGCGACGAGATCGGCGACCGGAAGTCGAGTCCCGTGTGTCCAGGTGATCGCGGAGAAACAAACGAGACGAGCGTCGGCGACCGCCGCAGCGAAGTCATCGAGATCGATTCGACCGTTCTCGGTGGCGACAACGCGAACCTCGACACCCTCCCGTTCGAGTCGCTGCCAAGGAAGAATTCCGGCGGGGTGCTCGAGGTCGGTTCGAACGACGACGTCATCGGGCTGCCAGTCGATCGCGCCCGCGATGGCGTTGATCCCGGCGGTCGTGCTCTCGGTGAGCGCGATCTCCGCGGGGTCGGCTCCGACGTACTCGGCGACGGACTCCCGGGTCCGATCGAACGCCTCGGCAGCCGTACCGTAGGGATTGGTTCGCGTCGGCGCGTCGTACTCGTGGGTGTGAAGGAACGATTCGGCCGCCTCCACGACGTATTCCGGGCTTGGACCGTGTGCCCCGTAGTTCAGATAGACGGATTCGTGAAGCGCGGGGACGTCGGCACGGAGTTCAAGCGGCGTCATCGGCCCTCCACGTTCGAGACCCGCGATCGTGACCGGATCGCAAGGTCGATCCCGTCGGTCGATCGGCGGTCGTTCGCCCCCGTCGAATCGATCAGCGGCGATTCGGAAAGGGCCGGCGTCTCAACCGACTTCGTCGTTGCATCCATTGTTCAAAGCTACACCCGCCCCGCGTATTAATCTTGTGTGTATTGCACAATATCTATTCGTCCAAACGACGAACGAAACGGAAGGCGTTCACGCCGAATCCTCGATCGTCTCCGCCCATGCCGCGGGAACCTGCGCGTATATCTCCGCGTTTTCGACGAGAGCGTCGACGGGGATGAACTCGTCCGGGGCGTGTACCGTGTCGGTTCCGATCGCGAAATCGACGGCGGAGATCCCGGCGTTTCGGAGGGTCTTCACGTCCCCTCCCCCAGTCGCGCTCCGTCGGTAGACGCGCTCGCCGGTCACCGTCTCGGCGGTTGATGCGACGGCCTCGGGGAGCGGTCCGTCGATCGCCTCGGCGGTACCGATACTCCAAGAGACGTCCGCGATCGTGACGCCCGCACAGGCGCCGACGCACTCGCGGATCTCCTCGAGAATCGTCGGCGTGTGAACTCCGGCGAGGAGCCGAACGTCGATCTCCGCGCGCGCTGAGGCCGGAACGGTGTTGATCGCATCGCCCCCCTCGATCGTGCCGAGATTGATCGAGGGGCGTTCAAAGAGATCGCGGGCGGTTTCGGCGCCCATCGTGGGCGCGTAGTAAGCCACCGACTCTTCGAGGATCGGAGCCATTGTGGCGTCGACATCGAGTTGGCGGGAGCCGAACCGCTCTCGAAGGACGGTGACGGCGTCATAGAGCCGATCGATGGCGTTCTCCCCGAGAACGGGCCGCGAGCCGTGGGCAGCGTCGCCGGTCGCATCGAGGGTGAGCCAGATGCTTCCCCTGTCGGCGACGGTCACGGAGTGGCGCGTTCGATCGCCGGTCGGTTCGCCGATGAGACAGGCGTCGGCGTCGAGCCAGCCGTCGGCGATCCGATCGGGTTCGAGAAGAGAGGGGAGTCCCGCGTCACCGCCGACCTCCTCGTCACTGACGAACGCGAAAGAAATATCGACCGGCGGTTCGTGGTCGGGGCGGGCGAACGAACGGAGCGCGAACAGCATCGACACGATGGCCCCCTTCATGTCGGTCGCGCCGCGTCCGTAGATCCGATCCTCCTCCGGGCCCTCCGGAGAAGCCTCGACGTACTCACCGAGCGGATCGCGTGTCCACTCCGTCTCGTCGAAAGGAACCGTATCGAGGTGGCCGACGAATAGGAAGGTCCGGTCGGCGGCACCGGAAAGACGGGCGAGGAGGTTCGGCTTCGCTGGATCGACCGCGAAACGTTCGGTTTCGACCGGGACGTCCGCGAGATGTTCTTCGATCACCTCGACGATCGCACGCGTCGCACCGGGCGGGTTCGAAGTATCGACCGCAAGGAGTTCACACGCGAGATCAACCAGTTTGGAACGGTGCGTCGCGGCGTCCGCGTGTGGATCTGTAGTCATTGATCGGTAAGGGATGACGGTCGGAGCGGGGACGTTGAATCGGAGACTACGAGGAGACGTTCGAGACGGGACGAAGCGATCGATCGCCGATCAGCTTTCGACGGGTGCTGCAGTCTCGATATCCTCGTATTTCGTTTCGAACTCCTGGATGAGTTGGCCCATCTTGGCGTACCAGTCGTTGAGCATCCGCTGGAGATCGTCGGCGATCTTCGAGGGGTCCGTCGGCGAGTAGACGTGATAGTATCCGCCCTGGTCGTAATTTACCTGGTCCTTTTGAATGAACCCCGTCTGCAGCAGGCGCTGGATCGCACGGTAGGCCGTCGATCGCTCCCGATCGACCGTCTCGGCAACCTCGTCGACGGTCAGGGGCTCCTCGGCGTCGACGAGCGCACGAAAGCACTCCTGGTCGAGCTGTTTGAGGCCATGAAAACACTCTAAGAGCCCCTCACATTCCATGTCCCGCTGGAGCTGTTCCGACATCGAATCTGGCATATCTATTGATTTGTACGTCGTGAGGGGTTAAAAGGCTTGTGTAGAGATCGCACAAGGCTGCAACAAATCCATCCGCTCGGATATCGGCCGAACGTACTCGATCGAACGTCCAGTGATGACCACAGTAGACGGGTAAGATACCATGATTGTTGAGCGATCTCCCGAGAGTACGACGGACGAGTGGCGTGGCTGATCGGGAGTGGGAAAACGGCGATCGTGATCACCTATATTGTCCATATTACCCAAAACTCTTAACTTCGCTGGCCGCCTACCCGACGACGATGGCAACGAGATCAGGATCCGATTCGAATGGAGTATCCCGCGATGAACCCGTCCACATCGGCAGCGAGGACGCCCTCGATGAACTCGTCGAGGAGGGTGGCGTGGTGCTCGCGGACTTCTATGCCGACTGGTGTGGTCCGTGTCAGATGCTCGAACCGATCGTCGAAACGCTAGCGGCCGATACCAATGCGACGGTCGCAAAGGTCGACGTTGATGCCAACCAGAGCCTAGCAAGCGCCTACGGCGTCCGTGGCGTTCCGACGCTCGTGCTGTTTGCGGACGGCGAGCAGGTTGAGGAGATCGTCGGCGCCCAGCCGGAAGATCGACTCCGATCGCTGATCGGCGAATATACCGCGTAAACCACCCGTAAATCGGGCGGGAGCGAACGAAAATAACGACGCCATTTTTGCACACGAGACGATTCTCCGGGAGAGGAATCACCGATCCGTGCAGCTCCGTCGGAAGATCGATCTCGACGGAAGCAACGGAGACGTCCGAGCGGAGATAGACTGATTCGTGAGTGACGACCGAGTAGTGACGGACTGGTTCATACGACGAGTGAGACCCGAGCAGCAACTGAATGGCGCCTGAAGGGGCGCGGAGTGGGACGGGAGATCACGGCTACGACGAGGGAGTATTGACGGAGCGATCATGATGGACGACGGACTGGTTCCGCCATGAAAACTTATGGGTCAGTTATAGGTGGTTGGAGAGGAGTTACGGAGATATAGTATTGTACTGTCAACCCACAACCGTTATATTCCTTAGGCAGATACGTGGAAGTGAGCAAAAATGTACGAACTACGAACGACCGTTCGTCAATCGGGGGATGTGGAGTAATGGCTGGACTTTCGGTGCCGACCTGGGATCCGCAGGCAGCCAAGCTGATCGCGACGATCCTCCTCGAAGCGATCGTTCTGTACGTCGGCTACGCTGGGCTCGAACGGCTCTTCGGCCCCGCTATAATGGAAGCGCTCGTGGGAGGTGACGAGATTGGTAGCAAGTGAGATGATGATCCTCGGAACGACACTCGAGATGGCGGCGCTTTTCGTCGGATTCGGACTCGTCGTGGGGATCCTCTTCGGATTCTTCGGCATGGGCGGGTCGTTCCTGGTCACGCCAGCACTGTTGATGTTCGACTACAAGCCGAGCGTGGCGGTCGGAAGCGGAATGGCCTTCGTCTTCGGGACCGCGGTGATCGCGACCCTCAAACACCACGACCTCGGTCAGGTCGACTACAAATTGGGCGGACTGATGATCGTGGGTACGACGATCGGGATCGAGACCGGTCGGATGACGGTCTTCTACCTGGAGACCCTCGGACTTGCCGGGGGCGTGATTAACGTCGCCTACGTCCTGCTTTTGGGCGGAATCGGTCTGATGGTCACTCGGGAGGCCCTTTCTTCCGACGACGATGACGACGATTCCGGAAGTGTCGGCCACGGATCGAGCGAGGAGACGGAGGACGGTTCCCTCATGGGCCACGAGCCTCCGGAGATCGCAAAGCGCATCCAGCAGACCGTCCGGATCCCGCCGATGGTCACTCTGCGCGGGGACGTCACCGTCTCGGTGTGGGTGATCACCGCCGTCGCGTTCTCGACCGGGCTCCTCTCGGGGCTGCTCGGGGTCGGCGGCGGGTTCATCCGGATGCCCGCGATGATCTACGCGATCGGTGCCCCGGTGCCCGTCGCCGTCGGAACCGACCTCTTCGAGATCGTCTTCTCCGGCGGAATCGGGAGCTACCTCTACGGCCAAAGTGGCGGCGTCGATCTGGGGATCGTCGTCCCGTTGCTTTTCGGCAGCGCGCTCGGAGCCCGACTGGGGTCCGCGGCGACGGCCGTCGTCGATGCGGAGGGCATCAAGATCTACTTCGGCGGAATGTTGCTCGCCGGCGCGCTCGCAGTCGCCGTGGGCGAGATCGGTAGCTACCTGGGGATCGAGATCATGGAAACGGCCGGCCTCCTGATGGTGCTCGGTGCCGCAGTGGCCGTCGCCGGTGCGATCGTCGTGACGACGCTTCGGTCGCTTCGAACCGGCTCCCCACGAACGACGATTCCGGAGTGAGGAGTCGGACCGAGGACGGGGAACGCTTTTGCCCGCCGGTCGGATTAACGAACGTATGAGCGAGGACCAGGGTGCGGCGTCCGGGACGTCGGAGTCGGTCGATCGCGAGGGGACGGGCGACTCAGAGGGCTCGCCTGATCCGGAGACGGGGACCGACGGGGAGATGACTGCCGGAGAAGCGACTGCCGGAGAGATAACGGACACGGAGGCAGCCGAGGGGAAGACGACTGGCGAGAAGACGATCGACGAGGAGACGGCCAGCGAGGAAGCCGAATCGGCCGACGTCCCGCTGGATGTGCGCAAGTACGAACGGTTCAAGAAGATGGACGGCGCCCAGTACGAGCGGGTCAACGAATTTCTACGCGATCGAACCTACATCACTGCCCGCGAGTGGGCGATCGCCAGACTCTGTGCGGACTTTCGGACCGAGACGGGCGTCGAGATGACGAAGATCGGCGAGAACCTCCCCGAACTCGTGCCGTTCATGACCGATACCTACACGCCCCAGGCGGTCAACCAGGCGCGTCATTCCTTCGAGACGAAGGTGACGAAGGCGGGAGCGACGTTCCTGTACGGCGCGATGTCCGGCTTCTTCACCGCCGAGGACGTCGATGAGATGATGTACGAGGTGACGGAGATCGCGAAGTTCCTTCTCGAAGTCGAGGGGGTCGATCTCGCCGTCGAGGACGAACTCGAGGCCGAAGAGCGGATATCCAGCGTGATGCGCGAGGTCCGCGAGTCAAGCCAGCGGGTCCGCGGGGAGGAGACGCGCTGTCCCGAATGTGGACACGTCCACGAGGTCGGCGACGACGCCGAAAGCGAGGAGTGAGACCGACGACGAATCGTCGATCCGGGGCGCCTCAGCCGTCCCCGCCGTCTCGTGGTTCGCCCTGGAAGGTGTACTCCGCGGAGTTATCCTGCGGATCGTAACCGAGCACCTCGCGGGCGCGCTCGAGGGAGTAGTACTTGCGGTCGTTGTCGGAGATGCCGTAGACGATCTCGAAGTCGAACTCGGCATGCAGACACCGGTCAAAGAGGTGGGCACAGTCGCGGTGGGAGAGCCACATCGCCTGCCCGCGTTCGTACTCGCGTGGGGGGTGGTCTTGGGTCAGATTGCCGATCCGAACGCAGACGACGGCGATCCCGAACTCGTCGTGGTAGTATCGTCCCAGCACCTCGCCGGTCGCCTTCGAGACGCCATAGAGGTTCGAGGGGCGGGGGAACTCGGTCCCGTCGAGACGGTAGTCGTCGTCGCTCCGATACATCCCGGGCGTGCGGTCGTCGGTCTCGTAGTGGCCGACGGCGTGGTTCGAGGAGGCGAACGCGACGCGATCGACGCCGGCGTCGACGGCCGCTTCGAGGACCGTCCGCGTACCGTCGATGTTGTTTCGGAGCACGCTGTCCCAGGGAGCGTCCGTCCGCGGGTCGCCAGCGAGATGGATCACCGCTCCGACGCCGTCCATCGCCTCTCTGACGGAATCGAAATCCGTGACGTCGGCCACGTAGCGGTCACTGTCGGCGACGTCGTCGGGAACCCGCTCTGCAGCCAGGGGTTCACGATCGAGGAGTCGCCAGTCGTACTCGGTGCCGATTCCCCGGAGGATGGCCTGTCCGACCCGTCCCCCCGCTCCGGTGAGTAGGACTGGCTTCGACATTCAGTAACTCATCCGCGGGTTACCGGGAAATATCGTGCGATCCGCCGCGGTCGACGACGGTTATTCCAGCTTCTGTCTGGAGATCGAGATCCCGGTTGGCGTCAAAATGAGTTGGTCGTCGCCCTTCTGGACGATATCGCCATCGACCTCGTCCGCGACCTGACGGAGTTCATCGATAATGTGTTCGACGGTGCGATCGGAGGTAGAGTGACGAGTGATATCGGCAAGAACGAAATCGCCGTCGTAAACGGCGTCCTTGATCGGGATGACGTCACCTTTGTCGCTTATCTCGGCGATGTGGACTTGTACCCCGGCCTCACTGTGGGCGTCGCCGAAATCGTCGAGATCAAGTTCGACGTAGTCGTCGACCGATCGGTTGCCCCCGCCACCGAGGATCTTACTCATGATTCCCATACCATCTAATGCCGCCGAGACCGCATTAGTTCTTACGTCAGACGCCCTCCGCGTTCCGCCGGAGACGATTCAGGCGGACGGCCGGCACCGCTCCCGATCGACGCGGGATTTCGCTCACTCCGAGAGTCCGAGCAGGTCGAACGAATGACCGTCGTCGTTCGCATGGGCAGCCTCGTAGACGACGTGTGCTGCCGCGACGTCCTGGATCGCGAGTCCCGTCGAGTCGAAGATCGTGATCCCGTCGTCCTCGATTCGCCCCGGCTTTTTGCCCACGACGATCTCGCCGATCTCGCCGTATACGTCCCCCTCATCGAGGATGCCCGCACTCCAGGGGACGTTGATCTCCCCGGAGTGGGTACACTGTTCGAAATCGTCGATGACGACTTTCGCATCGAGGAGGAGGTCGTCGGTAAGCTCGTGTTTGCCCGCGGCGTCAGCGCCCATGGCGTTGATATGGGTCCGGTCGCCGACCATCTCGCGGGTCACGATCGGGTCCTTGACCGGCGTAACCGTCGAACAGACGTCGCAGGCGGCCGCCTCCGCCGGAGTGCCGGCGCGGACCGAAAACTGATTCTCGAAGGCGTCGATGAACTGCTCGATGCGATCCTCATCGAGATCGGAGACCACCACCTCCTCGATCGGGCGTACGGTCGCGATCGCCTCGAGTTGGGTGTCTGCCTGTGCGCCCGCGCCGACGATCCCCATGGATCGGGCATCCTCGACCGCAAGATGGTCCGTCGCGACCGCCGCGGCCGCGCCAGTTCGATTCCTCGTCAACTCGGTTCCGTCCATGATCGCGAGTGGAACGGCCGTCTCCGGGTCGGAGTAGATCATCGTCCCCATCACGGTCGGAAGACCGTATTCCGAGGGATTGCGTGTGTGGACGTTCACCCACTTGATCCCCGCCGCGTCCCAGTCGCCGGCGTCGAGATATGCCGGCATCGACCGAAAGTCGCCCTCGTACTGTGGGAGATCGATATAGGATTTCGCCGGCATCCGAACGTCACCGCGCTCATAGGCGGCGAAGGCATCCTCCATCGCGCCGATCAACGGGTCCATCCGTGCGTTTTTCTCGACGACCGTCGCGTCCAGAAGTAACGTGTCCATATGTAGATATTCGACGGACGGCTACTTGAGGAGCCCGGGCCAACGGGATCGTTCGGAACCCCGTTCCGTTACGCAAGACAGCTCCGACGCGTAGCCGTGCCGGTGAGTAGTGTGGCATCGAACGAGAACGGAAGTCGAGTGGCATCGAACGAGAACGGAAGTCGAGTGGCATCGAACGAGAACGGAAGTCGAGTGGCATCGAACGAGAACGGAAGTCGAACAGAAACGGAGATCGATCGAAATCGTCGATCGATCGGGCCGAGGTGTGCGTCGGGTCGGTCGATCGAACGATTCAGCGAGAGCCGAACACGAGCGGCGTGATTGAGTTCGTAACCGACCGAATTACATCATGCCGCCCATGCCGCCACCCATGCCGCCCATGCCGCCGCCGGGGGCGCCGCCTTCCTCCTCGCCGCCGGAGGTTGACAGATCGCCCGCTGCGATGATGTCGTCGATTTTGAGCACGAGATTGGCGGCCTCGGTGGCCGAGGAAAGCGCCTGCTCTTTGGCGTGAGCGGTCTCGACGACGCCGGCGTCGAAGGTGTCGACGACGTCGCCAGTGAAGACGTCGAGGCCGGCGCGCTGGTCGCCCGCCTCGTGGGCTGCACGCAGATCGACGAGCAGATCGATGGAGTCGAGGCCGGCGTTCCCGGCGAGAACGCGGGGGACGAGTTCGAGCGCGTCAGCGAACGACTCGACTGCGAGCTGTTCGCGACCCTCGACGGAGTCCGCGTAATCACGGAGTCGGCTCGCCAGTTCGACCTCGATGGCGCCGCCGCCGGCGATAGTTCGACCGTCGGCGACCGTCGTCGAGACGACGTCGATCGCGTCGTTGATTCCGCGTTCGAGCTCGTCGACGACGTGGTCGGTCGAGCCGCGAAGCAGCAGCGTGACGCCGTGTGAGTTTCCACCTTCGACGTAGAACAGCTCGTCGTCGGCGTCGCGGCGGATCGATCCCGTCGCGAGATCGTTGGCGGACAGGTCATCGAGGTCCGTCACGATGGGGGCATCGAGAACGTTCTTGAGGAACGTCAGATCGGACTTCTTGGTCCGACGGACTGCGAGTATACCCTCACGGGAGAGGTAATGCTGGGCGAGGTCGTCGATGCCCTTCTGACAGAAGACCACGTCGGCACCCGATTCGACGATCTGGTCGACCTTTCCGCGGAGTTCCTCCTCTTCCTGATCGAGGAACTGCTGGAGCTGGTCGGGATCCTCGATCGAGACGGAGGTGTCGACGTCGGCCTCCTCGACCTCGATCGGCTCGTTGAGAAGCAGGACGTTCGCCGACTCGAAGTCGGTGGGCATTCCGTCCTGGACGGGATCCTTGTCGATTACCGCACCCGAAAGAAGCTCGGAGGCGCTCGCGGGACGTCCCGTCTGCGTCTCGATCTTCAGGTTCTGGAGGTCGACGACGTGCGAACCGTCCTCGGCCTCGACGGTGATAGCCTGGACGGCGCGAACGACGAGGTCCGCGAGGGTGTCCTTGTCGAGTTCGGCGCCCTTGCCCGTCATCGAAGTCTCTGCGACGGACCGAAGCAAGTCGGTGTCCGCGGAGTCAACGCTTTCCGCGATCTCGTCGATCTCTCCGCGGGCATACTCGCTCGCAAGGTTGAACCCTTTAATGACGGCCGTCGGGTGGATATCCTGCTCGAGAAGGTCCTCGGCGTTCTTGAGGAGTTCGCCAGCGATCGCGACAGCACTCGTCGTGCCGTCACCTGCCTCGTCCTCCTGGGTCTCTGCGACCTCAACGATCATCTCCGCCGTCGGATTGTCGATGTCCATCTGCTGGAGGATGGTGACCCCGTCGTTCGTGATGGTTACGTCGCCCATCGAGTCGACGAGCATCTTGTCCATCCCCTTCGGTCCCAGCGTCGACCGAACCGCCTCGGCGACGGCGCGTGCCGCCGAGATGTTGTATTCCTGTGCGTCCTTGTCCTTGACGCGTTGGGCATCCTCGCCCATGATAATCATCGGCTGTCCCTGCTGCATTCGTTGACTCATAGACGAGCGAAGATTGATTGTGATTCTATATAAAGGCTTCGTCAACAGTCGGAGACTGTATCCGGTTCGATCGCGAAGAGATCGGGGATCGATCGGCCGACGGAAGCCCGATCGTCCCGAAACCATGTTAATATGTATCACGAATCGAGCTGCAGTGGGGCGACGGTTCACCCCCGGATTTAAGAATGATACTGACTACCATGCCTGAGGGCACTGATCACTACGACTGTCAACGCACTGCAGCGATCAACGGGAGGGACAGGCGGTCCGAGATGGAACTAACCGGAGCAAACTCATCACAAAAACGCGCCGGTCCGATCTCGAAATCGTCAGGTCTCGTCCTCGACGTCGTCCGCGAGGATATCTACCTCGCTCACCTCCGGTTCGGGGGGTTCGTCGTCGGCGGTGAGTTCGCGTTTCGCGAGTCGGTGCTCCAGTTGGTGGCGTTTGTCCTTCCCCTTCTTCTCGCGGCCCGATTTGGTGTCTGGCATCGTTGCGTGATAACAGCCCACACATACAAGAGCGTTTCCACCGGGACAGCCCCCTCGTCCGCCACGGTCCACCGGAACGGGCCATACATCTGCTAATGAGGAACCAGATCGATGAACTTCGACGACGAAGCTTTATAAAGGAAAGCGCCGACGGTTAGACCGTTGATGACCGATCCGAAGGATACGATCACCATCGAGAACGTCGTTGCGTCGACGGGGATCGGCCAGGAGTTGGACCTCCAGAGCGTGGCGATGGATCTGGCGGGCGCCGACTACGATCCCGAACAGTTTCCCGGACTCGTGTATCGAACGAAATCACCGAAATCCGCCGCGCTCATCTTCCGATCGGGGAAGATAGTCTGTACCGGGGCGAACTCCACGAGCGCGGTCCACGAGAGCCTGAACATGGTCTTCGAGGAGCTTCGAGCCCTCGACATCCCGGTAGAGGAAGACCCGGAGATAACCGTCCAGAACATCGTCACGTCCGCGGACCTGGGCGAGAATCTCAATCTGAACGCGATCGCGATCGGATTGGGATTAGAGCATATCGAATACGAACCCGAACAGTTCCCGGGGCTCGTCTACCGGCTCGACGAGCCGGACGTCGTCGCGCTGTTATTCGGGTCGGGGAAGCTCGTCATCACCGGCGGGAAAGAACCCTCCGACGCCGAGGCTGCCGTCGACGTCATCGTCGAACGGCTGGAGGAACTCGGCCTACTCGGGTGATCGGACCGAATGATCGGACCGGACGATCGGACGGTCACGGCCCTGGACGATCGGACGGTTACGGCCCTGGACGATCGGACGGTCACGGCCCTGGACGATCGGACGGTCACGGCACGCGATCCCAACCGCCGAGGAACGCGGGTGCTTTAGCCTCCGGCCGCCAATAACTACGTGATGCTTCTTCAGTCGGGGTCGGGATCGATCGCCGTTCTCGGAACGCTCGTATTCTTCGCGCTCGGGCTGTCGGTCACCGCCCATCTGGCTGCCAGAAACGTCCTCGGGGACGTCGACCCGAAACGGGCCCTCCTCGTTGGGCCGCTCCCGGCAACCGTCGGCGTCGTCGGGGGCGCGTTCACGCTTCCCGCAGCACTCACGGTCCCGGTCGCGCTCCTGCTCGACGGGGCCGCCATCCATCGGGCCTACGGCCAGCCGCCGCGAGGGACCGCGCTCATCACGTTCATCCACTTCGTGATCACGGTGTTGATAACCGTGATCGTCGTCGGAATCGCGATTCTGCTCGCCAGCCGACCGGCGTGACCGGACGGGGATCCCGGAGGCGAGCGTCGAGCCAGGCGACGTGAGCGGACGACCCGAACCATCCGGAATGAGCGAAGCCAGGGCGACCGCTCGATCGGGTACAGGTTTTTACCCTTTGGCGCGGGAATCACGGCCATGCGTCCGGTCGCCTGGCTTCGGTCCATCGTCTGGAACGGCGAGGAACGGCGTCCCCGCCTCCCGATCAGAGTCGTCCTTGCGATCGTGGTTTTCGGACTCCTGGGGATCGGGACGGCACTTGGAGTCGGACGGCTCCCGGTATCGGCACCGAGCGGGACGGCCGCGCTCGTCGTGAGCGGCCTCGGAAGCCTCGCGATCGTGGTCGTCGGATGTGTGATCATCGCTCGAACGATCGATCGACGGCGGTTCGGGGACTACGGCCTCCGCATCGATCGCGCCTGGTGGATCGACTGCGGTTTCGGACTCGTACTCGGTGCGCTCCTCCAGACGGCGATCTTCCTCGTCGGGTGGGCGGCGGGTTGGTACGTCCCACGTGGAACGTTCGTCTCGACCGGGGGCTTCGCGGGCGCGTTCGCAAGCGTTCTCGTCTTGTTTCTCGCGGTCGGGATCTACGAGGAACTGTTGATTCGCGGGTGGTTGCTCACGAATCTCGTGGAGGGGTTGCGGTTCGTCGGGGAGCGGGTCGCCGTCGGTCTTGCCGTCGCCGTTTCCTCGGGCGTCTTCGGCGTGCTCCACGCCATGAACCCGAACGCGACGTCACTCTCCACGGCGATCATCGGTCTGGCCGGCGTGTTCCTCGCGCTCGGGTACGTGCTCACCGGTGAACTCGCGATTCCGATCGGCGTCCACGTCACGTGGAACTTCACGCAGGGGGCCGTCTTCGGATTCGGGGTCTCCGGGCTCTCGGTCCCCGCAACCGTGATCGAGACGCAGGTGGCCGGTCCAACGTTTCTTTCGGGCGGACAGTTCGGCCCCGAGGGAGGATTGCTCGGGCTGTGTGGCGTCCTCGTCGGGTGTGTAGCGATCGCGTGGTGGGTCAAACAGCGAACCGGCGTGTTGCGGATCCATCCCACCGTGTTGGCTCCCGAGCTAGTGACCGGTAGAAGCGACGCCGACAGGAACGAATCCGACGAGACCGAGTCCAATAGCGAGTCCGACAAGACCGAGTCCGACGAGACCGACAAGACCGAGTCCGACGAGACCGAAGCCGACAAGACCGAGAGCAACGAGACGGAGGAGGTCTGAGCTACTCGACGAGTCGCTCGATCTCGGTGACGAGGATCCCGCTCGCGCCGACCGACTTCAGGTCGGTGATCGTTGAGAAGACGTCGCCCTCGTCGACGACGGCGTGGACGGCCACCATCCCGTCGCCGTTCGCGTCGGCCTCGACGTCCATCACGGTCGGCCCGCCGAGCCCGGGGAGAACGTCCTTGACGGCAGCCAGGTTCGCCGTCGGCGCGTTCATCATCAGATAGCGTTTGTCCTCGGCCGCGAGCACGGACTCGATGGCGGTCGTCACCTGTTGGACCTTTCCGTCGTCGACCACGTCGGGGCGGGCGAACAGCCGGACCGATGACTCGAGCACCTCGTCGATGATCGCGAGCCGGTTCACCTTCAGGGTCGTTCCGGTCGAGGTGATATCGACGATCGCATCGGCCATTTCGACGTGGGGAGTCAGCTCCGTGGCGCCGGTGACGGTGACGATCTCGGCATCGACGCCGACCGTCTCGAAGTACGACCGGGTGATGGCCGGGAACTCGGTGGCGACGGTTCGGCCCTCCAGGTCGGCGACCGACTCGATCTCGCCGTCCTCCGGGGCCGCAAGCACGAGCCGACAGGAGCCGTACCCGAGATCGAGGAGGTCCACGAGGGCCTCGTCTCCGGACGCGCCGGGACCGTCTCCGGCACCATCAGCGTCGGTCCCTTCGACGTGTTCGACGACGGCACCCGATTCGACGGCCTGATCGAGCCCCGTGATCCCCAGATCGGCCGCGCCGTCGCGGACGTACTCGGGAATGTCCGCCGCACGCGCAAAGAGGATTGAGACGTCCGGATCGACGGTATCGGCGTACAGCTGTCTATCGGCCGTCCGTTCGAGGTGGAGACCAGCGCGTTCCAACAGCTCGATCGTCGGCTCGTGGAGACGCCCCTTGTTGGGCACGGCGATTCGCATATGCGGAACATGGCGGGGCGGGTGGAAACAGTTTTCGTCCAGCCACCGACTGCCGCTCCGGTTGCCATTGCGACACTCGCTGCGGTGGGAAACCGAACGATGATCGACGTCCTCGTGGGATTCTTCATCGGAACATCGGCGCCCTCGTTGGGTCCCCAATCGAAACGACGATCGGTTATCCGGTTGTTTCGGTGGTCGATGAGAGGCCACGTGGCTCCGAGCGCCCCGCTTGACGCCTCCGGGGGGGGTACTTTCGGGACCGACATGGCTATCCGTTGCGCCTCCGAATCGGGCCGATGATGTCGGAGCTAACACGACGCAAGCTGCTTGCGAGTACCGGCGCGATCGGAACCGTCGGTCTCGCGGGCTGTCTGGGGGGACGCGACGGCGAGGTACCGCCGCCGGAGGTGACCGACGACCGAATCGAGGAGTGGGAACTCGTCGACGAATCGAGCGGGACGATATTCGAACGGGAAGTGGGACCGGTTACGGTCACGGCACTCGAACACACGCTGGCGTACGAGCATCGGGGCGTCGCGGCGGCCGTAGCCGAGACGTTCGATTCGGACGGCTCGCCGGTGGTTCTGTTTGCCACGCGGGTCGATCTCCGTCCCGGACTCGACCGGCTTCCGTTCGGCATCGGACGCGATCGAGTGATGTCCCAAGTTGAGACCGCCGCCGACAAGGCGTTCCGCAGGCAACTGGCCAGCGCGGGGCTGGAGGACATCCGCCGAACGAACGAGGGAACCCTCGAGATCGATACCGGCCACGAGGCGACTGTATACACCTACCGCGCGTCGTTCTCGACGGCGTCCACGGTGGAGATCGCACCCGGTGTCACCGAGGAGGTCACGGGAACGGTCGAGATGGAGGGCCGCGTGGCGGTCTGGCATGACGGAAGGGACGTGCTTCTCGCCGGAGGGACCTACCCCATCGAGCGCCTGACGACCGCGATCGACGAGGGGCTTCCCGAGGGAGGACCGGATGCAGAGGAGCTTGTCGACTCGGAGGCGCTATCCGCCGACCCGACGACCTACGAGGAGGACGTCGAGGCGCTCATCGTGTCGGTGGAGTAGGATCCGCCGAACGACCGACTCTTCTAATAGCTCGACGTTCAGTGTGAAACAATGACACAGAGACGGTCCATTCTCGGCGGGTTGCTCGTCGTCGCCGCGACGATCGCCATGCTCCTCCTGTGGGAGGTCGCAGCGACGGTTTTCTTCGCGATCACCGTCGCGTATGTGCTCTCACCCGTCCGCCGGTCGCTCCGTCAGCACGGTGCATCACGACGGATTGCCTCGATCGTCGCCACCCTCGTCGGGTTCCTCGGGACGATCGTCCTCCTTGCGCCGCTCGGGATCGTGTTGTTCCTGCGTTTGGATGCCGTGATCGGATACCTCAACGAGGCGCCGGAGATGATCCCGATCGAGATCGCCGGCTGGTCAGTGACGCTCGTAACCGAGGAAGTGATAGCCGAGGCGACGGGCTGGCTGATCGACGTGGCCACCCTGATCGCCGCCGCGATGCCGGTGTTGCTCATCAAGTTCGCGCTGTTCACGTTCGTCGTGTACTCCGTGCTCTACTACGAACAGCGAACCCGAAAGGCGATCATCGCGCTCGTCCCACCAAGCTATCGTGATCTGGCCACTGCCATTCACCGGCGGGCACAGCGGACCCTGTACGGGATCTACGTCGTCCAGGCGGCGACCGGGGTGGGGACGTTCCTGATCGCGCTTCCCATCTTCGTCATCTTCGGGTATCCCTCGCCAGTCGCGCTTGCGACGGTCGCGGGCGTCCTCCAGTTCGTCCCTGTGTTGGGGCCGAGCCTGCTCGTGGCCATACTGGCGGGGACTCACGTCGTTGCCGGCGAGACGATTTCGGCGATCGCGATCCTCCTCGTGGGGGGACTTCTAATCGGGTGGCTTCCGGACATCGCGATCCGGCCGCGGCTGGCGGCCGAGACGGCCGATCTCGCCGCGAGCCTCTATTTCATTGGCTTCGTCGGCGGCGTGCTCACGATCGGTCCGATCGGAGTGATCGCCGGACCGCTCGCGGTCGCGATCGTCTCGGAGGTTGCCTCCCAACTCTCCAGGGAGTTCAACCGTCTGCCCGTGAGCGAGCGATCGTGACTCCGGCCGGAGTCAATCGGTGAGTCCCCAGGACATCCCCCGACGAACGATCGGAGACTCGACGCGACGAACATTCGGGGCTCGACGCGAGGACCAACCGACGGGTATTCCCGCGCGCGCAAGCAACGAGGGGTATACGATGAGCAGAGACTACATCGAGGTCCGAGGGGCCGAAGAGCACAACCTCAAGGATCTCGACGTCCGGATCCCGCGCGAGCAGTTCACCGTCGTCACTGGGCTTTCGGGGTCGGGCAAGTCGTCGTTGGCCTTCGAAACGGTCTACGCCGAAGGACAGCGACGATACATCGAGTCGCTTTCGGCGTACGCCCGCAACTTTCTCGGCCAGATGGACAAACCGCAGGTCGAAAGCGTCGAGGGGCTTTCGCCTGCGATCTCGATCGACCAGAAGAACGCCGCCAACAACCCCCGTTCGACGGTCGGGACCGTCACGGAGCTACACGACTACCTCCGACTCCTGTACGCCCGCGTGGGAACCCCGCACTGTCCGGAGTGTGGGCGCGAGGTGGGCGAACAGTCCGCCCAGCAGATGGTCCGTCGAGTCATGGGACTCCCGGAAGGCACGCGAGCGAAGATCGCAGCGCCGGTCGTCCGCGATCAGAAGGGCGCCTTCGAGGACCTCTTTGCCGACCTCACCTCGCGGGGATACGCCCGCGTCGAGGTCGACGGCGAGCGGTACGACCTCTCGTTCGACGATCCGGAACTCGATGAGAACTACGACCACACGATCGACGTCATCGTCGACCGGATCACGGTCCGCGAGGAGGAACGATCACGAATCACCGACTCCGTCGAGACCGCCCTGGAGGAGGCCGACGGCGTCCTCAAGGTCATCGTCCCCGATCCGCCCGCTGGCGCGGCCGACGCCCTCGGCGGATCGACGGCGCGATCGACCGGCGATCTGGCCGGATCGACCGGCGATGCCGGGACGTCGAAATCGGGATCGGACGGCGAGGCGAACGATACGGAGCGTCTCGTCGTTGAATTCTCCGAGGAGCTCGCGTGCAGCCACTGTCACAGTGACTTCTCGGAGATCGAGACCCGATCGTTCTCGTTCAACTCCCCGCACGGCGCCTGCCCGGAGTGTGAAGGTATCGGCTCGACGAAGGAAGTCGACGAGGATCTGGTCGTCCAGGACCCCTCGAAGCCCTTGACGGACGTCTTCGAGGCATGGTCGTACAACCGGTCGTACTACCGCACCCGGATCGACTCCGTGGCAGCGCACTTTGGGGTCTCCGTCGAGACGCCTTTCGAGGAGCTCGATCCGGACGTTCGCGATCAGTTCCTCTATGGTACCCGCGAGCAGGTCGTCTTCGAGCGACGAACGAAAAACGGCGTTCGACGCAAGGAAAAGCGGTTCGAGGGCGTCATCCCGAATCTCCAGCGCCGTCACGTCGAGACGGAATCGCAGTCGACGCGCGAACACATCGAGGATTACATGGCCGTGACGACCTGTCCAGCCTGTGAGGGAACCCGCCTGAAGCCGCAATCGCGCTCCGTGCTCGTCGACGACACCCCGATCACGGCAGTCAACCGAATGTCGATTGGCGAAGCCCGCAAGCACTTCGAGGGGATGGAGGAAACGCTCTCCGAACGCGATCGAACGATCGCCGAGGAGATCCTCAAGGAGATCCGTGCTCGGCTCGGGTTCATGGAGGAGGTCGGACTCGAATACCTCACGCTCGATCGGGAAGCGTCGACCCTCTCCGGCGGCGAGAGCCAGCGGATCCGGCTCGCGACACAGGTCGGATCGGGACTCGTCGGCGTGCTCTACGTCCTCGATGAGCCCTCGATCGGGCTCCACCAGCGGGACAACGACCGGCTGTTGAACACCCTGGAAGGGCTTCGCGATCTCGGTAACACCCTGATCGTGGTCGAACACGACGAGGAGACGATGCGGCGGGCGGACTCGATCATCGACATGGGTCCCGGACCGGGCAAACGCGGCGGCGAGGTCGTCGCTCAGGGCGACTTCGAGACGGTCTGTGAAAGCGACGAGTCGATCACCGGCGACTATCTCTCGAGACGCAAGACGGTCCCGGTCCCCGACGAGCGCCGCGAGCGCGACGGCGAGATCGTGATCCGTGGCGCGCGCCAGCACAACCTCGCGGACGTCGACGTCGAACTCCCACTTGGCGTCTTCACCGCGATCACCGGCGTTTCGGGGTCGGGAAAGTCCACGCTGATGCACGACGTTCTCTATAAGGGGCTGGCGCGGGAGATGAACGACAACACCTCCGTCGACCCCGGCGAGCACGACGCGATCGAGGGGATCGATGCGATCGAGACGGTCCGGCTCATCGATCAGTCGCCGATCGGCAGAACGCCCCGATCGAATCCGGCGACGTACACGAACGTCTTCGACGGCATTCGCGAGCTGTTCGCGGAGACGAAACTCGCCAGCCAGCGCGGTTACAAGAAGGGACGGTTCTCCTTCAACGTCAAGGGCGGCCGCTGTGAGGAGTGTGGCGGACAGGGGACGGTCACGATCGAGATGAATTTCCTTTCGGACGTCCACGTGCCCTGCGAGGAGTGTGGCGGCGCTCGCTACAACGACGAGACGCTCGAAGTGACCTACAAGGGGAAGACGATCGCCGACGTCCTCGAGATGAGCGTCGAGGAGGCCCACGAGTTCTTCGAGAGCCACGACGGCATCCGTCGGCGTCTGGAGTTGCTTCGCGACGTGGGGCTCGGATACATGCGCCTCGGCCAACCCTCGACGACGCTCTCCGGCGGCGAGGCCCAGCGGGTCAAACTGGCCGAGGAACTCGGCAAGCGGGACGCCGGAGACACGCTGTATCTCCTCGACGAGCCGACAACCGGCCTCCACAAGGAGGACGAGCGGAAGCTGATCGACGTTCTCCACCGGCTCGTCGACAACGGCAACAGCGTTGTCGTCATCGAGCACGAACTCGATCTCGTGAAAAATGCCGACCACGTGATCGATCTCGGACCGGAGGGCGGCGACGGCGGCGGGGAATTGGTCGCTGCTGGAACCCCGGAAGAGGTCGCCCGAGCCGAGGCGTCACACACCGGTCGATACCTCCGGGACATGCTACCGGGGGTCGATGCTGAGGGGCCCCGAAGCGAGCGTCGAAAGCCCGCGAGGGCGGCGGACGACGACTGATCGCGGTCGCGTGCAGTACGCACCCGCGTTGTGCCTCACCCGCGTCATGCCCGCACCCGGCAGTCGATCGCCGGGCGAACCGTTTTCCGCGATGGCGTCCCCGATCCGACATGGACGAGCCAGCGGAATCGGACGCGGTCGATCGCGTGGCCGAACGGGCGCCCCTGCTTCGACGATGTGGCGAACGCTTCAGGGAGCGTGAACCGTTCTCGGGGCTCACTATCGGCATCTCCGCACCGATCACTCCCCATACCGGTCTCTTCGTGGAGACGATCGCGGCGGGTGACGCCGCGAGGGTGATCGTGACCGGCGAGGCAGGGACGACCCATGGGGACGTCGTCGAGCGGCTGGAGGACCATCCCCGAATCAGACCGCTCTCTCGGGCGGACCAGGACGAGGCGGCGCTTCGGGAGAGGCGCCACGAGTTGGTGGCGACCGAGCCGGATCTGGTGGCTGATGACGGGGCCAACCTTCTCGAACCACTCTGTGAGGAGCATCCGGCGATCGCCCGCGGTGTTCACGGGGCCTGCGAGCAGACGACCGGCGGGATAACGCGCCTGCGGGCGCTCGAGGAGCGGGAGGCGATCCCGTTTCCGATCTACGACGTCAATGGCGCCCCGATGAAACGCCACTTCGACAACGTCCACGGCACTGCCGAGAGCTCGCTTTCGGCGATCGCGAACCTAACGAACGCGATGATCGCGGGGTCGCGGGCGGCGGTCGTCGGCTACGGCCACTGCGGACGCGGAATCGCCAGTAAGCTCCGATCCCTCGGCGCTCGGACGGTCGTCGCGGAGGTGGATCCCCGAAAGGCGCTCCGCGCGCTCGCGGACGGTCACGACGTCGCTCCAGCGACCGAGGCGGTCCGTGATGCATCGTTGGTGATCACGGCGACTGGCCGACGTGACGTGGTCGGCCGTGAGCAACTCGAGGCGATGGCCGACGGGACCGTGCTCGCGTCGATCGGTAGCGAGATCGAAATCGACGTCGACGCGCTCGCGAAGCTCGCGGTCGAACGAACGCGTCCGGAGGCCGGGATCGAACGCTTCCGGCTGCCGGACGGACGAACGATCCGACTGCTCGCGGAGGGTCGCGTCGTCAACCTGGCGGCGCCGGGGAGTGCCGGGAACCCGATCGAGGTGATGGACACGACTTTCGTGCTGATGGCACGGAGCCTGGAGGCGCTGGCCGCAGGCACCGATCTCGGTCCCGGCCTCCATTCGATCCCCGAGCGACTCGACCGGGAGATCGCCCATGAGAAGCTGGCATCGATGGACGTCACCATCGACGAATCGGTAAATGAACGGCGGTCGGATAGCGCCCTACGGTGACGGCCCGCCTCAGCGGGATCAACGGCGGGGTCAATCGGAGTCGGCGTCGATCCGATCCCCGACATCGATGAACGACGCCGGGGGGGCGAGATCGCGACGTCCGCCGAGGGTGAGAACGAAGAGGACCCCGACCCCGACGACGTAGGCAGCCAAAAGCGGGATCGTCACGAGGAACATCGTCACGATGTCCGCGGGCGTGAAGGCGGCAGCGAAGGTCAACGCCGCGATCGTCACCTCCCGCCAGCGGGTCCGGAAGGCGGTGTAGGGCATGCCGGAAGAGTTCAAAAGCACCATTAACACGGGGATGTCAGCGAGGATCCCAATGCCGAGCGTCGTGTAGATGATGAGCCAGAAGAAATCGTTGATCCGGTAGGTGATGACCATGCGGGCACCGAGTGCGTCCGTGACGAGATAGGAGATGATCCCGGGCGCAATGTAGGCGTACCCGATCGCGAATCCGCCGACCAGTCCGATGGCGAGCGCACCAACCCACGCGAAGACACGCCGACGATGTCCACGAACGACTCCCCGGTCACGAAGGGCCGGCCACGCGTAATAGGCCACGACCGGAAGCGTCGCCAGCAGGCCGATCAGAACCGAGAACTTCACCATGAAGATGAGTGCCTCAACGGGGTGAAGCGTGATCACCGTGACCTGTCCAGGATCGAGTTCCTCGGGCACGCGAGCGAGAAAGTCCGCGCGGACGTCGCCGAGTCCGCCGAGGTACAGCCAGGTGAACACCGCGCCCATCACGGCGACGAACCACGCGACGATCCGGAACGACCGCGAGCGTAGCGAGTCGAAGATGAACTTCAGGTCGGTGTAGTAGCCGCCGATCTCCTCCTCGTCGGTGTCCTCGGCGAAATCGTCGAGGAACGTCGTACTCGCTCGTGAGGCGCGATCGGTGACGTTACCGAGCATCCCCCCGCCGGCGTCGGACGAATCCGATGTGTTCGCTGCAGCCGGGGACCCGGGCACGGTACCGGAATCGGCGTCACCCTCCTCGCTATCGGCGGAGTCGACTGCCTCGCCCTCGTCCCCGTCTCCGTCGACCGACTCCGGTTCGGCAGTCGCCTCGTCGAACCGATCGAGGATCGCGCGTGCCCTCTCGGGGTCGTCCTCGTCCATCGCCTCGCCAGCGATCGCGAGGGCCTCCTCCTCGCTCAGCGCCTCGAACGCCTCCTCGGGCGCCGCCCGAACGCCGGCAGCGTCGAGTTCACGCAGATCGATCCCGGTTGGGTCGCCGTAGCGGGCGCCGACGGCGGTCGCATCGAGATCACGGTAGATCGCAGCAAGGAGCGCGAGAATGCCGAACGAGAGGGCGACGAGCGCCGCGTACAGCCCGACCTCGACGGCAGGATCGAGGCCGGTTCCGGCACCGGCCGGCCCGAATCGACGCGAACTGCCGATGATCGCGAGCAGTTCGTTCGTCGACTCGCGGCCGCCGTATTCGTAGAACGCGTAGATGATCGCGGCACCGAGGACGATCGCGCCGGCGACGAGGTTCCAGTGACGACGGGCGGAGGCGAAGGGATTGATCCGGTCGGAGGAGCGTTTCGCCGTGACCACGACCTTCGCGAGATAGAGACTGAACCCGTAGAGCGCGGTGAGCGGGACCGCCCACATGATCTGGGTGAACGGGTCCGGCGGAGAGAACATCGCGCCGAAGACGAAGATGGCGACGATCGCGTGGCGCCACTTGTCGCGAAAGGTCTCATAGGAGACGATCTCGGCGTACGAGAGGCCGGTGATCAAAAGCGGCATCTGGCCGGCAAGGCCAAAGGAGATGGACAAAAAGACGATGAACTCGGTCCACATCACGATCGAGTAGCTCGGATTGAATCCGGCCTCGAGACCGAACTCGGCGAGGAACGCGAACATCACGGGGAAGAAGACGAAGTAGCCGTACGAGATTCCCGCCAAGAACAGGGCCGTCGCGAGCAGGCCGATCGCGGCGATCTTCCAGCGCGGGATCGGCGACTGCGGCCACCAGCCCCGATCGCGGAGGCCGTCCCGGGCGAAGTAGATGAGGACGGGGAGAGAAACGATCGCGCCGACGATGAGCCCGATCTTCGCCTGCAGGAGGATCACCTCGAAGGGCGTCTGTGCGATGATCTCCAGTTCCGACTCCACGTCGACGGGCATGTTGGCGATCGTGATGCCCTTGAGCGCGTTCCAGACGTACACCCGAAGCGCGTAGAACGTCGCGACGAACACGATGAGGAAGACGATAAATACCTTCTGGAGATCCTTTTGGACCGATCGGAGGATCGCCGCCACCGAATCACGACCGGCCGAAAGCGCCTGTTGGGTGTCCTCGTCGAGAGCGCTGGCCATATCGGGAGGATGTCCGTCGCGGTTATCAACCTTTTCTCACGCGGATCGGAGCTGCTACTCGAATTTTCCACCTCCGGGAGCCGAATGGACACCGAATCCACCTATCGACGCCGATCGTCGGAGCCATCCAAAAAGGCCTATAATAACCCGGGGGTGAACAACGAACGAATGGGTGAGGACTCGCCTTCGCGAGAGTCGCCGGCGGACGAGCCGTCGCCGGACGAAGAAGACCCCTCGGTCGCCGACGTGACGTCGACGGACGAGGACAGCGGCGGGTCCGATCAGCCGGACGACGACTCGGAACCGTCTGCGGCGGACCGGAGGACCACCGCGACGGAATCCACGGATCCGGCTGAACCGCCCGGATCGACCGATCGAGAGGACGCCGACGAGAAGCCAAAAGAGGACGACGATGACGGCGTCGTCGGTGATGACGAGGAAAGAGACGTCGATACGGACGGCGATGACGATACGGACGACAAACAGGACGAGCCCGACGGATCGGGCGACGAGGAGGAGGAGGAGGGAACCGACGAAGATGACGGAGCCGACGCTGACGAAGACGTCGACGAGGAGAGCGACGACGATGATGGAGACGAGGAAGTAGATCACAGAGAGGACGAGCAGGAAGACGGCGGGGACGAACAAGAAGACTCGCGCGGATCGAACGAGCCGACAGTAAGCGATACGGAACCCGACGATCCGCTCGTCGAGGGCCCCGACACGGACGAGGAGATGCCGCTTGCGGCCCACATCGAGGAGATGATGCGGCGGTTGGGGATCGTGTTTCTCGTCGCGGGGATCGCGATCCTCCTCGCGTTCCCCTCCGCGAGTGATCTGATCAACTACTTTTGGTCGTACCACATCCCCGATCCGAGCGGGAACCGGCCGCGGTTGTACGGTCCGTTGGAGCTCGTGTTGACTCGGCTCAAGGTCGCCGGACTGGCCGGCGTGGTCGTGGGGCTGCCGGTGTTCGTCTACCAGACCTACCGATTCATGCGCCCCGGACTCTACCGTCGCGAGCGCCGCTATTACCTGGCGGCCGTCCCGACGAGTCTCGTGCTTGGAACCATCGGGATCCTCTTTGCTCACTTCCTCGTCCTGCCGGCGATCTTTAGCTACTTCACCACCTACACCTCCGATGCCGCAGTCATCGCGTTCGGGCTCGCGGAGACGTTCAACCTCATCATCGTCATGATGTCGTTCATGGCGATCGTCTTCCAGATCCCGCTTTTCATCATGCTCGCGATCATGATGGGGCTCGTCACCCGGCAGTGGCTCCAGGACAAACGGCTCATCTTCTGGGGCGCTTTCCTGGGGATCGCGTTCCTCTTCAGCCCGGATCCGACCGGGATGGCACCGATCATCGTCACGCTCACCATGATCGGACTCTACGAGGGCACCCTCGCGCTCCTTCGGTGGACGGGTAACTGATTCGGCGCGGCTCCGTCGGCTCCGGGGACCAGCCCCGACGTCTCCAGTCCGACAAGCGGGTCGGCTATCCGCGACCACGGTCGATCCGCGAGAGGAGGGTTCTTAGGTGATGGCGACCAAGACGCGTCGTAATGGCTCAGGCCGGCAATCAGGATCTCACGGAGCGGTTCATTCAGTTCTATCGGAACTACTACCGCGAGGAGATCGGCGAGTTGGCACAGCGATATCCCAACGAGCAGCGCTCGCTATACGTCGATTACGACGATCTCTTCCAGTTCGATCGTGATCTGGCGGAGGACTTCTGCAGCCAGCCCGAGCAGATGCTCGAGTACGCCGAGGAAGCGTTACGGCTGTACGACCTGCCGGCGGATGTCGGCCTCGGACAAGCCCACGTGCGGATCGAGAACCTCCCGGACAGCATCGACATCCGCGGGATCCGAGTCCACGACAACCACATCGGTCGGCTCGTCTCCGTGCGAGGAATCGTCCGGAAGGCGACCGACGTCCGTCCGAAGATCACCGACGCCGCCTTCGAGTGTCAACGCTGCGGAACGATGACGTACATCCCCCAAAGCGAGGGCGGATTTCAAGAGCCACACGAGTGTCAGGGCTGTGAACGGCAGGGTCCCTTCCGAGTCAACTTCGACCAGTCGGAGTTCATCGACTCCCAGAAGCTCCGCATTCAGGAGTCGCCCGAGGGGCTCCGCGGCGGAGAGACGCCCCAGGCGATCGACGTCAACGTGGTTGACGACCTCACCGGGAAGGTGACGCCCGGCGACCACGTCACCGCCGTCGGCGTCCTCCATATCGAGCAGGTCCAACAGGGCAACGAGAAGTCCGCGATCTTCGATCTCTACATGGACGGTGTCTCCATCTCGATCGAGGACGAGGAGTTCGAGGACATGGAGATCACGACCGAGGACAGAGCGGAGATCGTCGAACTCTCGAACGACCCGGACGTCTACGAGAAAATGGTCAAGTCGATCGCACCCGCGATCTACGGCTACGAGGAGGAGAAGCTCGCGATGGTCCTCCAGTTGTTCTCGGGCGTGACCAAACACCTTCCGGACGGATCGCGGATCCGCGGGGACCTCCACATGCTACTTATCGGAGATCCGGGGACGGGTAAGTGTGTGAACGGAGAGACACGCGTCACGCTTGGTGACGGACGCGAGCTACCGATACGGGAACTCGTCGAAGGAAACCTCGACGATCCAAAGCCCGTCGACGACGGCGTCTGGGACGACGTTGACGTCGAGGTTCCCGCACTCCAGCCGGACGGGACGATCGGCTCGTCGCGAGCGACGAAGGTCTGGAAGCGGGAAGCCCCCGAACGGATGTATCGGATCGAGACCGTCTCGGGACGAACCGTCGAGGTGACGCCGTCGCATCCGCTGTTCGTACGAGACGGAGCTGGCGACCACGAACCCCGGCGAGCAGATGAACTCACCACCCGCGACCGTGTTGCCGTCACACCGCGAGCCGCCACCGACGGCGGCGCCGTCACGGCTGGAAACACCGATATGGCGGTTGGAAGCGGGATTCGTTGGGATCGGATCGAATCGATGGAAGCGATCGACTCCGAAGACGAGTGGGTGTACGACCTCGAAGTCGAGGACACGCACAACTACGTCTCGAACGGAATCGTCTCGCACAACTCACAGATGATCTCCTACGTCGAGAACATCGCCCCCAGATCCGTCTATACCTCCGGAAAGGGCTCGAGTGCGGCGGGGCTTACGGCTGCAGCTGTGAGAGACGACTTCGGCGACGGCCAACAGTGGTCTCTCGAGGCCGGTGCACTCGTGTTGGCCGACAAGGGGATCGCGGCGATCGACGAGCTTGACAAGATGGATGCGGGCGACCGTTCGGCGATGCACGAGGGGCTCGAACAGCAGAAGATATCGATCTCCAAGGCCGGCATCAACGCCACGCTCAAGAGCCGGTGTTCGCTGTTGGGCGCCGCAAACCCAAAGTACGGGCGGTTCGACCAGTACGAGCCGATCGGCGAGCAGATCGACTTAGAGCCCGCGCTCATCTCGCGGTTCGATCTCATCTTCACCGTCACGGACCAGCCGGATCCCGAACACGACAGCCGGCTCGCGAAACACATCCTGAAGACGAACTATGCCGGCGAGTTGAACACACAACGCGAGGAGCTCCCCACCTCGGAGTTCACGCAGGCCGAAGTCGACGACGTGACGGAGGAGGTCGCACCCGCGATCGACGCCGACCTCCTGCGAAAGTACATCGCCTATGCGAAACGGAACTGCTACCCAACGATGACCGACGAGGCCAAGGCGGTCATAGAGGAGTTCTACGTCGACCTCCGATCGAAGGGTGTCGACGAGGATGCACCGGTTCCGGTGACGGCCCGACAGCTGGAAGCGCTCGTCCGGTTGGCCGAGGCGAGCGCCCGCGTTCGACTATCGGACACCGTCGATCCGAAAGACGCCGAACGGTCGACGAACATCGTCGAGTCATGCCTCAAGGACATCGGCGTCGATCCGGAGACGGGACAGTTCGACGCGGACGTGGTCGAGACGGGAACATCGAAGAGCCAGCGCGACCGCATCAAGAACCTGAAGGGCCTGATCGCGGACATCGAGGAGGAGTACGAGGAGGGGGCACCGATCGAGGAGGTCCTCGAACGCGCCGACGAGGTTGGGATGGATCCCACAAAGGCGGAAGACGAGATCGAGAAGTTGCGTCGGAAGGGAGAAGTGTATGAACCGACGCAAAACCACCTCCGAACCACGTAGATGGACCGAATATCCGCGATCAGGAATCTCGAAAACGCGCTCCGGAAATTCGATCACGGCGAAGCGAGCCTCGAGGAGACCGAACGACGCGCCATCGCCGTGTTGCGAACCTATGCGACGGAATTCGAGGGCACAGAGGACGTCTACAGAGCCACCGGACCCGATCCGATCGATGGAACTGTCGTCGTCGCCCCCTCGAAAGCGGCCGCACGCGATCGGATCGAAGAGCGACTGAAGACGGATCCGACGATGGAAAGCGACGGCAGTGAGCCGGACGTCGATCTCGAGCGACTATAAACACGGATCGGAAAGATCGGAAGGCAGGAGTCGAAACGTGTCGGAGCAGTGAACGATTGTTCCAGTAACAATAGATTTAATTTTAGTATTGACAGTAGGTAGATCGTGCTACTGGTGATGGTGTATTCCCGCGAGGCGCGAACGTCGCTTCGGAACGCGTGTCGGGCCCACGAAGACGTCGTCGTACGACGGTTCGGTCGAGCGGCGACGTTCGAGGAGAACGGCTATGGCGCGTTTCTGGCGCTTCGGTTGCGGGCCGAACACGGAGGAGACGTACAGATCGAACGAACGAGGCCGTTTAACGAGTTCGAGGCGGTCAATTCGGACGTCCGGGAGGCCGCGAGCGCGTATACGGACCGGGAGTCGTCCTCGACGCCGTACGCGAAGTTCGCCGCGGGGTCGTCACATCCCGATCCGGACGCACTGCGAAAGCGGTCGCTTTGAGCCGCGATCACCCTCACGTGGGTACCGTGCGCATCCACCTTGGAGGATCGAAGCGATCCGGGACGGTCGTCGATCTTCGCGATCTCTCCGAATCGTCGTCGATCACACAAGCGAGTCTCACGCGTGCGGTGACGACGGCGATCCGTCCCGAATCGGGCTGTCAAACGGTGGCGCAAGCCCGAAGACGGGAGCCGGACGGGCGACCGATCGAACTCGACGTGGACTGTATCGACCCGGCGACCCCGACGGAACTCGATCGCGTCCCCGCCCCCAGGTCGTTTCGAGCGATGCTCGCGGCGGCGGCACGATCGCGAGGGTGGACGGCCTCAGTGGCAAGTGAGCTCGCCCAGCGACGCAGACAACTGTCGTCGCTCGACGTCCCCGATGTCGAGGTGAAAGCGGCCCGGCGGCGAGTGGCCGAAACGGGCACTGACGTTGATCGACTCAAAGAAGAGATCGCGTCGCTTCGCGGGGAGCTTTCGGCCCGGCGCGAACTCGATGCCGCGCCCGACCGGGTTCGCGAACGACTCGAGACCGCGACCGCGACGCTCGCCGAGACGGAGACGACACACATCGCTGCACGGCAGGAACTCGATCGTGCTCGGCGTCGTGGACGTGCCGCACGCGATATCCGCGAACGGCGGCTCCGGATGGAGGATGAGATCGGAAACCTGGAGCGGACGGCTCGCCGCGAGCTGGCTCGCCGGCTGTATCCCGCGGTTCGCAAGCGGCTCGAGGGACTCCCCGTCACGACGGGACCGATCGGCGAGACTCCCGGCGAGTTTCGTGGCGACCTCACGCTCGCAGGGCTTGTAACCGGTGCCCTTGCTGGACGGCGAGCACCCGTCGTGTGTGTCTCCACCGGCCGGTCGAATGAGGAGGCGGATCCTCTCGACGGGGCCGCCTCGTCGATCGCGACGCGGCTCGGCTATCCGATCATCCGAGTGTGACATCCTCACCGACCCCCTAGGGCGAGGGGTCCGACGAGGGTGATGTGACGCGAGCGTTGATATACGAACGGGCAACCAACGGCCGTATGGATCTCTCCTGTAGCCGCGAGACCCGAGGTGGACTGGCGATCGTGATCGGACGGATTCGAAACGAGACCGGGAGTCCAAAGCGCGTTCGGATCGCGAACGCGCTTGAGGGACCGGTATTGCCGCCACGGCGCCGCGGCGTGCCGGAACCGGGATGGGACGCCGAGGGATACACCTGCCGAGTAGCCGGAGAGTCGACGGAGGCATTCGGGTACGTTTGTGCAGCGGACGCACCGGCGGATGGACCTCCGGCAAGGATCGACTCAGTAGCGGAGCCGAAAGACGCCCGAGACGGGGACGGTTCGGATGAATCGGAGGAAAACGTCCGGATCGACGATTCAACAACCGTCGCTCACCAAACTCTCGGAGATCACCGACCGCCGCGAAAAAGTATCGCGGACGGATCGAGACGATCTTCCACCACCGGAAGGCGAGGCGTCCGTACGCCGACGACGACGCGGGAGAAGCAAACAACAAAGCGGACCCGCGATCCGCTCGAAGCGCATCTCGACCGAATGGTCGAACGACTCGAACGACTCGAACGGCTGGAGGACGGATCCCTGACGGTCGCAACGAGGATCGTCTCGGATGCGGGCGACCTATCGGCGTTTCGTCGCGATCTGCGGCGGCTGGATGCTGACGTCGAGCGGCTTGGAGCGCTCCGAGATCGGATGGAATCACTGATCGAACGCCGGGATCGGCTTGACGTGCCCGTCGCGATTCTGGAGCAGTTGGCGTGATCGTCGTCTCGCCGCGAACGTTCGCGCTACCTGATGCGATCCGGCGCAAGAACTGACCGGAGAGTTCGAGACGGGATTGTCCGCGCTCGCGGTCAACCGGGTCGTCGATCCGTCGCCGGTCGTCCGATCCGTTCGGAGACCAGGAGCTACCGGATCACGACGATGGGTGGTCGCGGAGGTCGACGTACGTCTTCCGGACGGTCACCGGCGTGACATCGGCGACGTCAGCCGCGCACTGTTGGGTCACGTCGCCATCGAGTTCGCGTCCTGCCGTGTAAAGACACGCCGCGGCGACGCCGGAGGGGTTTCGACCCCCGACGATCCCCTCCTCGATGGCTGTTTCAGCGAGTTCGCGAGCGCGCGCCTCGATCGCCGATCCACAGTCCAACCGTGAAGCGAACCGAGGGAGGTATTCCGTCGGATGAACTGCACCGATCGGCAACCCGAGTTCCCGGTTCATCGCGGTGAAGGCCGCCCGATGTTCGTCCTCGGTGGCCTTGGCGACCGCACAGACCTCCGACACGGTGCGGGCGACGTTGGCGGTTCGAGCGGCAACGTACGTGCTCGCGGCCGCGAATCCCTCGATGGAGCGGCCACGAAGGAGGGTGGCATCCTGGGCGGACTCAAAGAGCGTGCACGCACGATCACGCACGTCGTCGGGCAATCCAAGGACATCGGCCAGGCGGCGTATTTCGGTGAATGCGTACACCCGGTTCCGATCGCGTTTCGATCCGATCCGTGCGCGGTTATGGTGGGTTCGCATTCTCGCGAGCCGCCGACGTTTTCGTGAACTGGCCCTGGTTGATCGTCCGATTTCCGTCGAGAGCCCGCGGTCGTGGCGTGCGCGGGTCCGTGGTGCGCCTGTCCGTTTCGGATCGGTCGTATCGTCCGAAAACGACCGCCATTCGGGACCGTGATCGATCCGGTCCTCGCGGACGACGAGCCCGCATTCCGCACAGACGGTTTCAGTTCCGTCCACTCTGACGCGACCGCTACACTCGGGACAGACGGGGTCACTCACCTGAGTCGTACTGGTCTGACTCATCACGAGTGAACGTTGGGCCCGATCGTATACTTAAACCTGGGACGGATCGACGAGTACGGTACCGGATCGCGAACACGAACCGACCGGTGACCGGTAGGTTCCGCCGGACCCCCATTCATCCGAGTTTCATTGAACATAAAATTTAAATACGATATGTCGGAAGGATTCGTGTGACTCTCTCGGAGATCGCGGCGGGGATCGAGGTGACGACCGAACAGCACGATCGAGGCGCCGCGGTCGTTGACGACACCGGCGTTAAACTGGTCGATCGACTCGCCGCCCACGCGGACGCGCTTCCCTGTACCGCGGCGGCGACCGCGACGCTCGTCACGACTTATACTGGGGGCGGAAGCGTCGGCGAGGCCGCCCGCGAGGCCGAGGTCGCACCCATGACGGCCGCGAAGGCGTTGCATCGGTGTGGCATCGCCGGACTCTGTCCGCTCGCACCGACACGGCGCGGGATCGTCCGCGAGTGGCTCGACGGACGACAGACGCGAAGCGATGCAGTCGCGCTTTCGGGCGGTGATGAGGCGGCGTTCGCCCTCACGACCTACATCGAGACCCACGATCCCGTTCCGGAGATAGCGGAGACGATCGCCGCCGCAAGCGAGGTCGATGTCGGAGTCGGGACTCTCGGCGGATCGCTTTCGCTCCCCGACGACCTCCGGTAGCGTTCGGATCCATTATCGAAGCCGACTCAGAACCCCCTCCTCCTCGAAGTCGACTTCGACCGTCGTGTCGAAACACGTCTCGAAGGCAGTCGCGACGGCGGCGGCATAGACGCCACCGTCCCGATCCACGACCGGACGCATCGTCGAGGCCGCCGGATCCGGCAGGGTGATCTCGGCCGGCGCGATCGGTTCCCCGGCCGCGATCGTGAGATCGAGGCTCGTTCCGACGTCCTCGATGCGACCGCGGAGCCGCTGGAGCGCGTCGCGTCCGTGATCGGATCCCGGTGTCAGCACCGCGACCCGCTTTGCCTCCGTGACCGCCGCGACGGCCGGATTCGAAGCTACGGGGGGCGTGTCGATGACGACGTGATCGGCCGTCCTCGCCGCCTCTTCGATCCGGGAGGCAAGCGCCCGTGCCGGTTCGGCCGCCTTCGCACGCGCCAGGCGTTCGAATGGGGCACGAGCTGGCACAACCGACAGCGTTCCCGGCCAGTTCCCGTCGATGCGGTAGGTCGTCTCCCGCAGGGAACGATCCGTCTCGTCGACCAGAAGCCGTGTCAGATCCGGGGCGATCCGGCCGGAGACGTACTCCGAGAGTCCCTGGGTCGCATACGCCGCATCCAACACGACGACGTCCCGCCCGTCGATCGCGCCGATCGCCGCCAATTCCACGGCGGTTCGCGTCGTCCCGACACCGCCGACCGCACCCACCAGCGCCAGCGTCGTCTCACTCATACGTGTCCGCGGAACGGGGGCGGTTTAAGCACTCGGGAACGGAAACAAACGGACGGACGGAAGGCCGATCGGTGATTGTCACTCCGAACGTATCGACTCGGCGATCGCGTCGATCTCGTCGTCCGTGAGATCGGGGCGCTCCCCGGCGACGGCGTGGATCGGCGCGCCACCGTCGCCCTCAAAGCGCGGGACGATGTGGACGTGGAGGTGAGGAACCTCCTGGCCTGCGGCCTCACCGTCGTTGAGACCGACGTTTGCGGCGTCAGCGTCGACCACGGACCGAACATGCGGAGTGAGTTCGGTGACCACGTCGAAGACCTCCTGGGCCAGATCGGCCGGAAGGTCCTCGATCTGCCGGTGATGGGCCTTCGGCACGACGAGGGTGTGACCCGGCGCGAGCGGGTTCGCATCGAGGAACGCGAGCGCCGCGTCGGTCTCGTGAACGGTTCGGGCCGGGATGTCGCCGTCGACGATCGAACAGAAGATACACTCCTCGGACATGCCCGGAGGATCGTCGCGACGGCGTATGAAGGTTTCCCGCCGGATCCGTCACTCCTCGAATTCGGTCAACTCGGGGTCCGCATCGCCGTCGATCTCGGCGTAAACCGTCCGGTAGATCTCGCGATAGCGCCAGACCTTCCGGAGGAGGATGAATCCAAAGATGCCGTCGAAGACGAGCACGTAGACGATCAACGAGGGAATCGATCCGAGTCCCGTCATCGTACCGATGAGTCCGGTTCCGAGACCGACCGTCGAGTTATACGTCCCATGGATGGCCGCAGCGATGAGGATCCCTTTCATCACGATCGGACCGCGATGTTCGGGGTTGAACTTCGCGAGTCCGAGATAGTATCCGGCGAACGCGGAGTAGATGACGTGTCCCGGGCCGGCAAACGCTCGTATCGCCGCGATCCCGTCGCCTGCGCCGAGGAGAGCCAGCCCGATCCCCATATCGACGGCGTCGACGTTCTGGGAGATGTAAAGCAGGTTCTCGATCGTCGCGAACCCGAGACCGGCGACGGCGCCGTAGACCGCGCCGTCGATCACGGCATCGAACCGGCGATCGGTGTAGGCGTACAGCCGGACCGCAAGCAGCTTTACGATCTCCTCGACTGGACCGACGACGAGGAAGAAGAAGGCGACGTAGCCGAGGGCGGAGAAGGGCCCGAACGCGCCGGTGACCGCGGAGTTGAGCACGGCGGCGAACGTCGCCGTCAACACCGCAAGCAGGAACGTGGCGATCAGAAGCGACAGCGGCTCCGACGTCGGTACGTCCGAGTACCACACGTAGCCCGCGATCGCCGCCGCCGGGAGGACGGAGAGGATCGTGAGGGCGCGAACGGCCGGATCACCGATCGCGCCGATGGCACCGATCCCGACGAGGATCGAGAAAGCGATCAGAACCAAAAATACCTTCGTGCCGGTCGTGAGGGCCCAATAGAAGGAGACGACGATTCGATCGAGAAGGGTTCGGGGCTCCCAGGTGGCAACGTCATAGAGATCTCGGGTCCCGTCGGATGCCGACTCGATGGGGTCTGAACGATCGCTCATACGTATTCGTGCAATCGGGTTCCACTTGTAAGGTATTGGCGCGATCACGGACGTCGAGTAGAGAGGGGCGCGATCAAGGATGCCGGGAGGACGAGTCCGAACAAGGACGCCGGGAGGGCGAGTCGGATCGAGTATGCTCGAAGGAAGAAGTCCGATCGAGGACGCGGATGGAGCCCGGACTCACTGCACGACGACACGAACCGCGAGGCTTCAAAACCCTGCCGTCCCAACCGGTGGTATGCACTTCGATCCGCGCACCCAGCAGGCGCTCCGGGAGGCGGGGCTGGATACCGAGGCGATCCGGGCCGCAAGCGACCGGGCGGCCGAGTTGGTCCGTGAGGACGCCGACGCCATCGAGGCGTTCTTCGGCGGCGGCGGAACGTTTCACTCCGACATGGAGACCGCACACGGCCCGGACGGTCCGACCGAACACGAGGTCACCGGGATCGATCTGTATACCCACGGCGGCGATCTCCGTGGATACCTCTCGTTCGACTCGTGGGGCGTCTACGTCGAGGACGGGCGCGTTCTGACCGCGGACGTCGTCGAGTTAACTCTCGGACCGACGGTCCACGACCGTGTGCGGTTCGTAACGGACCCGGACGACCTATGAGCGGGGACGATCGGAGGGTCGATCGATGAACGACGGTGACGAGAAGTCTGGATCCGAGACCGACGGAACTCCCCCGAGCGTTCGGATCCGAGGGATCTACACGACAGCGCTGACCCGGCTGTTTCTGGATGCGGGCCACGACGTCGTCGACGCATCGACTCCGATCCGCGAGCGGTTCGATGAGGTGAAGAGCAGCGAAACGGTCGATTCGGAACCGAACGCGGGGACGGAAGACGGATCGAGACGGGACGCCGATCGCGAGGAGACGGGGGTTTACGGCCCCGCGACCGTCGACGCGTCGATCGGGACGACGGACGACCGTCAGGGGGTCGGGATTCGAGGCGCACCATCCGCCGTGGAGGACGCGAGTCGACTTCTCACGGACATCGGGATCGACGCGCTCGTCTGGCCCGACATGACCCCGAAGGGCGGTATCTTCGACGGCGAGGTGACGGAGACGCTCGGCGGCGGTGCAGTCGTTCGATTGGCCAACCGGCCGAACACGATCGCCGATCGAATCCGGGAGACCACGGAGATCGGGACGTCGACGGCCGATGAGGGCATCTTCGAGCGGAGGGGCATCCCCGGTGAGGATCGGCCGGTCGAGGGATACCTCCCGTACGACGCAAGCGACGAGCGGATCGAAACGGGCGACACGCTCCGAGTACAGATTCGCGAGTCCGCAGCACCCTGGACGGACCACCGCCCGGAACTGGGAACGGAGATCCGAGTGCCCGGAACCCTGGTGTCGCTCGTCCCCACGGAGGGAGTGCGCGTCGAGTCCCACGACGAGGCGGCCGGCCGGGAACTCGCCGGAATGGTCGACCTCCTCGGACTCGAACCACCGGACGGATGGGGCGTCGTCTGGCACCGGCCCGCCGTCGACGCCGGGATGGACGCGCTGAAGGCTGGGCTCTCCCGGACGATGGAGCGAGTCGAGACGATCGCCGGGATACGTGAACAGCCCGTCTCCGCACCCCGACCGCTCGCGTTTCCGGCCGTCGGCGCGTGGTGTTGGTTCGGCCGAAAATCGCGATTCGAACTCGACGATCGTCGGCGGACGGTGACGGCGACGATGCCCGGCCACCATCGCGTCAAGGCCGGGTCGGAGGCGGCAAGCGCCGGCGTGAATTTCGTCGAGGCGCTTTGTGGCGCCGAAACGCTGGACGCGCGTTCGGATGGTGATGGAGACGCAGACGCCCCCGAATTCCCTTTCGAGGTCGTAACCGACCAGTTCGGCCCGCAGGTCGGCGATCGCATCCGGATCGCCCACGGCAAGCCGGCCGGGCACCTGATCGTCCTCGGCGAGGGGGACGTGACCGATCTCGATCCGGCGGCAGAACAGGTGACGGTCGAGCGCTCGATGACCGCCGGTGGGACCTACGATGCGCTCGATATCCCGCGGGAGGCCGGCGACGTCGCGACCACGACGTTCACGGAGGGTCGCTGGTGGTATCCGACCACCTACCGCGATAGCGACGGCAACCTGAAGGGAACCTATGTCAACGTCTGTACGCCCGTCGAGGTGTTTCCGGAGTCGATCCGCTACGTGGACCTCCACGTGGACGTGATCAAACACGCCGATGGGACCGTGGAACGCGTCGACGACGACGAACTCGATGCTGCCGTCAAGACCGGGTTCGTCACCGAAGCGCTCGCCGAGCGGGCGCGATCGGTGGCGAGCGCGATCGAGAACGCGCTGTGATCGCTTCGCAGCGTCGTCCCAATGGGGTGCTCCCCCGTCGGGCGCGTCGCTCAAGTGCATGCACGGCCAACGACGGACGTGAGCGACGCCGACACCCCGATCTCGGAGGATCAACCCGCCGTCGATCGGTCGCTACAGGTTGAGGCACCGTTCGAGCCCGCCGGCGACCAGCCGGAGGCGATCGAGGCGCTCGTCGAGGGCTACGAGAACGGCGCCGACGAACAGACCTTACTCGGCGTGACGGGGTCGGGCAAGACGAACACGGTCTCGTGGGTCGGGGAGGAACTCGATCGGCCGACGCTCGTGTTGGCGCACAACAAGACGCTCGCGGCCCAACTCTACGAGGAGTTCCGCGAACTGTTCCCCGACAACGCCGTCGAGTATTTCGTCTCGTATTACAACTACTACCAACCGGAGGCGTACGTCGAACAGACCGACACCTACATCGACAAGGAGATGTCGATCAACGAGGAGATCGACCGACTGCGTCATTCGGCGACGCGGTCGCTTCTCACCCGTGATGACGTCATCGTCGTCGCCTCCGTCTCGGCGATCTACGGACTCGGTGACCCGACCAACTACCGGGAGATGGCCCTCGAACTGTCGGTCGGCGACCGGATCGGTCGCGATGACCTTCTCGGTGAACTCGTCGACCGGAACTACGACCGCAACGACGTGGACTTCACGCAGGGAACCTTCCGGGTGCGCGGGGATACCATCGAGGTGTTTCCGATGTACGGACGGTACGCCCTGCGGATCGAGTTGTGGGGGGATGAGGTCGATCGGATACTGAAAGTCGACCCGATTCAGGGGACAGTCGTCTCCGAGGAACCGGCCGCATTGATCCATCCGGCCGAACACTACTCGATCCCTGAGGATAAACTTCAGACGGCAATCGCGGAGATCGAGACGTTGCGCGACGAGCGCGTTCGCTACTTCGAGCGCGAAGGGGATCTGGTCGCCGCCCAGCGCATCGACGAGCGAACCACGTTCGATCTCGAGATGCTTCGGGAGGCCGGCTACTGTTCGGGCATCGAGAACTACTCCGTTCACATGGACGATCGCGAGATCGGGGATCCGCCCTACACGCTGCTCGATTACTTCCCCGACGACTTCCTGACGGTGATCGACGAATCCCATCAGACGATCCCCCAGATCAAAGGTCAATACGAGGGGGATAAATCGCGCAAGGACTCACTCGTCGAAAACGGCTTCCGGCTGCCGACCGCCTACGATAACCGGCCACTCACCTTCGAGGAGTTCGAGGAGAAGACCGACCGCATTCTCTACGTCTCCGCGACTCCGAGCGAGTACGAGCGCGAACACTCCGCGCAGGTGGTCGAACAGATCGTCCGTCCGACCTATCTCGTCGACCCGGTCGTCGAGATCGCCGACGCAACCGGACAGGTCGACGACTTGCTCGAGCGGATCGACGAGCGGATCGATCGGGGCGAGCGAACCCTCGTTACCACCCTGACGAAGCGGATGGCCGAGGATCTCACGGAGTACCTCGAGGAGGCCGGCGTCGATGTCGCGTACATGCACGACGAGACCGATACCTTACAACGCCACGAGATAATCCGCGATCTCCGTCTGGGGAACATCGACGTACTCGTGGGGATCAACCTCCTCCGTGAGGGACTCGACATTCCCGAGGTGAGCCTCGTTGCGATCCTCGATGCCGACCAGGAAGGGTTCCTCCGGTCGACGACGACGCTCGTCCAGACGATGGGGCGAGCGGCCCGCAACGTCAACGGGGAGGTCGTCCTCTATGCCGACGAGGTCACCGACTCGATGGCTGAGGCGATCGAGGAGACGGGGCGTCGCCGTGAGATCCAACGCGAGTTCAACGAGGAACACGGCCACACGCCGACGACGATCGACAAGCCGGTCGGCGAGACGTCCCTCCCCGGAGCGAAGACGGACACCGGGAGCGTCTCCGTCGGGGACGTCGAGACGGAGGATGATGCTCGCGAGCAGATCGCGGCACTCGAAGACCGGATGAATGAGGCCGCAAGCAACCTCGAGTTCGAACTGGCTGCCGACATCCGTGACCGGATCGCCGAGTTGCGGTCGGCGTTCGATCTCGACGAACGCGAGGACGGAACGGTTCCCGAGCCGACCGTCGAAGAATTCTGATCCCCCGGAATCACAATCGGGACCCGCGGGTCGGAACGGGACGCCGATCACCGGATCTTTCGAACGTCGCTGATGTCGAAGCCGCCGTCGTGGATCTCCGTTTCGAACTGGACGATGTTCTCCGCCTCGAGTCGGGACAACACGCCGCGAAACTCGCGGATGACCATCGTTCGAGCACGCTTGGATCCGCCGGTCTCCCAGGAGAAGAGGAACGTCCCGCCGGCGGCGTCCATCAGTTTCCCCTGTTCGGTCTCCGAGAGCGTATCCGCGTTGACCAACAGTAAGATTAATCCGCCCCAGTGGTAGGCGGCCTTCTTGAGCCCCTTCAGCACCATCGCGATGTCGTTCCAGGTCATCTCATCGGAGACGGCCGAGACGAGATCGGTGATCGAGTCGATAACGACCAGATTCCCGGCGGCGTGCGCGGAGAGGTAGTCACCGAGTTCGGAGAGTACGTCGCCGTGGCGATCCTCGTTTCCGAGATCGCGAATCCCGGTGGGATCGCTTCGGTACCAGTCGCGGGGGATCGGGCTCAACTGGAAATACGGAACCGACAGATCCGCGAACTTGATTCCCGAGACGGCTACCTCCGCGATCTCCTCCGCCATGGTGTACTCGAGTTCCCGTTGGATCGACCCCTCGCCGGCAGTAAACGAGACGTAGTGGATCTCCGGTGGAACGCTGGCGTTCTCGTCCAGATCGCCGTAATAGAGATCAAAGAGTTCCTGATCGACGTTGGCCAGTGCGTTCATCGCAACGCTCGTATAGAGAAACTCACGAGCACCGGCACCGGATTCTCCGGCGAGCAATACGACGTTTCCCGGGGGAGCGCCGCCACCGAGAATCGAATCGAGACGCGCGATACCGAAGGGAAAACTCGCCATACCGGATCGGCGTCCGCGGAGCGTTTAGCCGTTACGCCGGATCGGCGTCCGCGGAGCGTTTAGCCGTTACGCCGGATCGACGTGAGCACCGTGATTCCGACCTCGGACGATCCGGACCCGGCCATCGACGCCGAGCGTCTCGAGTGCAGCACGTCCCGCCTCACGTGCGGTCTCGACGTGTTCGACATCAGTGACACCGTAGACGGCCGGGCCCCACGAGGACTGGCCGGCGCCGTAGACGGCCGGAGAGTCCGAAATCGAGGCGACGATCCCGCCGACCGGCGGGCGGTAGACGCCTCCCTGCTCGTCGGCGTACCACGCACCGTTGAGCCGGCCGACGTCAGCAACGGCTTCGCCGAACGCACCGACGCGGCCATCGACGACTGCCGGAAGCACCCGCCGCGTGACGATCCCGGCGATACGGTCGGCCAGATCCGGGTCGGCTCGCTCGACGGCCGTCCGGATGCTCTCGTCCTCCGCGTCGCCGCTCCGCCCGGGATCGACGGCCGGAGAGACCACGAGAAACCGCCAGTCGTCCGGTATCGGGTGGCGTGCGGCAATCGCGGGGACCTCCCACTCGCCGACCGGCGGTCGCTCCGTGGTGAACCGCGCGGTCGGATGGCCGGTATCCAGGAGGAAGCCTCCGGTCTCGAAGCCGGCGACGCCGAGTCCGGATCGCCCGCCCCGTCCGAGCCGTGGAGCGCGATCACGGACGTGAGGCTCGCGGTCGTATGCACGGGCGACGCCCGCGAGGGTCGCGAGCGCGAGTTGCGTCCCGCTCCCGAGTCCAGCGTGTCGAGGGATGGACGAGCGAACCGTGATCGAGACGCCGGGGACGTCGAGGAGATCGCGCGACCGTTCAGCGTAGTCGGTGACGTCCGCATGCAGGGAGGCGACGAGATCGCCACACAGTGAGTCAGGGAGATCACCACATAGCGAGTCGGCGTCAGCCTCGATGGTGACATCGATGGCCTCCGCCGGCTCGGCAACGATCTCGACGGTCGGCTCGTCGATCGCGACGCCGAGGGCGCCGTAGAGCCGTTCATGTGAGAGGCTCAGGTTCTCGAACCCGAAGTGGAGCCGGGCACCGGTGACGACGCGGACGCGAGCCATGTCACATCGGAATTCGTCGTGCGAACGGATAAGGGACCCACCGCAGGCGGGGTTTGCCGTTGCCGGAAGTCGCCGATCGCCGATCCGTTCGGTGAGCGAAGGACGGCCCGCGATCGAGCCGATGGACGAACCGGGTCACTCGAAGAGACCGTCGACGTCCGATTCACGTGAGCGCCGCCGTTCAACGTGCTGTCGAAGTCGAGCGTACGCGACCGCACGTCGCTCGGCGTCGACCGAATTCGGGCCCGGGTTCGGATCCGGATCCTCCGGATCCGGACCAGCGACCGCCGATCCGGCCACGTCCGCGAGCAGGATCCGACAGCGTGTGCGTCCGGTTTCGGCCTCCTCGCGGGCGTACCGGATCGCGTCCTCGACGATGTCGGGATCGACGTCCGTGTTCGAGGCGGCGACCGCTCTCGCCGCCCGTGCGAGGCGATCGAGGTCATCCCGCCCGTCGTCGGAGTCGGGAGGATCGTCGGTCATGGCGGGAGTTCAGCGGGCGAGACATATAAACGCCAAGACGCCGGTAACGGATCAGAAACCGATTTAGGTAACGTTGCCGAGGTCCCGGAAGCGGGAGAGAACCGATCAGGCTCAAGGGAATGTGGTCCGTATCGGCGTTTCGTGGCCGCCACAGTCGACATTGAGAAATACCGTCGGATCGAATTCGCCCGCAACGAGGTGACCGGCGCGGTAGGGGATTCAATTACGGTCCTGCCGATCGTCGTCGCGCTTGCAGTCGTCACCGAGGTGTCGCTACCGCACGTGCTCGTCGCGTTCGGGATCTTTCAGATCGTCTGGGGGGTCGTCTACGGGCTCCCGATCTCCGTCGAGCCGATGAAGGCTCTAGCGGCGCTCGCGATCGCCGGGGGACTGACTCATGCCGAACTGGCGCTTTCGGGGCTGGTGCTTGGCGTCGTACTGCTCGTGATCGGGACCACCGGGACGCTCGCGGCGGTCGAACGGTGGATCGGCGAGCCGGTCGTCCGCGGCGTTCAACTGGCGGTTGGCCTGATCCTCCTTGAGACGGCCGTCGGAATCGCGGCCGAAGATCCGACCGTCGCGGCGGCCGGAATCGTGATCGCCGCCGCATCGGTGGCGGCCGGCTACGGGAGCGCGAGCGCGCTTATCGTCCTCCTCGCAGGCGGGGGTGCGACCCTCGCGATCGCGGGACTCCCGATGCCGCAGTTGCCGGGAGCACCATCGGTCCCCCCGCTTGCAGAGGGGGCCACGCGCCGGGCGGCGGAGGGGACGTTCGCCCAACTCGCGATGACCGTCGGAAACGCGGCGCTCGCGACGTCGTTGCTCCTTGCTGAGCGCTTCGATGCCGACGTTTCGGCGGACGAACTATCGATGAGCATGGGCGCAATGAACCTCATCGCGGTTCCGATCGGGGGGATCCCGATGTGTCACGGCTGTGACGGCGTCGCCGGAAAGCACGCGTTCGGCGCGCGAACCGGCGGAGCGAACGTGATCCTCGGCGTGGGGTATCTCGGAGCGGCCCTGTTTGCCACCTCACAACTGCTCGCGGCGTTTCCCCTGGCGCTTCTCGGCGTGCTGCTCGCGATCGTCTCGATCTCGCTTTCGAGGAGCGTCCTCAAGTCGTCGAACCTCCCGCTTTCCGTGGCGATCGGCGTGGGGGCGGTCGTCTTCAACCTCGGAGTGGCGTTCCTCGTCGGCGTCCTCGTCCATCTCGTGATCAAGCGCCTGTGAGAGGGTCGAAACGGGGACGCGAGCGACGGTCACCGATAACAGATCCGCTCGACTCGGCGGTCGAACAGCTCCCGGAGCAGTCGCGTGATCGGACCACCGCCGACGGCCGTCTCGTCGATCGTCTCGATGGGTCGGATCTCCGCGATCGTGTTTGTGAGGAACGCCTCGTCGGCCCGGCGAAGGTCCTCGGGTTCGTAGGAGCCCTCCTCGACCGGGATTCCCTCCGCCGCGGCGAGATCGAGGACGATCCGACGGGTGATTCCCGGCAGAACGGGCCCGTCGAGACTCGGCGTCCGCAACACGTCCTCGGAGACGAAGAACACGTTCGAGGTGGCGCCTTCGGCGACGTGGCCGTCGGCGTCACAAAGCAGGGCTTCGTCAGCGTCGACCGCCCGCGCCTCGATCCTGGCGAGGATTCCATCGAGGTAGTTGTGGGTCTTTGCCGTCGCCGGGATTGCCGCATCGGGGATGGATCGCGTTTCGGCGGTCCGGATCGTCGCAGGACCGTCGAAGACTGGGTTCCCCTGCATCCCGCCGCGGGGAAGCGGCCGCGCGTAAACGACGACCGTGGGATCGACGTCCGGATCCGGATCGAGCGTCCCGGGTTGAACGCCCCGGGAGATGGAAATCTTGAGATAGGCGTTCTCGAAGTCGTTGGCGGCGAGCGTCCGGTCGATCCGGGAGCGGAGTTCGCCCCGCGAGAGGCCGTGATCGAGCGCGAGGGAGTCGCAGGTGTTCGCCAGTCGATCGGCGTGTGCCTCCCACTCGAAGACCGCGCCGCCGTACGCGCGAAGCGTCTCAAAGGCGGCGTCGCCGTACATGAATCCTCGATCGCGGACGTTTACGGTCGCCTCCCCCGCGGGCACGAGTTCGCCGTCGACGTGAAACAGGCGGTCCCCCTCGTCGTTTATCGATCGGTCACGGTCACCGCTCACCGACCACTCTCCGTCGTCGGTCATCGATTTCCTCCCGTCTCACACAGATCGACGAAGTTTCGAACCAGCCGCTTTCCGTGGTGTGTCAACACGCTTTCCGGGTGAAACTGGACGCCGACGTGGGGGCGATCGCGGTGTCGGACGCCCATCACGACCTCGCTGCCGTCCTCGGTGCGAGCGGTCTCAACGAGCGCGTCGGGAAGCGTCCCACGTTCGACCCGAAGCGAGTGGTACCGGCCGACTTCGATGGGGTTCGGCAGCCCCGCGAAGATGCCATCGCCGTCGTGGGAGACGGTCGACGGTTTTCCGTGGACCACCGAGGGCGCACGGGAGACGGTCGCCCCGTTTCGGGCACAAAGCGCCTGGTGGCCAAGGCAGACGCCGAGAGTCGGGTATTCGAGGTCGAAGAGGGGAACGGAGACTCCGGCTTCCGCAGGCGTACCCGGACCCGGCGAGACCACGATTCCGTCCGGATCGATCGTCCGGATCGCCTCGATGGTGATCGCGTCGTTGCGCCGGACCGCCACCGCCCCGGCGACTTCGCCGACGTACTGGACGAGGTTGTAGACGAACGAGTCGTAGTTGTCGATCACCAGAATACGCGCGTCGCCGTCGGCCGCTCCGGGACGCCACTCGATCGTCGGAGGTGTGGCATCATTGCTTCCGGCAGGGGTGGACGCGTCGGATCCGGAACCGTCGTCAGCCATCAGTCGGCCTCCCATCGCGGTCGCGATCCGTCGACGCGGGCGTCTCCACACGCAGTTCCTCGTCGGCGAGCGCCTCGTCGACGGCGGTGATGAGTCCGCGGGCCTTATCGAGCGTCTCGTCGTACTCGGCGTCGGGTTCGGAATCGTGGACGATACCGGCGCCGACCCGGAGGTGGTACTCGTCGGCGTGACGGACGAGCGTTCGAATGAGGATGTTGAACGTCGCGCGGCCGTCGAACCCGAGGATCGCCATCGATCCGGTGTAGGGGCCGCGTCGGGTCGCCTCGACCTCGTCGATGATCCCCATCGTCCGCGGCTTCGGCGCGCCGGTGATCGTTCCCCCGGGGAAACAGGCGGCCACGGCGTCGGCGAGGGTGACGTCCGCGCGCGCTCGTCCCTCCACCAGTGAGACGAGGTGCATCACCTCGGAGTAGCGATCGACACGGCGGTACTCGGACACGTCGACGGTGCCGAACGCACAGACCGCTCCGAGGTCATTGCGCTCCAGATCCACCAGCATGGCGTGTTCGGCGCGCTCCTTCTCGTCGGCACGCAACTCCGCCTCGAGAGCGGCGTCCGCCTCGGGCGTCTCCCCGCGCGGTCGCGTGCCGGCGATCGGCTCGGTCACCAAGCGGTCGCCGTCCCGTTCCAACAGCAGTTCCGGGCTGGCGCTCACCAGGTCGACGCCGCGGCCGTCCCAGTCGAACTCCAGCAGTCCCGAATAGGGGGCAGGATTCACGCGCCGGAGGGCATCGAAAGCCTCGACCGGGTGAACCGCCGCGGGGGCGACGAGCCGCTGGGAAACGTTCGCCTGGAAGGTGTCTCCCGCGCGGACATAGTCCTTCACGCGGCGGACGCGATCGCCGAAGGCGTCGCGTCCACAGTCGCTCTCGAAGGTTGCCACGTCGGCCGAAACCGGGGCGGAGTCGACGTCAGGATCGCCATCCCTGATGCGGTCGGCAAACGTCTCCAACGCCTCGACGGCCTCGGCGTGGATCCGATCGATATCGTCGAGGTCGTCGGGCTCGAAGGCACCGTCAAGACCAGTCCCGTGTTCGGCGCTGCCCGGCACCGTCGGACACCGAACGATTCGAAGCTCCACGGGTGAGTCCTGTGGGGATTCCCACGCCGCGAGGGTGTCGTAGACTGCGAACTGGAGCCGAGGCAGGTCGCGATCGTCGACGGCGGATTCGGGGAGATCCTCCAGTTCACGGGCGACATCGTAGGCGATCCAGCCGATGGCGCCACAGGGGTACGGCACCGTACAGTCGCCCCGGACCAGCCGCTCGTCGGCGACCAGTTCCTCCAGGGCCGCAAGCGTCGGAGAAGTGTCGGCGTTGTGAGAGGCAGTGTCGGTCCGCATTACGCGCTCGCGATCGGCGAGAACGGCCTCCGAGGAGACCTGAAGGCGCTCGACCGGATCGACGCCGAAGTAGCTCCAACCGGGGTGCCCGCCTGCGGTCTCCAGAAAGACGCCGCCGGGGCCCTTGCGGGCGCGTCGATATCCGAGATAGGGATCGGGGATCTCAAGGCGCGCCTCGACGGGGACGCGGGCACCCGCCGGCGCGTCGACTGCGACGTCACGAAAGGCGTCGCGGTCCGTAAGCAGGCGCATGCAGAATGCTTCGAGAGGGTGCGTGAAACGGTTTCGGTCCGAAACAACCGATCGAGAGCCGAACGCCGAAGAACTCCGGTGGGTGAACGGATCCGGCGCCGACGATCACTGAATGTGGCCTTCCTCGCGCAGTTGGTCCGCCTCGTTCTTCTCGTAGCGCCAGGTGATGTCGGCCTTCTCGTCCTGCCAGTCCCACGGTTCGACGAGGACGATGTCGTCCTCGCGGATCCAGATGCGTTTTTGCATCCGGCCGGGAATGCGGGCGGTGCGTTCCTTGCCGTCCGCACATCGGACTTTCACGCGATTCGCGCCGAGCATGTCGGTGACCTCCGCGAACACCTCGTCGTCGTCAGGCATTCGGAGATCACGCCGACCGTCACCGTCGTCGCTCATGGGCCCCGGTTCGATCCGTCGAGGTTTAAATCCGCCGGACGTCGGTCGGCTGACGAACTTCGATCGACGTCTTACCTGTTCCGCAGTTGTTCGCGTCCCGGCGCAATGAGGCGATCGAGGTACGAGGAGAGCGCGGATTTGGCGTCCGCCGGGTGAAGCTCGCCCGACTCGAGATCGGCCTCCAACTCGGAGTAGGTCTCGTAATCGAGATCCCCGCCGTACTGTTCCGGGCGTTCGACGACGACGCGATCGAATCGGGGAAAGACGTGATATTCGAAGATCTGGAGGATCGGATTCTCCCGCTCTCGTCCATCCTCATCGGACTCGGGATCGGCCGTGGGCGGACAGTACGCCTTCTCCACTTTCGTTTCGATCTCGTCGGTGGAGTCCTCCATGGAGATGGTGACACCCGTACTAGAGGACATCTTCCCGATGCCGGAGGCGAGATCGGCGATGAGCGGGGTGTGCAGGCTCGTCGGGGGCTGGCGATCGATGCTCGGGAGCACGTCGCGTGCGAGCATGTGGACCTTCCGCTGTTCCATGCCGCCGACGGCGAGATCGACGCCGAGATACGGGATGTCGAGCGCCTGCATCAACGGGTAGACCGCCTGGGAGACCTTCACCGAGTCGCCGGATTTGATCTCGGCCATGGCCCGTTCGGCGCGGGCAAGCGTCGTCTCAAGCTCCAGCGCGTGGAGATCGAGGGTGTAGTCGTCCTCAAGTTGGAAATCGGAGCCGAGAACGAACTGCGTTCTGTCCTCGTCGAGTCCGTAGGCGATGAACTGATCGCGCATCCGTTCGGCAGTCCGACGGATCCCCTCGAAGGATCCCTTCTCGTTCAGATAGGCGTGGACGTCGGCGAGAAGGACGGTGACTTCGAAGCCGGCCTCCTGGAGGTCGATCAGCTTGTTCGCGGTGAGCATGTGCCCGATATGGAGGACGCCCGAGGGCTCATAGCCGACGTACGCCCGCTTTCCGTCGGGGTCGTCAGCCAGCGCCTCGATCTCCTCCTCCGTGACCACCTCGGCAGCGTTCCGGGTGATCAACTCGTAGGCGTCCATACGGGTCAGGTCGGGGACCGTCCGGATATGACTTCTGAAAGCGCGGTGCCCTCGATGTCCGTGAGCGGTCTCTCGATCCGAAAACCGTCGATAGACGCAAGTGTCGCGACCAGCAACACGTGACATGGTCGAGCCGATCGCCGGCGGGCTACACACACAGGAAACGATCGAAACGCGCGTCGAGGAGGGGACCGTCCCCGAGTGGATCCAAGCCCACTGGAGGAGTTTCCGTGAGGGACTGCTCGGCGAGCGGAACGGCTCGCCGTTTCCGTGTTACTTCGGCGCGCGGTCGGTCGAGGCGGGAGCGCCGCTTTACACCGCCGTTCCTTCGATGACCGACCCGGAGGCCCTTTTAAATCTCGGTCGAACGCTGCGTTCGTATCTCGAAGTCTACCCGACATACGACGATCACGCCTCGCTCGTCACGTTCTTCAAGCCGCCGGACGGGAGCCTCTCGGAGGCCGAGTACCACGAGCATCTCTGGAACGTCCTCCAGTTCCTCCACGTGCACGATCCCGAACCGTGGCCCGAGGACATTCCGACCGACCCGGACGACCCATACTGGGAGTTCTGTTTCGCCGGCGAGCCGATGTTCCCGACGTGTCGTGCGCCGTTCTATGAGGAGCGGAAGAGCCGCTACTGCCCGGTGGGCCTGGAGATCACCTTCCAGCCGCGGGCCCTCTTCGAGAACCTGAACGTCACCGCCGATCACGAGAAGGGGGGACGCGCCCGCGAGATCATCCAGGACCGACTGTCGGACTACGATGGCGTCTGTCCCCACGCCGACCTCGGCGACTGGGGCCATGAGGGCGACCGCGAGTGGGTCCAGTACATGCTCTCGGAGGACGAATCGAAAGCACCCGATGAACCACCGATCGAGATCACGCGAGAGCACCCCAAATCGACACGGATGCTGGCGGAGCAGACACCGACCCCGACAGTGGGATCGCCACGATGACTCGGGAAACGGACGGTGACGCCGGTCGGCCGGTACTCGTGTTGATCGACTTCCAGCGCGGTTTCGACGAGTCGGGATGGGGCGAGCGGAACAATCCGGGAGCCGAGGAACACGCGAAACGCCTACTCGACACCTGGCGAGAGGCGGCCCTCCCAGTGATCCACGTCCGCCACGACTCGAGAGAGCCGAACTCGCCGCTTCGAAGCGACCGGTCAGGATTCGCGTTCAAATCCGGGTTCGAGCCCGCGGACGGCGAACGTGTCGTCACGAAACGGGTGAACGGCGCGTTCGTGGACACGGACCTGCAGGACTGGCTTGAGCGACGTGGGCTCAAGAGACTCGTCGTCTGTGGACTCACCACCGATCACTGCGTCTCGACGACGGTTCGGATGGCACAGAACCGTGGGTTCGAGGTCACCGTGGTTCGGGACGCGACCGCAAGTTTCGATCGCCGCCTCGACGACGAGCAGTTCGAGGCCGATCTCGTCCATCGAAGCGCGCTCGCACATCTACAGGGGGAGTTCGCCCGGATCGTCACGACCGACTCGATCGTAGCGGAACTCACGGAATCCGATCCGGAGTGACCGCCGGGAGGGACGCGCGCGAATTCGAAACTCAGGACGGACCGGGAACGCGAGGACGGGACAGAAACGCGAGGACGGGACAGAAACGCGAACGACGCGAGAAGCGTACGAGGAGTTAAGATGTGAGTGTATTATAGGATCTGTTTAAGGATTACGCTTATATGATAGACAATCATCTCATCCTCACGTGAATAAGACATCAAAGTATGAACGGTAGTCCAGGAATGAACCGTATCGTAAATAAATGAAACTAGACGGAGGACGGCATATAGTAACGAACACCACGATCACCCGACGTCTCGCATCGAACCCGGAGACGAGATGCCTGCGAGTCGCCGATCGGCGATCGAGAACACAATCGACGGACGCGACCGGCAAGCGAACGGACGAAATTCAAGCACGTCCGCACCGTCCGATCGAGGGCCCGCCCACGACCGGACCGCTGGAGGGATCGGATGACGCCCCGCGATCCCTCACACCGATCTCGGCAAGACGAGCCACGACCCGAGGTCGACGGATGAACGCCGCTCCGAACGGTACGATCGACGATCGGCACCACCATCCAGAGCGGTCCATGGTTCACCCGATCAACGCGAGCCGTCGTCCCAGCTGACGACGGCGCCAAGCGCAACATCGCCGCTGGTCCACGAAAACAGTCGGGAACCGACGGGCGGATCCGATCCATCCATCGATCGCTGTGTCCTACTCGTCCGTTCGCCGCCTTCCGGAACGTGATGGTCGGTGCGATCGGTCGTGATCGTCGTCGATCACGTCCCGACGAACGCGACCGTCACAACCGCTCGGCGCGATGCTCCGAAATGATCTGATCGACGAGCTCCGCGTTCCGTGCCCGCTCTCGCTTTTCGGCCCGCCGCTTCCAGTCGTCGATGGCGGCCTCCACGTCGCTTTCGCGGGCGACCGCAAGTTCGTCGACCTCTTGGATGGTGACGTCATCGGCCGGCGCGACCGGGATCGACGCGTCAAAAAGCACTGCGTCGGCTGCATCCGAGAGGTTCCCCGCCCGGAGGACGAGGCGCGGCTCCGTCTCCGCGAGTCGGAGTGCAGTCCGGCGTCCGGCACCGGATGCGTCCCGCAAGTAGACCACGTCGTCGGGGGCCAGTCCGTACTCGCGGTCGGCGGTCTCGATCGCATCGAGCGTGAACTGCTCGACCACCTTGACCGCGAGGAGGTCTCGTCCCGCCGCAACGTCGGTGAAATCGGAGTGATCGAGTTTCCAGAGCGCCTTGAGACGTTCGAGTTTGTCCTCGAGTTCGTCGACCCGTTCGCGGGCCTCGTCGCGTTCGCGTTCAAGGCGATCCGTCTCGCGTTCGAGCCGGGAGACCGAGCGTCGTTCACGGGCCTCGATCCGCTCTTTACGTTTGGCATCGGAGAGCTCCGTCTCGAGGTCATCGATCCGGTCGTCTCGCGCGTCGAGTTTGTCGGTAAGGTCGTCGACGTGACCCTCCAGCCGGTCGACACGGTCGCGGAGCCGCCGGATCTCGCGTTCCTCCTCGCTGAGATCCGGCTCGTCCGACTCCTCGTCTCCGTCGCTTGTTCCGTCGCCCCCACCATCGCCGTTCGTTCCGCCCGGGTCCGCGTCGTCCCGGAGGTCGACAATGGCAGACTCGACGGACTGCTCGTCCGCGATCACGCGGGCGATTACGGCGTCCCGATCGAGCCGCGGTGGGGTCTTTTCGGCGATACGGTCGAACTGGTCGGCGTGATCGTCGAGCGCGAAGAGGGCCGCCGCGAGCGCGTCGCGCTCGTGGTCGTTTTCGGTTTCTATCTCCCGGGTTCGATGGAGCTTCTCGTCGATCGGGAGGTCGCTGTCGGGGATCCATTCGGCGGCGTCGAAGGACCGCCGGAACTTCTCGACGGTATCAGGCATCGGCTCGACGTCCGCCGCGATGATCGCCGGCCGACCGCGTTCGACGATCCATTCGATGACGTCGCCAGTATCGGCGGTTCGCGTCGAGTGGACGTCGTGGACCGTTCCGTCGAAGCCGACGACGGCCACCGCCGTGGTCGTGCCCGGATCGATCCCGACGATGACGTGATCGCGGCGCTCCACCAACGGTCCGAACTCGATGCCGTCGCGTCGCTCGCGTTCGATCTCGACGCGGACGTCTCCGGCGCGCGAACTCGAGATGGGAATGTTCTCGGGGCGCGCCGAGACCGTGAAGATGGCGTTCGAATAGCCCCCGTACTTCTCGGTCACCTCACGATCGTACTCGAGGTTCGCCGACCGGAGTTCGGATTCGACCTGGCGGGTCCGCTTTTTGACGTTCCCGTGGATCCGGCGGGTATAGCGGTCCTGGCTCCACCCACCCTTCCCGGTCGAGCGGCCACGAGCGACCTTCACCCTCGTCTCGTCGGTGAAAGCCGTCACCTCGTGTCCGACGTTCACTGCTGCGAGCCGGGCGGCGGCCTCCGCTTCAGCCATTGGGTCGGATTCGTGGGGGATTCCATGTCGGGAGGCGACTCGCGAGAGAGGTTCGGGTCGCTCGGCACCGGTCACCTGCACGAGTCGGGTGCCGTCCGGCAGCGATCGAAGGAGCTGAACGAGTTCGCCCTTGTCGGCAGCCAACTCGTAGGCGTTGTCGGTGGCGATCCGCGCCGGCTCCTGGTCATCGATGAGCCGGAAGAGCTTTCGCAGGGAGACGACGTCGCGGTCGATCCGAGCGATCGGTCCATCGACGTCGGGGAGCTCGGCGTCAGGTACCTCCTCCTCGTCAGCCTCGTCGATCGGCGTAAGGGTCACGAGGGCGTAGGACGGCGAATCACCACGAACGTCGCCGCTTTGCACGTCGACCCCGAACACCGGCCGATCGAGGGCGCGGATGGTCCCGGCAGTCACGTCCGGCGATACGCGATCGACGGGTAAATACTCCACGCCGGCGGGGTCAATCGAAATGGGGTCGGATCGGCGACTCCCGTCTTGCCGCCCACGGACGTCCTACTCGTCTCCCGCGTCCGGATACGGGACCTCCACCGTCTGGCCGTCGTTCGGGATGAAACACTCGCCATCGAACGCCTCGCGGGCTTCGGCTTCTATCAGTGAGGCGTCCCCGGTATATCGCGAGGAGATGTGGGTGAGAGCGAGTCGCTTCGCGGCGGATCTGGCGGCGATCTCGCCAGCCTCGCGGCCGGTCGAGTGGGCGGTCTCACGCGCTCGCTCAGCCATGTCGTCGGCGAAGGTTGCGTCGTGAACCAGCAGGTCGGCCTCGTCCGCGACCTCGACGGTCCGATTCTGCGGGCGCGTATCGGCAGTGTAGACGACCCGCCGACCGGGACGCGGCGGGCCGACGACCTGTTCGGGGCGAACGACCGTTCCGTCCTCGAGTTCGACTGATTCGCCCTCGTGGAGCCGGCCGAACTTCGGACCGGACGGGACGCCGAGTTCCTCGGCCTTCGGCCGATCGAAGCGGCCGAGACGGTCGTCCTCCTCGATGACGTACCCCTGTGAGCGCGTGCGGTGGGCAGTCTCGAAGGCGCGAACCTCGTACTCCTCAGCGTCGAACGCGACGGTTCCGGGGACCGCCTCCTTGATCCGCACCTGAAAGGACGAATCGTGGCCGGCGACGTGAACCAGATCGTCGATTTTTCGCGTCGTATTGGGCGGACAGTGGATCGTAAGTGGACGGTCCCGGTCGTTGAAGTCCATCGTCTGGATCAGCCCGGGAAGTCCGAGGATGTGATCGCCGTGGAGGTGCGTAAGGAAGACGCGATCGACCGAGAAGCCGGTCCCGAATCGCATCATCTGTCGTTGGGTTCCCTCGCCGCAGTCGAAAAGCAGGCGGTCTCCCTCGCGGTTGATGTAGATGGCGCTCGGGGCCCGCTCGGTCGTCGGGACTGCGCCGCCGGTCCCGAGGAAGCGCACGCGCAGGGACATGTCCACATTTCCGGCGGGAACTGATAAACCGGTGTCGAAAGTCGGGCCGGACGACGACCGATCCGTCATCGACCGTCGATCGACCGGGATCACAACCCATGCGATCGACCGATTCTTGAGTACGCGTCGCGGACAGATCGGTAATGGACGGACCGCTGTGGACGGAACGACACGCGCCCGACCTCTCGGAGATCCGTCAGACCGAGGCGCGCGAGCGGTTCGATCGCGCGCTCAGCGAGCCGATGAACCTCGTGGTTCAGGGGCCCTCGGGCGTCGGCAAGACGGCAGCAACCCGTGCGCTCGCTCAGGAGGCGCACGCCGATCCGGAAAACGACCTGATCGAGATCAACGTCGCGGATTTCTTCGGACGGACGAAAAAGGAGATCCGCACCGATCCCCGCTTCGAGTCGTTCCTCTCGGGGCGCAGCCGGATGGCGAAACGCGACATGATAAATCGCGTGCTCAAGGAATCGGCGGCCTACGCTCCGATGACGGGAAGCTACAAGACGGTCGTTCTCGACAACGCCGAGGCGATCCGCGAGGACTTCCAGCAGGCGCTTCGGCGTGTGATGGAGCAGTACCACCGGACGACACAGTTCGTCATCACCACCCGTCAGCCGACGAAGCTCATCCCGCCGATCCGCTCGCGATGTTTCCCGATCCGGATGCGCGCGCCGACCGTCGAGGAGACGATCGACGTGCTCGCCACGATCAGTGACCGTGAGGACGTGGATTACGACGACGACGGGTTGGAGTTCGTCGCCAGCGCCGCGGGCGGCGACCTCCGGCGAGCGATCCTCTCCGCGCAGGCAACCGCGATCGAGGGCGAGGAGATAACGATGTCGACCGCCTACGAGACGCTCGGCGAGATCGGCCACGACGAGGCGATCCGCGAGGCACTCACGGCAGCCCAGAACGGCGATCTGGCGGACGCGAGAAGCACGCTCGAGGATCTGCTCGACGAGGAGGGATACTCGGGCGAGGATCTGCTTCGCGAGCTGCTTCGGGTCGCTCGCGCAGGATCGACGTACAACGGGACCGAACTCGGACGACTGCACAAACTCGCCGGCGAGACCAGCCTCGATCTCGCCGAGGGACTCGACGATCGGCTCCACCTCACGCGTCTGCTTGCTACGTGGGTGGCCGGGCGCGACACCCTCGATGGCGAGCTGCGGGAATCGGTGGAGGCCTGATGCGGATGTCGTCAACGAGGTCCCAGCCACCGCTTGCTCGTCTCCTCCCGTTTCCGGTCGTCGCGGACGCCTGGCGGCTCGCCCGGATCCCCGCGTTGGTCGGGGCGGGAATGATCGTTCTCGCACCCCCGATCGGTCTCGGCCTATTCGCGCTGGCGCTTGCGATCCTCTGGTTCCATCGCGATCCCGAACGGTCTCCTCCCGAACCATCGTCCGATCCGGACGCGAACCCGCCCGCGGTCTCGCCGGCCGACGGGACCGTCTCCATCATCCGCGAGGAGGGCGACCGGCTGCGCGTGGGCGTGTTCATGAACGTCACGGACGTCCACGTGAACCGTGCGCCCCTCGCCGGGACGGTGACCGACGTTCGCCACCGGCCGGGAGCCAACAAACCCGCCTTCAGCAAGGACTCCGATCGGAACGAGCAGGTCGTGATCGACTGCGGGGAGTACGAGTTATTCCTGATCGCCGGCTGGTTCGCTCGCCGGATCCACTCACACGTCTCGGTCGGCGACGACCTCGATCGCGGAGCGCGCGTCGGCCACGTCTCCTTCGGGTCGCGTGCGGACGTCCTGTTCCCGCCGTCGATCGATCGCAAGGACCTGTGTATTAGCGAGGGCGAAACCGTTCATGCCGGCGAGACCGCACTCGTCGGTTCCTAACGGGGGAGAATCGACGTACTGGCGTCCGATTTCGGATCTGATCGACGAACCCCGACCTGAGAACGTATCCCGTGAATCGATCACTCCTCAGCGGGAGGTGAGGCCAGTAGATCCTCCTCGTGGGCCGCGATCGCCTGGATGACCGTCTCTGCATCCGCCTCCGGAACGTCGAACTCATCGAGGGTTTCGGACAGAATGTCGACTGCCCGCTGGATGTGATCGGGCGTAAACGGAACGTGGAGATGAGCCTCACGGACGGGTTCCGCATCGTACGACTCCGGACCGCCCGCCGCTTCACACAGGAAATCCGTCTGTGTCTCTCGAAGGGTCTCCATATCGGCCCCTTCGAAAAAGGGCGCTAACTCGTCGTCAGCGAGGAGCCTGTCGTAGAACGCATCGACGACGGCCCGGATTCCTTCATGTCCTCCAAGCCGATCGTACAACGTCGTCTGTGCCATGTCCACGAGTTCGGCGTCTCCGAACTAAACGATTTGGACCCGCAGTACAGCCGGGATCGATACCAACCGAAACCCGACGGTCGTCCGAGAACGGAAACTCGTTCGACGGCACGCGACGACCGATTCTCACACGTATCCCTCGATCATCCCCTCGACGTACTTCGCGATCACGTCGACCTCCAGATGGACCGGATCGCCGGGGGCCTTCTCCGAGAGGGTGGTGTGTTCATAGGTGGTCGGGATGATCGCGACCTCGAAGGCGTCCTCCCGGCGGTCGGCGACGGTCAACGAGATGCCGTCGAGCGCGACCGACCCCTTCGAGACCACGTATTGGCCCTGATCCGCGGGGATCTCGAACATGAACCGCCAATCCTCGCCGACTGACTCGATCCCCGTCACGGTCGTGACCGTATCGACGTGTCCCTGCACGAGGTGGCCGTCGAAACGGCCGTCGGCGGGCATCGCGCGCTCCAGATTGACGACGTCGCCGACGGCGAGATCGCCGAGATACGTCTTCTCGACCGTCTCGCTGGCGAGAAACACCTCGAAGACGCCGACGTCGTCGGGGCCCGATTCCACGAGATCCACGTTCACGAGCGCCTCCGAATCCGCGACGGTCACGTCCGCGCCGTGTGCCTCGACGGTGAGACAGACGCCGCTGACGCTGATCGACTGGCCGTGGGACAGTTCGGTGAATCCCTCGACGGCGATCGCGAGCCGGCGGCCGTCCGCAGTGCGGTCGATGCCGACGATCTCGCCGACGGTTTCGACGATCCCGGTGAACATACGCCGGCTTCGAGCGGCCGAGTGAAGTCGTTGTCGTGTGGCGATGCCGACGAGGAACGTCCGATCGATATCCCGGTTCGCGCCGTTTATACGGCGGCGACGGCTACCGATCGGCGATGCGACTCGGAATTCTGGACACCATCGGGCTCGCAACCACCGTCGTGTTCGCGTTGCCGGTTGCGAACTACGGCGTGATACGCGCATTCGAGGGCGAGACGGCCCTCGGCATCGCGATGGTCGGCGTCGCGATCGCGATGGTCGTTCTCCCGCAGTATTTTCTGGACCCGGAGCGGATCCTTCGGGGACTGCTTGCCGGACTCCTCCCGAGGCGGCTTCGATCGGCAAGCGAGGAGGACACGAAGACCGGAGACGCGGCCGAGCCGATAGAGGAGTGAGACCGGGAACTGACGGAGGCGTGAGAACGAGCGCCGAACGGGAGGGGGAGAGCGCCAGCGAGGACGACCGGATCGAATCCGTTCAATATCGGGCGATCGCACGTTCGACCGTCGATCGCAGTTCGTCAAGCCGGTCGATCCGGTCGGCGAGCATCGAGAGGATCGGATACCGGGCCGATTGCTCCCGGTAGAGGTACCGTGGAACGTCCCGACTGTCGCCCGGAACTCGTAGCTCGCGACGTTGTCGGTGGAGCACCGCCTGACGCTCGCGAGCGTGCTCTGCACACCGGTCTCGGAGGGTCTCGGTCCGCGCGCAGTAGGCGTCGAGGGCACCGAAGTCCATGCCGTCGAAGTCGGCCGCCGCGATCGTCTCGATCTCGGTCGTGACCTCCAAGAGCGGATCGGCAAGATCCTCCAGTGAGGCGGCTTCCATATCAAGCGTATCGAGAAACGACGCTCGATGCACCCGAAGTCGCTCGGTCGCGCGCCGGAGTTCGCGTTTGAGCCTGGGATCGAGGGCCACACCGCGGGTGAGTGCAGTGGCCATCTCGGCGCCGAATTCGGCGGCGAGGCTTTCGGGATAGGTGTCGTCATAGTCCTCGACGTAGTGAGGGACGCTCATCACGGTCTCCTCGTAGGCGTCCCGAACGGCGACCAATCCCGGCGAGGTGGAGCGGATGGTCGAGGTGCCAACCGGACGCAAGGGTGACGCGGGGCGTTTCAATGTCCCGCCGGCGTCGATGTCCGTGAGCCGCTTCCGGAAGGCGCGGAACGCCTCTCGCTCGTCGACCACCCGCCGGCGCTCCGTCCGGAGCGTTCGCCACATCACCGCAATCTGTGTGCGTGCGGGGTCGTCGCTCCCGCCACCCCCGTCGTTTGCCTCCCGTTTCGATCCGGTTGACATACGATCGCACGCGTGCAGCGACGGCTTAACCGCTTATATGTGATCTCAGAGGGCTATGGACCGAACCGAGCGCTACGATCCGATATATAGGTCTCGGGGTCGCCTCCCAATCGACGTATTTCTCCGGACGTCTCCTCCGTCCTGGATAGCTATCCGATTCTTATATATCAATCATATTATGATTAATGTACCGGCACGGCCTCCGTTCAGTCGATGGCGCAGAACCCACGGCGTCCGTCCGAGCGCGTATCGCGGCGAAAGTTCCTGCTGGCATCTGGTTCGGCGGGTACGGTCGCACTGGCCGGGTGTACCTCCGGAAGCGGTGACGAAAACGGTAGCGGCGGTGACGGTGGCGGGAATGGCGGAGACGGTAACGGCGACGACAACGGGGGAGGCAACGACGGCAACGGCGATAGAGATGAAAACGGCACCGGCGGCTCCGAGACGCTCTCGGGGAACATCCGGATCTCGGGGAGCAGCACGGTGTACCCGGTCGCGACCGCAGTCAGCGAACTCTTCCAGGAACGGCATCCCGAGGTGAGTTTCGACATCAGCCGCGACGGTAGCTCCGGCGGCTTCGAGAACGTCTTCATCCCGGGCGATGCCGACATCAACAACGCGAGCCGCGCGATCACCGACGAGGAGATCCAGGCCTGTCAGGACAACGGCTTCGAGGCCGTCGAGTTCATGGTCGCTCAGGACGCGCTTACCGTCGTCATCAACAACGATAACGACTGGATCGATTCGTTGACCTACGACGAACTCGCCCAGATCTGGACTCCGGACGACACGCCGGAGACGTGGGCCGACGTCAACTCCGATTGGCCCGACGAGCCGCTCGACCTGTACGGGCCGGCCTCGACCTCGGGGACGTTCGATTATTTCACCTCGACGATCCTCGGAGAAGCGGGCCGGATCCGGGACGACTTCGAGGGCACCGAGGAGGACGATCAGATCGCTGCGGGCGTCGAAGGGAACCAGTACGCGCTCGGATACCTTCCGTTCGCCTACTACACGAACAACCCCGACGAGACCACCGCGGTTCCGCTCGCGGAGACGGCCGACGACGAGCCCACGGATCCGAGTCTCGATGCCGCCTCGACCGGCGAGTACCCACTGGCGCGCCCCTTGTTCTTCTACGCCAACAGCGAGCGGATCGCCGAGAAGAACCACCTCCAGGAGTTCATCCGCTTCTACATTGATCGGACGACCGATCGACAACTGATCGCCGAGGAGATCGGCTACGTCCAAAGCTCGGAGGAGCAGGCAGCGGAGAACCTCGACACGCTCGAACAGTACGTCTGATCGGTCGTATCCGCCGGTCCCTCGTCGTGACCGTCACGGCGCGTGAACCACCCTCCCGCGACCTCGTTTCCATTCATCAGTCATCGATGCCACACTCACGGGACTCACCCATTCGACGCGACGGACTCGCGGTACGCAAGGAACGACTCTATCGCCGACTGCTCGCCGGATCGGCGCTTTTGACGTTCCTCGTCACCGTCGGGATCGTCCTCGCATTGATCGGCCAAACGCTCCGGTTCTTCGGTGCGATCTCGCCGATCGACTATCTCACCGGAACCGACTGGAGCCCCCTCATCGGGGACCCGACGTACGGCGTGTTACCGCTCGTCAGCGGAACCCTCCTGATCACGTTCGTCTCGGCGGCGATCGCCCTCCCGATCGGGCTGGCGATCGCGATATACCTGAGCGAGTACGCCTCAAATCGGGCTCGTTCGGTGTTCAAACCGACCTTGGAGCTGCTCGCCGGAGTTCCAACCGTCATCTACGGCTACTTCGCGCTCGTGTATCTCACGCCGATCCTCGATCGGCCGCTTCCGCTTTCGATCCCCATTATCCCGACGTGGACGCCGGTCCTCCCCGAATACACGCTCGTCGTTCCCTCGCTTCGGACGTTCAACGTGCTTTCGGCGAGCATCGTGGTCGGGTTGATGATCATCCCGATGGTTTCGTCGATCAGCGAGGACGCGTTGAGTGCCGTTCCCGACAGTCTCCGCAACGCGGCCTACGGAGTCGGATCGACGAAACTCGACGTCTCGACACGCGTCGTGGTGCCGGCGGCCACCTCCGGAATCGTCTCCTCGTACGTGCTGGCACTCTCCCGGGCGATCGGCGAGACGATGGCGGTGACGATCGCCGCCGGTCAGAGCCCCCGGATGCCGTATTTCCCGAACGTACTCGATAACCTCGCCCAATCGACGGAGACGATCACGGCCGCGATGGTGAACATCGCGCAGGCGGAATCACGAAGCGGAGTGGCCTTCGAATCGATGTTCGCGCTGGGGATGACGCTTTTCGTCATCACGCTCATCATGAACGTCCTCGCGGAATGGATCCGGCGCCGGTACCGGGAGGAGTACGCTTGATGGCGACCGACGTACCGACCACGACGCTCGAGGAGTCCGGTACCCAAGCGAGCAGACGCTGGCGGCGGCTCAAGGGCATCCTCTTCGAGAGCATACTCGTCGCCGCGACGCTGTTCGGGCTCCTTGCACTCGTCGCCATCGTCGTCCTGATCGGCCTCGACGCGTTGGCACCGCTGTCGGCAGGTCCCTCGTGGTACCTCATCTACCTGGTGACGCTCGTCACACCGACGAGCGCGGCCACGCTCTACATCCGGCGGCATCCCCCGGCGCGGCGCGTCAACGCCACGGCGTTCGCGGTCACGTTCGGGGCACTCACAGTCAGTTTCGTCGCCTACGTGATTCCGGAGGCGTTGAGCCCCTACGACGTGGCCATCTTCGCGCTCTTCGCCTTCGTCCCGCCGACCATCGTGATCGGCTACACCCGGGTCCGCTCGACGACGCACCTGACCGGTCCCGTGGTCCCCGTATCGGTGCTCGGCGGTATTCTGGCGGCGTTCGCGAGCTACGGCGTCGTCCGGCCGATCGCGGGGATCGTGGCTCGCTGGGTCGTCTACGTCGTGCTCGTGACCGTCCCCGTTGCGATCTCGCTTGGCGTCCTCGCCGATCGCCGCCACTCCCGACGGGCGGGATTCGCGAGCGCCACCGCCGTCGTGACGGCCGCAGCCCTCGCCGGCGTGATCGGGATCGCCAGGGGAGTTGATCCCTCGATGTGGGTCGTTGCCGTTTCGGCGTTCGTCGCCCCTGTAGCGTTCCTCGTCGGTGACGTTCTCGTGACCCGCCGGGAGGGTCGCGTCGGCTTGATCGGGCCGGTCGTGGTGGTTGGCGGCGTCCTGCTTGGCGCGTGGCTCACCGCACGCCTCGGGGTCGCCGGCCCGGATAGCTGGCTCACGCCGACGCTGCTTTTCGATAGTTGGTCATCGTTCCGACCGCGAGAGGCCGGCGTGTATCCGCAGATCGTCGGATCGATCCTGATCGTCTCGATGATGGCGGTCCTGGCGTTTCCGGTCGGGATCGCCGCCGCGGTCTACCTCGAGGAGTACGCCCCCTCGACCGGGCGGTACGGACGCGTTATCGACGCGCTCGACGTGAACATCTCGAATCTCGCCGGCGTCCCCTCGGTGGTCTACGGATTGCTCGGACTCGCACTGTTCAGACGGGTCGGCGGGCTCGAACCCGGGATCGTTCTCGCGGCGAGTGCAACGCTCGGGCTATTGATCCTGCCGATCGTGATCGTCTCCTCCCAGGAGGCGCTCCGGGCGGTTCCGCCGGAGGTCCGCGAGGGATCGCTCGGGCTCGGCGCCAGTCGCTGGCAGACCGTCAGAAACGTCGTCCTTCCGGAGGCCGTTCCGGGGATCCTGACGGGGACGATCCTCGCGCTCGGACGCGCGATCGGCGAGACCGCGCCGCTCGTGATGATCGGCGTCGCGACCACGAAGTTCTCCGCGCCGAACGGTTTGCTTTCGGGCGCGACCGCGCTCCCTCTCCAGATCTTCGCGGCAAAGGGTAACAACATCCCCGAGTACCGCGAGGGTGTCGTGGCCGCGACCGCGATCGTCCTGTTGGCGTTACTGATCGGGATGAACGCGGCGGCGATCCTGATCCGGAACCGGTACCAGCGGGAGGATCAATGACCGAAACGCGCACGCTACAGCAGGTCAAGGGAGGGACTTACACCGTCTCGATCCCCCGGGAGTGGGCCGAAGCGCGCGGCGTCGAAGCGGGGGAGCCGATCGCATTCCACCGCCGACCCGACGGATCGCTGCTTGTTCGCTCGACCGATCCCGCCGATCGTCCGCTTGCGTTCACCCGGATTGTGGTGGCCGGGGCGGACGAGAGCGACGACGATTCCGACGGAACCGACGACATCGTTCGTCGGCTCCGGTCGGCCTACGTCGCCGGCTACGAACGGATCGTGGTCGAACCACCACCTGGCGATGGGACGAAAGGGACGACGTCAACCGCATCGATTTCCGACGGGACGCGTCGTGCCGTTCGATCGATGGCCCGAGGATCGATCGGAATAACCCTCGACATCGAGGCCGACGATCGGATCGTGCTTCGAGAGGTAACTGACGCTGGAACCGCTCCGTTCGCCGAATGGATACGCCGGCTTCGACGCCTGTCAGCGAGCACTCAGGCTGAGGCGGTCGAATCGATCCTGGATGGGGTATCGGAACCCTCTGCACCGCCGTCTCTCGATCACGTCGCATCCAACAGGGAGGACCGTACCAGGCTCGTTGACGCCATCACGAGATACGTCACGCGAGCCCTCGCGGACCCCGACGTGTTCGACCGGCTGGGATTCGACTGCCGCCGCCTGGTGGGATACGCGCTCATCGCCCACGAGCTCGACAGGATCGCCGACGATGTGGTTGCTCTCCACCATGGCTGTGCACACGTCGATCTCGGGACGTGCTCGCCTTCGGAATCGTTCGTCGAAACCGCCGATCGGCTCACCGAGGACGCGCACCACGCACTCGAACGAGCCGTAATTGCCGTCACGGGCTCAATCGATGCGAACACCTCGACGCCATCCCATGGTCGATCCGATCACGCGATCGCGGCCATCGAAACACGTGATCGGGTGCTTGACCGCGTCGGAGCCCTCCGTGACGCCCTCCGTTCAGGATCATCGACACGGAGCGACTACCGCGCGACCTGTGCGCTCGGAGTGCTCGTCAAGACCGTCGAGTGTGCAGCCAGGATCGCTACCCTTGGAATTCACGATCGCGAGAGCGACGTCTGATGGGGTGAACGAGCCGTAAAAGTGGGAGTGGGTCGGTCGGCCACACGCCGTCCCATTCGGCCGATCAGCGACGTTCCGGAACGATCCCGGTCGGGGAGTTCACGAGCGTCTCGACGGCCGAATCGGTCACGACGAGGAGGTCTCGAAGCCGAACTCGTCCGACGTCGGGGTCGCGAACGCTGGCGTCGATCGCCAGTACGGTGTTCGGCCGGAGATCCGCCGTCGCCGTGAGCGCAGGGGCCTCCCGCCGTTCGAGTCCGACGCCGTGACCGGCATCGTGGGTCAACCCCGACTCCCGGTTGGCCGGGTTTAGATCGAATCCGTAGGCGCCGATCTCGGCGGCGACCTCCTCGTGAAGGATCGACGCTCGGACCCCGGGTTCGATCGCATCGATCCCCGCCTCGCGGGCGGATTCGACCGCGAGGTGGGCGCGTCGCTCCCAGCCGCCGTCGCCATCCACGACGAACGTTCGGGCGAGGGCACCGTAATAGCCATCCGGGCCGTGCGGCGCGAGCCCGATCACGATCGGCTCGCCGGCACGGAGGGGCTCACCGGTAGCATCCGATCCGGACCGGGAACCGCATTGTACGGTCGTGTTTCCTGCCGCATCGACGCCCGCAAGCGCCATGGCCGCGTTCATCTCTCGACGGAGCCGATCGACCGACAGCGGTTCGCCGTCCCAGAGAAGAGCGCGGGGGTCATCCGACCCGAAACGACCCTCGGCCAGGATCGTCGCCGCCCGGTCCATCCCGCGGGCGGCACCCGCCTGAACGCGGCGGAGCCGGTCGATCTCAGCGCCGGATTTGACCGCCCGTGCCTCCCGGATCGCAGTCGTCGAGGTGAGCGCATGGCCGGCGTCTTCGAGGTAGACCACGGCGTCGTGGGGGATCGTGCGTGGAACGAGGATGTCGGCGGTGTCCCCAACGAGGTCAGTGACAATCGACGCAGCCCGCTTTCCGACCGGAGCATCAAGATCGTCCGTCCGGATCGATCGATCGAGTCCGTCATCGACGGTGGTGGAAGTGGCAGCGGTGGCGACAGTGTCGACGAACCGCTCGCGAGCACGCTCGATGCTTCGATGGCCCTCGGACGGGCAAAGAACCGCGGCATCGGTCGTCACGACGATCGCAACCCGACCCTGAAACCCGTCGAGGCGGGTGAGATATTGTAGATCAGCGTCGAACCGATCGCCGACCACGACGAGCGCGTCGGCCCCCTCCTCGGCGAGTCGGGGGGAGAACGTCGAGAGGTCGGTGACGAGCGGCGAGACTGACCCGTCCCTCTCCGCGTCGGTGCTCGTGGCTGCGCCTGTGCGCGTTCCCTCGTCGATCACGGTATCGACACCGCCCACCTCACGGCTCGGGTTCGGGCGCCGCAAGCTCCGCTTGCACGTCCTCGAGCAGTTCGTCGACGGGCTCGTCACGAAGCTCGTTGTAAAGCAGCACGCTCACCGGCAGCGTCGGCGCGCCGTTTATGAGATTCTCGAGGAGGACGAGCCGCTCGCGAGCGCGCGACATTCCGACGTAGAAGACGCGGCGTTCGTTGTCGGCGAGGACCGGCACGGGATTCGTCGTCTTCGTGAACTCCTCGACGCCGTCGACGTCGGTGGGGTCCTCGACGGAGGCGGCAAGCTGTTCGACTACCTTCTCCGTAAGGTCCGTCGAGACGAAGACGTGGTCGGCCTCACGACCCTTCGCGGAGTGGATCGTTCCCACCCGGACGCGATTCGGGTCGACGTCCTGGTAGTCGCCATCGAAGTAGGCCTCGATGGAGTTCCGCTGGAAACTCGTCACCTTTCGGACCATGTCGCTCGCGCTGGTCCGATCGGGCATGAACGGAGCGTACTCCGTGATCGTCTCCGGGTCGATATCTATCGCCGTGATGTCCTCGACGTCCGCCGTCTCCTCCAGATCGTCGAGATGGTCGTAGAACGCATCCCGCTCGTTCGTTCCGAACGTTGAATCCTGGAGCATGTCCGCAAGCCGACGAGCCTCCAGGCCGGTCACGGGCTCGTCGTCGTTGTACTTCTCGATGGCGCGGACGTAATCGGTGAGCCGATCGGTCCACATCCGGCCATCGGTAAGCAGCGTGAAGGGAATCCCGTGATCGAGGAACTCGTCGATGAAATCGAACATCTGATAGCGTGCCCGAAACAGACACATGACGTCCCCGTCGTCGTCCTCGACGGTGTAGCGGACGTTCCGGACGAGTTCGAGCATCGACGGGCTTTCGATCCCCTCGACGACGCCACCTTCCTTGCGCGGTCGGAGGTCCTTCTCCTGGCGCTTGTCGATGTGACGGATCTCCGCATTGACGACGTTGAGGATCCGGGAGGGCAGCCGGTAGGAGTTCGGGAGAACGACGTCCTCGTCGACGTCGGTGTCCAAGAGGAGGTCGGGATCGGCGCCCTGCCAGGCGTAGACGACCTGGTCGTCGTCGCCGGCGATGAGGGCCTTTTCCATGTGCGGTCGCCACTCGTTGAAGACGTCGTACTGGAGGGTGGTAATGTCCTGAAACTCGTCGATCACCAGGAAGTCGACGTTCGGGACGAGCGAGCGCTGGGCGACGCGTTCGAGCATGTCCGCGAAGCCGATGAGCTCGTGTTCACCCTTGAAGGATCGCCAGGCGCGGATCGCCTCCGGGACGTCGATCCGATCGTCGTCGGCCGGCCAGGTCGGAGTGTATTTGTTGCCCTCCTGGGCGTTCGGGTCGACCTCCGGGGGAAGGCGAACCTCCTCGACGTTCCATTTGAAGGGAACGTCATACCAGTCGGCGACGTCACGTTTGGTGCGCTGGAGCCACTGGGAGGTGGCGATGATCTTGTTCCCGATCGTCGTCGATCGTGCGGTTCTGCGGCTCGCGCCGCCGTATTCGTCCTCGAACTCGATCCCGAACTCCTCACAGAAGTCGGATTTGTCGTCATCGCCGACGACGTCCCCACGCGAGAGGTTGAGTAGTTCGTAGGCCTTCGCGTGCATCGTACAGACGTTGCCCTGAAGGGATCGCGGGGAGAGGTCACGACGTTCGGCGAGCCGGTCGCGGACCTCGGCGGCGGCCGCACGGGTGTAGGAGACGACGAGGACGTCTCGAACGTCGATATCGTCCTCCTCGAGGAGTTCGTCGACACGGTCGAGTAGCGCCGTCGTCTTCCCGCTTCCGGGACCGCCGAACAGGCGGGTCACGGTCGGGTCGGCATCGGTCATTGTACCCTTACATGAGGTGCGGTCGGATAAACGGCGTGGCTTCGGATCGATCCGCCGGAACGTTCCGGATCCTGGCCGGGCACGACGCCCGAAACGGCGACCGCGGGGAGGAGAGTGACGTGATCCGTGCGCATCGGAACCATACTCAGAGCGGACCGTAACCATCTTATGTGTCTCGCGAATACGAATAGATGAGTCCTGGTAGGGTAGTGGACTATCCTCTTGGCTTGCGGAGCCAGGGACCGGAGTTCAAATCTCCGTCAGGACGTTCACTTCGTTCACGACCTGACTTGCTCCACGCTCGCGTCCGCTCGCGTGGAACTCCGTCAGGACACCATTCCGTTCACGACCTGACTTGCTCCACGCTCGCGTCCGCTCGCGTGGAACTCCGTCAGGACACCATTCCGTTCACGACCTGACTTGCTCCACGCTCGCGTCCGCTCGCGTGGAACTCCGTCAGGACACCATTCCGTTCACGACCTCAGAACACGCGGATAGGACGACTTCGGTAGAATACTTCTCTCCGAGAGTTCCATGTGCGGTTCCCGAATCGGTATGCCGGCTCCCACCGGAACCGCGGACGTGGGTCGATCGGGAGTCCAGAACGTTCACGAACGCCCTGACACGGAGGACTCGCACCGATCCCAACCCGGCCGGAGCGAAACTGAATCGGACGGAACGGCCACCAGTAGGCGAGAGAACCCAGGGAGGCCTGTTTCACTTTCGCTTTCGGGGTCGCTTTTAAACCACCACGGAACGAGGTTCCACGTATGAGTCAGGCCACGTTCGACGACGACGACGACCTGTTCGGCGAGGCGGCCGCCGAAACGCGCGAGGAGGTCGAAACGCACCTGGAGGCGGCACGCACCGAGCTTCCCGACCCCGAGACCATCTGGGAGACCGACGCCGACAACGTCCTCGGGGTCCTCAACGGCCTCAAGTCGGCGATGGACGTCGGAGAGGCTGCCGACCACCTCCGACAGGCCAGAAAGGCCTACGTGCTCGGCGAACGCGCGGACGCCTTCGAGGATGCCGACGACCTCGGCGAGCGGATCGACGACCTTGCAGCACTGATCGAGGAGGTCGAGGCGGCCGCAGAGGAGGTCGCAGATCTCACCGGAACGATCCCTGCGATCCGCGGATCCCTCGAGGATGCCCACGAGGACGCCGCAGGCGACGTGGAAGCCGACCCCGAAGAGGCGGAAGCGGAGTAGCGGAGGCTCGACGTCCGATCGCCTCAGCGAAGGGTCGCGATCGTCGTCACTCCGCCGTGTTCTTCCTCGTCATCTCGCGATCGACGACTGCCGCCACGAGGTCCGCAAGCGACTCGCTCGCGAGATCGACCAGCAGTTCGCCGCGCTCGCGGTCCCCCGCCCGCGGATCGCCGACCACTCCGTTATCGGTGAATTCGTCGGAGCCGTGCGCGAGGTTCACGCCCGCGACCCACTCGCCCCACCGGTCGGCTGCGCCGTCGGCGGCCGCCTCGATCCGGTCCTCCCGGACGAGTTCCGGATGGGTCGCACGCAGGAACGCGGTCTCGAGCGGTCCACCGTGGCCCATGTCGCCGGCGTGCTCGCCGACCGACTGGAACCAGGTGAACGCGACTGCATAGCCGTCGTGAGACCGATCGCGGGAGAACCGCCGGGCGACCTCCGCGAGCGCGTCGACGTTCCCGCCGTGCCCGTTCGCGAGGACGACGCGGTCGATCCCATGAGAAACGAGGGACTCGATGGCCTCGCGGACGTACGCACGGAACGTGTCGGGACTTACCCACAGCGTGCCGTCGAACGCGCGATGTTCCTCGGCGATCCCGACCGAGATCGTGGGTGCGACGAGCAACTCGCCGCGGGTCCCGTCGGCAGGATCCTCGGAATCGGCCGCAGTTCCGGAATCGGCCGCAGTTCCGGAATCGGCCGCAGTTTCGGAGTCGACCTCACCGTAAGCGTCGACGGCGGCAGCCGCGACGGCCTCGGCGGTGAGCGCGTCCGTCCCGAGCGGTGCGTGGGGTCCGTGCTGTTCGGTGCTCCCGACCGGGATCACCGCCGCATCGATCGTGGCGTCGCGGACGTCCGTCCAGGTGACCTCCGAGAGGTGCATATGCCCACTCCGGGACGACGGACCGTATAGCCGGCGGTCGGTCCGGCGTGAGGAGGTCTCGTTCGATTTCCGAGGGCGAACCGCGTCTCAGTCGTCGAGATCGCTTTCGGCGTCGATCGTGGCGGTTCGCTCAGCCGCGCGTTCGATGAACTCACGGGGGAGCTCCTCGATCTCGCCAGCCTGGACGCCCCAGAGGTTCGCATACAGTCCCTCGTTCGCGAGCAACTCCTCGTGGCTACCACGTTCGACGATCTCGCCGTCCTCCAAGACGAGGATCGTGTCGGCGTCCTTGATCGTCGAGAGTCGGTGGGCGATCGCGAAGGTGGTGCGGTCGGCCGTGAGCGAATCCAGCGATCGCTGGATGAGCAATTCCGTCTCGGTGTCGACGTCAGAGGTCGCCTCATCGAGCACGAGGAGATCGGGATCGGAGAGGACGGCCCGGGCGATCGTGAGCCGCTGCCGCTGGCCGCCTGAGAGCTTGACGCCGCGTTCGCCGACCATCGTGTCATAGCCGTCGGGGAGATTCTGTATGAATCCGTGAGCCTCGGCGGCCTTTGCGGCCGCGACCACGTCCTCGTCGTCGGCCTCGAAGGTGCCGTAGGTGATGTTCTCCCTGACGGTCCCGTAAAACAGGTACGACGACTGGCCGACGTAGCCGATCGACCGACGCAACGACGAGAGTGTGACGTCCCGAACGTCCTGGCCATCGATCCAGATCGCGCCGTCGTCGACGTCGTACATCCGAAGCAGGAGCCTGAGGACGGTCGACTTTCCGGCCCCGGTCGGCCCCACGAGCGCGACCGTCTCGCCGCCCTCAGCCGTAAAGTCGATCCCGGAGATGATCGGCTCCTCGTCGTAGCCGAAGGTGACATCGTCGTACTCGACGCGGCCCTCCTCGACGACGAGCTCCGTAGCATCCGGGTCCTCATCGAGCCGTGCCGGCTCGTCCATCAATCCGAAGACGCGTGCTGCCGAGGCACGGGCGCGCTGGTACATATTGATGATCTGTCCGAACTGCGCCATCGGCCAGATGAATCGTTGGGTGTACAGGATGAACACGACGAACATCCCGACCGAGAGGTCACCCGAAAACGGGCCTGGCGGACCCTGAAACACCCAGAGTCCGCCGATGATGAACGTGATCACGAAGCCGATTCCGGCGATCACCCTGAGGCCGGGGAAGAACTTGATCCGGGTCTCGATCGCGTCCCAGTTGGCGTCGAAGTAGTCGAAGGAGACGTCGTCGACGCGGTCGGACTCGTAGTCCTCCGTCGTCGCGGACTTGATCACCTGGATGCCACCGAGGTTGTTCTCGATCCGGGAGTTCAACGTCCCGACGGTCGAACGGACGTCGGCGTACTTCGGCTGGATCGTCTTCACGAACAGGTAGGTGAAGCCGGCGATGATCGGGACCGGAAACAGCGCGACCACCGCGAGTTGGGGGTTGATCCAAAAGAGGATGCCGCCGATCCCGACCACCATCACAGCCAGCCGGAACAGCGAGTTCATGCCGTCGTTGAGAAACCGCTCGAGACGGTTGACGTCGTTCGAGAGGACCGACATCATCTCCCCGGTCTGTTTGTCGGCGAAAAACGTCATGTTCAGCCGCTGCATCCGATCATAGGTGTCGGTCCGCACGTCGTGTTGGATGTGCTGGGCAAAGGCGTTGAAGCCCCAGTTTCGCAGCCAGTGGAACCCCGCACCCAGGAGGAACGCGCCGGCCACTACCGTGACGGTGAACCAGAACTGGCCGAGTTGCTCGGTCGGCAGCCACGCCTCCGGCAACACGACGAGCGGGATCTGCTCGCTGAAGGCGGCCACCTCGCCCGACTCGCGCTGGGACGGCGTGACGAAGATGGCGTCGACGGCGATCCCGAGCATCAACGGAGGGAGGAGATCGAGCAGTCGCGCGAAGACGCTCGCGAGGATCCCGACGGTCACGTGGCGGCGATAGGTCCACCCGTACTCTCGGAACAGCCGTTTCATCGGATTCTCGACCGCGTCCCGCTGATCCTCGAAGGGATCGTCGTCCTCCCAGTCGGGGCTGCTCATTCGGCCGAATCTACCGCGTTCGCGGCAAAGAGACTTCCCTTCAGGGAACGAGAAGTCGGCGATCGAAGGCGTTCGTGACGATCGACGGCCACGGAATCCTCTCAGCGATCGACGGTTACGGTTCCCCTCAGCGATCGATGATCACGCGATCGCCGGTCTCGATCCCGTGATCCGCCATGTAACCGTATCGAACCTCGAGGACGTACTGGCCCTGGCCCTCGTAGCGGGCGTCCGAATCCGCTTCGGCGGAGTGGATCGTCGAGATCGTGCCGTCTGCGTTGATGAAGACGATGTCGATCGGGAACGACATGTTCCGCATCACGTAGGCGTACGATCCGGGTTCGTCGTGGATGAAAAGCATGCCCTCGTCCGGATCGAGCGACTCCGTCTCCGAGAGGCCGGTGTAGCGCTTGGTCTGGGTGTCGGCGATTCGGACCTCGACGGTCGCCAGCCGCTCGCCGGTGTCTCCATCCTCGATCTCGACAGTGGTCCGATCGTACTCGCCTGCCTCGGCGGGCCAGAGGTCGACGGCGAGCAGGCCGAGAGCGGCGGCGACGAGTAGCAGGCCGATGACGGTGAGACGGCGGTTCACATGAGTGGTTGGCGCCGCGGAAAGAAACCGTTTTCCGCTCCGGGACCGATCGAAAGCGTACGGGCTTGTGGTCTAGCTGGTTATGACGCGGCCTTTACAAGGCTGAGGTCGGCGGTTCGAACCCGCCCGAGCCCATTTTTGGGACGAACGAAGAGAGTCACAGGAGTGTCTGCGAGGGCGGTCGGGCCCTATCAGTCGTGCTCGCTCACTGCGTTCACTGCGCACGACTGAGTCCGGTTCGAACCCGCCCGAGCCCATACCTGTAGCGAACCGCACGGTGAGCCACAGGTATGGAAGGGCGAGTTTGAAGCAAGGAACGGAGCGAGCGAAGCGAGCGGAATGAGTGAGGTTCGAACCGGAAGAGCCGCAGCCGACGTCACGTCGCTAGCGGCGTGGTCGCTCCGGTGCGCGGTTGTGCCTGTCGGCAGACTAATGCTCGCCGACGTATTTTTGCTAATACCAAACCGATAAGACGCACGTCGAATGGTTTGATAGATCGCCCGTTTCGAGAGCCCTATCACGAGATATCGGGGTATCTTGATCACCAGATTAGACCGGTTACCACGGGACAGTTCAAGATTGATTTATAAGAAGGGTGTTGAAACGACAGCGAAGTCAGTGAAGTCACCACTCCTTTTGAGGCAACGGTACCCCGACGACCAACAAACCAAGGTGAGAGATCGTCTTACTTTGCTCGTGAAGCAAGAGAAATTCGACGGACAAACCAGCGGTATTCCACAACATATATCTCGTTTTAGCGGGAGAAACCCAATATATTGGGTGACTAAGTTGATATCAATTTATATTATTATTAATCAGGAACGTCAAAAAGATATATAAGTGAGAGCGACGGACCCAACGTTGCATATGACGGATGACCGGTATTTTGGTAAAGCCAAACGGCGAACGTATTTAAAGAACATCGGAGGTGTGGTCGGAACATCAGCGATCGGTGCTCTGGCTGGCTGTACGGGCAATGGCGGTAACGGAAACGGCGGTAACGGCAACGGTAACGGGAATGGCAACGGCAACGGCAACGGTGGCAATGGAGACACCACGCCGACTCCGGAGGAGGGCTACGACAGGGAGATCGACAAAGTGTTCATGTCTCCCGATAGCCTCGAGATCGACCTCTGGAGAGCCTTCCTCAACGGCATGAAGGAGGCGGCCCAGGACTTCGGCATGACGGCCGATGCACAGGACCACGGCGGACAGTTGAGCCAGCAGATCTCGCAGATCGAAGGCGCGATCACGAGCGGTGCGGACATCATAGCCGCGACTGCCCCGAGCGACTCAGGTGTCCGATCGCTGGCGGAGACGGCAGTGTCCAATGGCGTTCCCTTCTTCGAGTACTGGTCGATGGGGAAATGGCTCCTGCCATCGTCAGTCGGAGAGGAGTTCGTCCAATATCAGATTCCAGAGACGTTCCACGCAGGAGCGATACCTGCCAAAGTTCTCTTCGAAGAGATGGGTGGAGAAGGGAACTACGTCATGATATTGGGTCCGGAAGGGCACATCGGATCGTATCGCCAACAGGGCGCCCTGGCGGCAGCAGAAGAGTATCCCGACATTAATCTGCTGGACCAGATCTATTCGGGAGGGTGGACTCGTCGACATGGTCGTGAAGTGATGTCGTCGTTCATCTCGAATTACGGCGACGACATCGACGGCGTGTACGCCAACAACGGCACCCTCGGCTTGGGCGCGGCGTCGGTCCTCTCGGAGAACGACATGGCGATTCCGTTCACCGGATTCGACGGCGCACTCTCGAACATCGAGTATCTCCAGAACAACGGTCCGGACTCCGGCGAACCGTACCAGGTGCAAGAACAGGCTGCGCCACCGTTCTGGCAAGGAGGCTGGGCCGTCGCCAAGGGTTGGGACTGGCTTCACGGATGGCGTCCCGAAACCCCGGAACGGATGATGTGGGTTCGAACCCTCACGGTCCTCAACCCCGAACTCGACCAGTCGAAATTCAGCGACCTCGAAACCAGATTCGCCACGCCGGAGGAGTACCTGTCCGTGGCGTACAGTGACGGGCACTCCCCGTACGATTGGAAGGCGATGTCCGTCCACGAGAGCGGTGACGACTGGGACCCCCAACACGAACTCGTTCCGATCCGACAGTCCGAGTGGAACCAGCTCCAGTGGACCGAAGACAACAGGCCAAACAATCTCGACATCCCCGACGCGTACGACGACGAGGAATTCTTCGACCAGATCGAGGAGGATTACCGGAGGCGGAACGAGAACGGGGACAACCCATACCTATGACTGCTGTCGCCAGGAGACCTCGTGAACACCGCGGACGGACGTCCGAAGATGGATCAATACGAGTCATGAGATGAGTGCGAACGTCGACTTGGACGAGCAAAAGGCCGGACAGAACTCCGGGTCCGACGTCCGATTCCGGATCGAGAACGTCCGGAAGGAGTTCACGAACGTCGTCGCACTCGACGACGTCGACTTCGAACTCCAAAGCGGCGAAGTCGTCGGGCTCGTCGGCGAGAACGGAGCCGGCAAGAGCACGCTCCTCAACATCCTCAGCGGCATCTATCAGCAGGACCAGGGCCGCATCTACGTCGACGGCGAGGCGGTCACGATCGAGACACCGCGCGACGCCGCCCAGCACGGCATCGCGATCGTCCACCAAGAACAGAACATCATTCCGAACCTCTCGGGATACGAGAACCTGTTTCTGGAACAGTTCCCGGACTACTCGACCGCCGGTGTTCTCGACTCGGGCGCACTGAAGCGGGAGGGAGAGGAGGTTCTCGACACGCTCGGCATCGACTTGGATCTCGAGAAACGCGTCTCGGGCTACTCCTTCAGCGATCGGCAGATGCTGAGCATTGCGAGGGCGTTCACCGAGACGGTCTACACCGAAAACCCGATCATCCTGCTGGACGAACCGACTGCCGGGCTCGAGGAGGACGGACGCGATCTGCTCTTCGACCGCATCAACGACCTCCGTGACCAGGCCTCATTCGTGTTCGTCTCCCACGAACTCGACGAGGTCCTCGAGATCAGCGACCGCATCTACGTCCTCCGAGACGGGAAAGTCGTCAACCACCTCCAGCGGGACGACGCAAACGAGGACAAACTGCAACAGAGCATGGTCGGTCGCGAGGTCTCAGAGGAGTACTACCAGGTTTCCAAACAGCGCGAACTCGCGGACGAGGACACGGTCCTCTCCGTATCCGACCTCCGGAAGCGGGGCGGCTTCAAGTCCGTCTCCTTCGACGTCCAACGCGGCGAGATATTCGGCATCTGTGGCGTGATGGGCAGCGGCAAAAGCGCGCTCGGTCGCGTCTTGAGTGGTGTCGACGCCACCGACGAGGGAATGATCGCCGTCGATGGCGAGACGGTCCCTACGGGCTCCGTTTCCCGGATGGTCGAAAACGGCATCGGATACGTGCCCAAGGATCGCCAATCGGAGGGCACCCTGCTCTACCAGCCGCTCCGGGTCAACGTCTCGCTCCCGAGTCTCGGGACGGACCTCATCGCCGACAAGGTACCCGGACTCGGTTCGGTGCCGTGGCTCATCGACTTCGACAAGGAGCGAGCCATGTCGGAGGACGTCGTGGAGGAACTCAACGTCAAAACCCCGAGCATCGAGTCTCCGCTCATCCAGCTCAGCGGGGGGAACCAACAGAAGGTCGTCCTCGGGAAGAACCTCCAGCGGGAGGTTTCGGTTCTCGTCATGGACAACGTGACTCGTGGCATCGACGTCGGTGCCAAAGAGGAAGTCTACCGTCTCCTCCGGCAACTCGCCAACGAGGGCGTCTCGATGATTTTCATCGCCGACGAACTCCCCGAACTCATCGGAATGAGTAATCGCATCGGCGTGATGAACGAGGGGGAAATGGTGGATATCGTCGACGCACCGCCCGGCGACAAGCCGTCCGAATCTGAGATAATCAAAAAGATGATCTAACCATGCCAGGAGATACTTCCGGAAACTCGGTCCTCGATTGGTTCGAAGCGTATCGCAGCAATCGCTCGGTAGCGGACATCCTCATCGACCTCGGTCCGTTCCTGATGTTGCTAATACTGATGGCCATCTTCACCGTGCTGTCGGACGTGTTCTTGACCTACGACAACCTGGTCGGGAACGTAATGATGAACAGCACGATCTTGCTGTTGGTTGCGCTGGCCGGCACGTTCCCCATCCTCCAGCAGAGCATCGACCTGTCCGTGGCGTCCATCGTCTCGCTGAGTGGCGTCATCACGGCGTTGCTCATCAATAACTACAGCCTCGGCCTGCTTGCGCTCGTCATTGGCGTCCTTGCGGGCGTCGGCGTCGGCCTGCTGAACGGCGTGGTGTTCGCGAAAGGAAAGATCCCCTCATTTCTCGTCACGCTCGGTTCACTGTCCGTCTTTAGCGGATCTGCCCTCCTGATGACTGGCGGCCGCGCGGTTCCGTACAACGCGCCTGGAATCCGAGAGATCGCCATCGGGAACGCCATCCCCAACGTTCCGAATCTCGTTCTGTGGGGATTACTCTTTTACGTGTTAGCCTCCCTGCTCGCATGGAAGACGACGTTCGGACGCTACACGTATGCACTCGGCGAGAACGAACGAGTCGCGGACTTCTCGGGCGTGAACGTCGACCGATACAAGATCGGTGCGTTCGTGGTCTCCGGAACGCTCTGCGGGCTCGCAGGGGTGCTGTTGACCGTCCGGATCTCCTCTGCGACCTCCGGCATGGCCGACGGTCTGCTCTTGGAGAGCATCGCGGCCATCGTGATGGGTGGCACTGCTCTCACCGGCGGCGTCGGCGGCCCGCACCGAACCATCCTCGGCGTGCTGGTCATCGGCGTGTTGACCAACGGGATGAACCTCCTGAGCATCCAGTCGTTCGTCCAGGAGATCGTCCTCGGGTTCGTCGTCATCTTCGCCGTGGCCCTCTCGATAGACCGCGACAAGATAGACGTCATCAAGTGAACGCAGAGCCGTTTTTGCTTTCGATCGGGGGCTCCCGAGAACGTACCGGCCGCCAAAAATACTAATATCACCGAAGAGTAGCTGAGTTGACTATGGCTCAAAAAGAACGCAGAGACACGAGACTGGGTGAGAGACCGAACCCTCGTGGCTGGTCGAAACCGGATCCCGTGCATGGAGGTGCTGGCGATGGCCGATGATGGCTCCGTCCTCGCCGCGATGCAGACGCTCGCCGACGGGGAGTGGGTCGATCTCTCACACACCCTCGAGGAGGGGATACCGTCGGTTCCCACCCACGCTCGATATGGACACACGCTCTATCAGTCCTACGAGCGCGGTGACACGGCGTGTCACTACCGGCTGACTCTCGGCGAACACACGGGAACGCACATCGACGCACCACTCCACTTCATCCCCGACGGGGACGCCCATTACGACGTCGCGACGATCCCGATCGACCGCCTCGCCGGCCGGGCTGCGACGATCGACGTATCCGATCATGGACCGCAGGAGACGGTCCCCGTCGACCGAATCGAAGCGTGGGAGAGCGAACACGGTGCTATCCAGGAGGGAGATCGAGTTCTCTTCCGGTTCGGTTGGGACCGCTACTGGGACACGGGGGAGAAGGGACAACAGTATCTCGACGGTTGGCCCGGTCTCTCCGGAGAAGCCGCCGAGTATCTCACCGACGCGGGCGTCACGGTGGTCGGCTGTGACACGCTTGCCATCGACGCGAGCGGCGAGGACGAGTTCCCCGCACACTACGAACTACTCGGTAACGAGACGTACATCGTCGAGAATCTCACCAACCTGGAAGAGTTGTCACCGTTCTCGCTTCTGTTCACCGTTCCCCTGAAAGTCGAGGACGGATCGGGATCCCCGATTCGTGCCTTCGCGGTCGTCGACTGAACCACGGGAGCCCCCGGGAAGTCGACGAGCCACTCACGACTCGACCGTGACGAGCCGCATGAGTGGATAGCCATCCTCGAGTTCCATCCGGGTGCGGACGGTGACGTCCTCGTGGACGATCCGCATCGTGACGTCCATGAGCGATCCCGTGAGTTCGGTGTAGCCGTTGCCGTGATCGATCGCCTCACGCACGCGATCGTCGTGAATCGTGACCGTCACCGATTCACAGAACGGCTGATTTTCGATCGACTCGGCCATCGCGCGCTCGAGGCTGCGCGTGTTCGCCGGACTCACGGGCGTGCCCGCGAACTGGTGATACAGCGATCCGAACTTGATCCCGGCCTCGAAGCAGGCTTGTTGGGCGTCGGTGGGCATTTTCCGGGACGATCGGCCGCCGATCGGTTATAAACCCCGGTCGGTGGGGACGGACGCAGTGTCCTGGAAGCGATCGCCCGGCGCGAACGCCGGTACACGTAAACCGGATCCGAACGTGGGTCCGATATGGCAGCGAAGTCGGCGTATCGCGACCGGCCGGAGGTGGAGGTCGCGATCCTCGATGCGCTCGTCGATCGTGGCGATGAGGGAATGACGGTGTTCGAGCTGCGAGCCGCCGTCGACGCCGATATCGACCGGATCGAGGAGGCACTCAGCAATCTGAAGGATGACGGACTGATCACCGTCGATCAAACGGAGACGCGCCTTCGCGTCCACCCACATGATCGCGTCGTCCCTGAGCCGACGCCGGAGCCGGGCGACCGGGGGCTGATAGAGCGGATCCGAACGAAGTTGGGGTTGTAAACACGTTCCGGGACCACCACATCCAGCGGGCTTTTGTCCCCGCCGCGACTCCCGATCGATATGACGTTGGTCAGTGGCGCACACACCGATCACGGGGCCGTCTTCGTCGAGCGCGGCGGGCGGGAGGTCGTCGAACAGTACGGCCGCCCCCAAAGCGTCGGGCGTGCGGTTCGAAACGGGGTCGGGACGATCGAGATGGGCTACGGGATCGCCGTCGTGAGCGGCGACGACCGCGTGGCGTTCGTTGACAACGCGGTCTCCAACCGCGTCCCCGAGAGGGATGGCGAGGGGGTCTACGCGCTGTTGCTCGATCCGCAAGGCGGGATCGAGACGGACATGTACGTCTATAACGCCGGCGAGCGCCTGCTTGTGTTCACCCCGCCGGATCGCATCGATCCCCTCGTCTCCGAGTGGCGCGAGAACGTGTTCATCCAGGACGTCGAGATACGGGACGCCTCCGGGGAGTTCGGCGTCTTCGGCGTTCACGGTCCGACGGCGACGGAGAAGATCGCTTCGGTGCTCAACGGAGCCGGAGCGCCGGAGCCCGCACTCACGTTCGTCCGGGGCACGATGGTCGATGCCGGCGTGACGGTGATCGCGAGCGATGCCCCGCTCGGGGAGGAGGGATACGAGGTCGTCTGCGCCGCAGAGGAGGCGCCTCGCGTGTTCGACACGCTTCTCACCCGCGGTCTGAACTCGGCTCCGTTCGGCTACCGAAGTTGGGACGCACTAACTGCGGAGGCCGGCACGCCGCTTTTCGAATACGAGTTGAGGGGCCGGATCCCCAACGTGGCGGGAATTCGCAATGCACTCGACTTCGAGAAGGGGTGTTACGTCGGTCAGGAGGTCGTCTCACGCGTGGAGAATCAGGGACGGCCGAGCCGCCAACTGATCGGAATCGACTTATCCGAGTCGACGGGTAAATCGAAAGGAGACGAGGATGCCGACGCGCCGATCCCGAGTACCGGCGCCGCGATCGTCGACGGCGATGCGGCGATCGGCGAACTCACGCGCGTGGTCGAGAGCCCGACGCTCGGCGGACCGATCGCACTCGGGTTCGTCGAGTACGGCGCGATCGAACCGGGAGCGCCGCTCGCGGTTCGTGCCGAGGGCGTCGACGTTCCGGCGACGCGGGCCGAACTCCCCTTCCACGAGGGAAGCGCGGGATCGTCTCGGCTGCCGAGATATTCCGAGTGAGGGAGTCTCCGACCGGTCCACGGGGAGAATTGAAGGAAGGAAGTCCTATGAAAACAGCTGTCTGAACTGCTCGCGGGAGAAGAACGAAGAGGGACGATCCATGTGGACGCCGATCTCCCCCGAGAGCGCACGAAGGCCGACGCGCTGGATCGGCTCGGGAAGCGAGTAACAGGCGCGAATCAGCTTGCCGAGACGTATCTCCGTGGCGAGCGTTTCACGCCAGGCCGATTCGTAGTCGGCGAGGGTGCTGGGGTCCGCGGGATCGATCCGGTCGGCAGCGGCATCGGCGGCGGTCATTCCGTAGAGAATTCCCCCGCCGGTGAATGGCTTCGTCTGGGCGGCCGCATCACCGATCAGGAACGCGCGGTCGCTCGTGACCGTCTCCGGCGGACCGATGGGGATCGCCCCCGAGCAGAAGTGGTCCGTTTCGACACCGTAGGCGTCCGTGAGCGCCTCGAACATGTCCGTCACGTCCGCGCTCGGCGGTGCCGCGAGCCCATACTCGACGCCTGCCTCGCCGCGAGGGATCCGCCAGGCGAAGAAGGTCGGCGCCGTGAGATGGACGTCGACGAAATCGCCGTCGTCGGGCGCCGCATCGAACGCAAGCACGCCGTGGAGCGTCTCCTCGGGTTCGGGGAGATCGAGGGAGCGACGGACGCGAGAAACGGGGCCGTCACAGCCGGCGACCATCCGAGCCTCGATCGTTTCGGTTCCGCCCCCTGTGGCCTCCGCGAGCGAGACCTCGAGAACGACCCGGTCGGATCGCTCGTCGATCCCGGTGACCGTGTGCCCCTCGCGAACGTCGGCACCGGCCTCACGGGCACACGCGGCCAGGATGCGATCGAGTTCCACCCGGTCGACGACGTTGGAGACCGCCTCGCGTTTGTAGAAGGGGTACGAACGCGACCCGGGACCGCCGACGTGAAATCGCGCGCCACGGACCCGGTTCTGAAGGAGGTCGGACTTTGCGGCGTCGGGAACGTATTCCCACAGATCCGTGGAGACGTGTCCCGAACAGGCAAGTGGGGTGCCGATCTCGCCTTTCTCCAGGGCGATGACGTCGTGGCCGGCCTCGGCGGCCCGGCGGGCAAATCGGGCACCGGCGGGGCCGACGCCGACCACGGCGAAATCGTACATACACCGAAAGAGAGGTTCCCGGCGGTAAAAGGGCTTTCTCGTCGGATCCGCGATCGCCGCAGTCGCCGGAGACGGGAACGCACGCGGACCCCCGAGACGAACCGCTGAAGTAGCCCGATTACCTACATAGGGGCAGTGTCAAAGCAGCTGGTGGACGTCGAAACGCTATTTCTTCACGGGGCGGGTAGTCACTACGTCGTCGCGGCGATCCGCGACGGCTCTCGTGTTCTCCAGGGTCGCCTGGAACTCAAGGACACCTCGGCCGGCCCCCGACCGGGGAAGTTCCACGCCGTTCGCGGGGATGAGACCGAGCCGCGCCGCCCCGAGGAGTTCGTAGAACTGGCACGGGGAGCCTCGCGGATCCGGATCTCCCAGCAGACCTCTCGGGAGGGACGCGAGCGACTCCGAGACGCCCTCGACGGCTATCAACTCGAGGCGGCCGTCGTGCGAACCTGTCGCCGCTGTGCGAACGACGGTCGGTACTCGCCGATCACCGAGGAGACGGCGATCGTCCACAACGACGAGCACATCTGTCCGGACTGTGCAAAACGGGAACTCGATCGCGAACTCTCGTTTGCCAGCGGTGCTGGCGGGACGAACGGCGGCGGGTTCACGAGTGCCGCCGAGGACCGCCTGGAGGAATTGCTCCTGGAGGTGCAGGACCTCGATCGGATCGCGAACCTACTTTCGGGCGGACTCGATCCCGATCTGACGAAATACGACGAGGTGTCGGCGACCGTCGACGACGTCAGTCCCGTCCGGACCGACGAACTCGATCTCCATCCCGAACTGGCCGATCGCACACAACGCCGTTTCGAGGAACTGCTTCCCGTCCAGAGCCTCGCGGTGCGAAACGGGCTGTTGGATGGACAAGACCAACTCGTCGTAAGCGCCACCGCGACCGGCAAGACGCTCATCGGCGAACTGGCCGGGATCGACCGGGCCCTGAAAGGAGACGGGAAACTCCTGTTCCTCGTCCCGCTCGTCGCACTCGCCAATCAGAAACACGAGGACTTGACGGAGCGATACGGCGACCGCCTCGACGTCACGATCCGTGTCGGATCCTCGCGGATCGACGACGACGGGACCCGGTTCGACCCGAGCGCGGACGTGATCGTCGGGACCTACGAGGGGATCGACCACGCGCTACGGACCGGCAAGGATCTCGGCGACGTCGGGACGGTCGTGATCGACGAGGTCCACACCCTCAAGGAGGGCGAGCGCGGCCACCGCCTCGATGGGCTCATCTCGCGGCTGAAGTACTACAGCGAGCAGCGTGCCGCAAAGCGGAGGAGCTACGACGGGGCCCAGTGGGTCTATCTGTCGGCAACCGTCGGGAACCCCAACTGGCTCGCCTCGAAATTGGAGGCGACGCTCATCGAGTTCGAGGAGCGGCCCGTGCCGATCGAACGCCACGTCACGTTCGCCGACGGCCGCGAGAAGACCCGGATCGCGAACAAGCTCGTCAGGCGCGAGTTCGATCGCGAATCCTCGAAGGGGTATCGCGGCCAGACGATCATCTTTACCAACTCCCGCCGCCGGTGTCACGAGATCAGCCGGAAACTCGAGTACGCCTCGGCCCCCTATCACGCCGGTCTCGAGTATGGCCGCCGCAAGCAGGTCGAACGGCAGTTCCTCAATCAGGATCTGTCGGCGGTCGTCACCACGGCGGCGCTGGCAGCCGGCGTCGACTTTCCCGCCTCACAGGTGATCTTCGACTCGCTGGCGATGGGGATCGAGTGGCTCTCGGTTCAGGAGTTCTCCCAGATGCTCGGGCGGGCGGGCCGGCCCGACTACCACGACCGCGGCACCGTCTACTTGCTCGTCGAGCCCGACTGTAGCTACCACAACTCGATGGAACGGACCGAAGACGAGGTCGCGTTCGGCCTGTTGAAAGGCGAGATGGAGGACGTCGCGACGATCTACGACGAAACCGCCGCCGTCGAGGAGACGCTTGCGAACGTGACCGTCGCCGGCAACCACGCAAAGCGTCTCAACGACCGGATGATCGGCGACGTCCCGACCAAACACGCGGTCGGCAGGCTGTTGGAGTGGAACTTCATCGACGGGTTCGATCCGACGCCGCTGGGAAGAGCGATCACTCGGCACTTCCTCTCGCCGTCGGATGCGTTCTTCATCCTCGACGGGATCCGGAACGGAACGGATCCGTACGAGATCGTCGCCGATCTGGAGCTCCGCGAGGACGACCGATAGGCGACCCCCGAACAGTCGGTCACGGGGATCGCGAACGAAACCCTTTAGCGCGTGATCGCAGTAGTAGGAGGCGAGGGACCGTGGGTTAGCCTGGTATACTTCGGGCCTTGGGTGCCCGTGACCCCGGTTCGAATCCGGGCGGTCCCATACCGTTGCTGTGGTGTGAGTTATCCCCGAGCGCCGCAAGCATGCGTCGAGATCATCGGCGGCGATCGGTTGTCGGCGCTCGATCGGCGTCGCCGCTGGATCACTCGTTCGATCCGATCGGGCTCAAGCGAGCGACGTCGGGGTCCGCAGCGGACGCAAGGAAGGGATCCCCGCGCCGGGTTTCGAAATCCTTTTGTCCGGAATGGGCGTTGGTTCGGGTGCACGCCGCCTTAGCTCAGATTGGGAGAGCACTCGACTGAAGATCGAGCTGTCCCCGGTTCAAATCCGGGAGGCGGCATTAGACTCAGAGTTCAAATGCCTGTGAGCGCGGGATGCGCGCGCCAGGCTTCCTTCGGATAGTCACGTTCGTCAGCTGCGTGGGAGCGATCTCGCCTCTGGATCAAAGTATAAGCGTTCCCACGAGGCGCAACAACTCCATCGACGAGACGGCTATGTCTTCCACGGGTCACCAAGGACCGCTCACGTGAACAGGAATCAGTTAACAAACAGATTCAACCCAATGTGAGGTACCATCAGAGTCGGTTTTTCGGTATTTCAGGGCTGGAAACACGGACTGCCATTATAGGTGAACGACAGCTGTAGCAACTCGCATGGCCCTCGAACTCGCTCAAACAGATTCCACCACCGAAACCGATGAGTTCCCTTACGTCAGTCAGGAGAGTCTGGTTCTCAGGAACTACGACGGCACTGAGGCAAACGAGGTGACCATTCGACTCGTTGATTCGGACGAATCAGTCACCTTCGACGGGACGTATGCCCTACGGCCAGGATCGTCAAAAAGTATCCACGTTCGGCTCGATCGTGGCGTGTACGTCGTCGAGGCCTGTCTCAATGGGGGGAAAACGGACCGTGCCGAATGCCTGATCGGTAGCGGTCCCGACGAGACGGCACTCGTAGAAGTCGGAAATGGCCTGGTAAGCGTCGTTGAAGGCGTGATCTAACCTACGAGGCTGAATCAACTCCGATATACACTGTACTCCCCCCGCTATGAGCTGGATCACGTCGGGCATTCAAGTGACAAATCGAAGAATCGGACCTCGAATCGCAGCAGGGATCTTAATCGCGGCTGGCCTCTGGATCTGGCTTAACCTCATTCAAACGGTTATGGGATCAGCGAACCCATTGATTCTGACTGGTTTCCCAGTTGTTCGAGATGTCCTCATTCAACTGCTCCGCGTCCCCTATGCGGTAGGAATCGCAGCCGCTGCAGTCCGGATTCTGGGTGTTTCGTCGCCTTTCGAATGGATGGGTATTCGACGCCCCGTTGGCTGGGAGTGGGGGTACATGCTTCTGGGGGTGGTTTTTATGGTCGTCACGCTAATCGGATCGCTCTTACTGCTCCAAGCTCTCGGATTAGAGCGGACAACGACGGGGTCGTCACTCGCTACGACCGTCCTCTACTCGCGGACAATTACGCTTCTCGTCCTTGTTGGTCCGGCTGAGGAATTGATCTTCCGCGGTGTGATTCAACGTGGTCTGCGTGATACCCTCGGGGGCTGGCCGTCAATCCTCATTGCCGGGTTTGTATTCGGATTCGGTCACATTGACCTCGCGGCGACGACCCCGGGCGACATTCTCTGGCTCGTCGCTCTTTCGGGTCTCGGTGTCATCTTGGGATGGGTGTACGAACGAACTGACAACCTCGTCGTTCCGGCGCTCGCACACGGCGGGTTCAATTCACTCACGACTACTCTGCCATTACTACTCGGGTGAGTATAGCGCTGCAGAGGCTTTCTTCAGAACGAAACTGGCTACGTGTTTTAACTTCTGGCACGACCAACTGACGAATAATGCTCCGAAAACTGCTCACCACGATCTGTGCTGTGGAGGTTCTTGCACCCGACGCTCTCATCGATACTGCCGAGCAGATGGCTCTGGAGAATCCAGACGAGTGTGAGTTGCAGTCGTGGGTTCTCCCCGGCGCTCGTTTTGAGGGGTTGGCATTCTTGATTATGATGTGGCGAAGCGAAGCCTCGTATTCGTCGTTCAAGAAGTTCCTCGGAATTATTGGAATGCTCGCATAGCTCTACCCGCGTAGTTACGTGGACTACGGTGCCAAATTAGCGTACAGAGACACCTCAACCTGCGAGTGGAAACCGTGGGTGTATACAGGGACTCGTCTCGTGGGGCTTCTCTACGTTCTCATTGCTCTCGGTGAACTTCGGAAGACGGAATGATTCTGCGTTACTTGTGTGGTGGTGTGTTTCGCACGCGGAAACTGTCCCTTTTTGTTTACCGTAGTTGAGCGTCGATGCTGACCTGATATGGTCGTGCCTCAGCTGAAGATAGGTTTGACCTCAACCAACGACCTGCAACCCCAGCAGAGGTCCTCCACGCACGTGGATGGACTTGCCTTCAAGATGGGGAATCGTACTAAGCGAATCGACAGAGGGATCGTTACATCAGATGGTGGTTTGAGATGACGGTACAGACCGACGGCTCACTCGAATTGCGTATCGAGAACTTGGACAAGCACTTTGGTGAGACGTTGGCGCTCCGGAATGTCGATCTCACACTGGATACCGGGGTCACTGGTCTCCTCGGATCCAATGGCGCGGGAAAATCGACGCTAATGCGGATTGTAACCGGCGTTATTGACCCGACCGAGGGAACCGTCTACTGGAATGGCACCGACGTGACGGACAAGCCGCAGGTAATCCGTCAGGATGTCGGCTATCTGCCACAGGATTTCGGTGTCTATCCGAACCTAACTGCGAGAGAGTTCCTCTCGTATCTCGCTGCCATTCGTGGTCTCAATAACCCCGATGATCGGATTACCGATCTCCTTGAGCTGGTTAATCTCAGTGATGTACATGAGAAGCGACTTGGTGATTTCTCCGGTGGAATGCGCCAACGTGTCGGTATCGCGCAGGCCCTACTCTCTGACCCAGACCTGTTGATCGTCGACGAACCGACGGTCGGGCTCGACCCAACAGAACGTGTCCGATTTCGAAATGTCCTCGCTGATCTTGCAGATGAACGCGTGGTCGTCCTCTCGACGCATATCGTTCCCGATGTCGAAGCCACTGCCAACGATGTCGCCGTCCTCCACAACGGTCACCTTCGCGCACACACCTCACCCAGCGAATTAATCGCTCGCGCCACTGGAACGGTCTGGGAGTGGACAGCACCGAGTGCAGATCTCGCCGCCCTCCGCCGCGAGTACACCGTCAGTAGTACAAGCCACGGCCAAGACGGTGTCCGCGTCCGAATTATTGCCGATACACAGCCCACGTCCGAAGCGACATCTGTTGAACCGACGCTTGAAGACGCATATCTCGCCCTCCTAGCGGAGGATCGGTCGTCATGACTCGATGTCGAGCCATCCTTGGTGTCGCGCTCGCAGACTTTCGAGAACGTTCGCGGTCGCTGACGCTTCTCGTCGTTCCAGTGGTGATCGCGTATTTCGTCAAGCTCGCAACCGTGGACGCAACGCTCTATGTCGCCGGTCAGTACACGGGAACACCGAATGCCGCATGGTTTGGCGGTGTCGTCGCTGGAATTGCGACGCTCGTCTTCCTGCTGTTCGGCTATCCACTCACTACTGGGAGTATCAGACGGGATCGAGAAACAGGGGTCGGCGAACTACTCGCGGCCTCGCCACTCTCGAACACGAGCTATCTACTCGGAAAGTGGCTCAGTAACTTCGCTGTCTTAACTGTCGCCACCACAATACTTGTAGCAGCGACCACTGTCTCGTTCCTCCTTCAGGGAACCGGTTCCCTGAACCTCGCCGCACTCATCTCTCCGTTCCTCCTCCTGACGATGCCGACGATGGCCGTCGTCGCCGCAGCTGCCGTCTGTTTTGAAACAATCAGCCCACTGCGCGGAACGCTCGGCACTGTGGTCTATTTCGTGTCTGTGTTCGCTCTCATTGTCGCAAGTGTCCCGCCGCACTCGCCACTCGATTTCACCGGACTCGTCGCTCTCCGCGAAAGTATGGCCTCGTCTATCGCCACACAGTATTCGGGATTTGAAGGACCGGTCGGAAGCTTTGCGTACTCAACGGGACGAAGCGGCGTTGAAACCTTCACTTGGAGTGGGCTTGAGTGGACCCCGGGGATTTTCGTCTCTCGGCTCCCCGTTTTGGGAACCGCGTTCGCTCTACTCGTCGTTGCTGGTGTCACGTTCGACCGATTCGGGGAGTCAGGCGATGGATCGCGTAGCGATTCAAGCCCTATAGATGATAATGAGGAGGTAGCCGGAGCATCATCAACGGAAGCAGGAGAACTACATATCTCCCCAGATGATCTTTCGCTTACCCCCGTCACGATTGGCACGTTCTCGTTACTTCCCGTATTCCTCGGAGAACTTCGCCTTTCGCTCCGCGGCCGAGCGTGGTGGTGGTATCTCAGCTATGTCGCCGGATTCGTCGCTACCGCCGTCGCTCCACTCTACACAGTCCGTTCACTGGTCGTACCAATCTCGCTTCTTCTCCTGCTCCCTCTTTGGTCTCATCTTGGCACGCGAGAACGACGGTACCGAACTGAAGAACTCGTCTTCGTCACGGGTGGTCCTACTCGATTACTTGGCGTCTCCTACCTCATCGGCGCGTTCGCAGGCATCACACTCGTCCTGCCTGCGCTACTTCGATTCATAACCACGGGTATGTGGCCAGCAGTCGCTGGCGTCCTCATAGGTGTTCTCTCCCTGCCGGCGGCAGCGGTCGCGCTCGGTGTCTGGACAGGACGTCCCCGAATTTTCGAACTGGGATATCTCGTGGCATGGTACGTTGGTCCGATGAATAACTTCCGCCCACTCGACTACGTCGGCGCACACATTACTACTCTCACGATTCCAGCCATCTATCTCGGACTTACCGTTCTCGCGTTGGGGACAGCAGCCGTTGGTCGGAGTCATCAGTGGGGATAGGCACGGTGGTCCGTCGAGTGGCAGACACCAATTGCTCATCCGCGATCAGGGATAGTCTGCAATCGTTTCTGTAGTTGCTCCTGGGATGCGTGGTTCTGGTACCGAGGAAGAGAGGTATTCCCGTCCGTAATATGAGACAAGTCCAGCTACGAGGAGTACTGACAGAAGCTCGGGAGTGTACTGGGCGAGCCTTCCGATGTCTCCGACCGGTGTAATGAGTGGGGGAAGGTTCCCGAGCGAGTGAGCGAGCATCGGAAACAGGAGTCCGCCACTGGTGCTGTTGAACAACCACGCGTAGATGATCGACTCAACAACGAGGGTGAACAAGTAGCTCGTCCAGAACCCGGAGGCGTCGTAGGCTGCAACGTCGATGAGATAGAACAAGGGGAGATGCCAGAGCGCCCACGCGATCCCGATTCCGGTTGCCGCTGTTAGTGCCGTATAGCGTTCTTGGAGTCTTGGTTGGGCGAATCCTCGCCACCCAAACTCTTCGAGTGAGCCCGCGAGAAACAGGACCACAAGGAATCCAACGATATAGTGCCACCACGGTGACGGCGCAATCTGGATGTCACCACCGTTGAACAGGTGCACGACGCTCACAGCAAGGGTGCCATTAAGAACAAACGGTAAAACGACCGCTAAGACGTACCACCGGGGTTTGACTCGCCACTTCGTAACTTGGCCGAAATACGTCCGTAAATCTCCGTCGCTTGCCCATGTCACAGTAACTCCTGCGATCAATGGCCCCCACGCTCGAACGAGCCCCCGAACCAGGATTCCTGGAGATGACCCTACCGTCAGGAAGACGATGCTATCATATACCCACGACCATCCGAATGCGATGAGGAAAAACGATACAAGCTGGTGTCGCCGGATTGTCTCACGAAGGTGCATCGATATGATACGTGCTTCTACAACGGCGAGTATGTCTGTTGGGTGGGCGTTACAGACTGAGAAACACTGAGTTCCCCTTTACTGTTCTACTACTTCGAACAAGAGCTATGGAATTCAACTTCAATGGACCATCCGGGCCGCTACAGATCACACTCGCGCTGATCGTCGGGCTTGGAGCAGTGGGATACGGTGGATACAGTTATTCGGCTCAATCCGCGGCGTTAGACTCCACAGAGACCGTAGACGCCACTATCGTCTCTACCTCGATCGAACGGATCGACGAACGACGGGGAACGGACGACTATAGCCCTCAAGCGACCTTCAACTATACCTTCAACGGAGAACCCTATACGTCCTCGAACATGTACCCGGGCGACGTCTCACACGAATTCGGAACCAAAGAAAAGGCGAGCGCGCAATTAGAGGGCTACGAGACGGGAGCCACGGTGACGGCGTACGTGCCCACAGATTCTCCGGACAATGCTTTCCTCAAGCACGAGAGTAGCAATAAACCACTATACATCCTCGGACTTGGTGGTATTGTCGTACTCAGTACCCTCGCCTCCATCATTCGAAGCTAACTCTCTTCGACTGAATAATAGAACAAACCGTTCATATGGTGAGATGAGACGGCGGATGAGTGAGGAGCTGTTTTTACGATGGGGTTGTGAACTCGATATATGATGATCCCGCTTTGGGAGGGATTCTTGGCCCTGCTATTGCTGTCCGGGATTGGGTTGTGCTGGATTGGCGTCTTTAGTTATCGACGATGGGATGAGCCAGGTACTGGTTCATTTGCAGCTGTGGCAATCATACTTGGCGTTGGAGCTATCAGCGCCTTCTTGGTAATCATTACTGGGAATGCGGACGTTCCTGAAACGAATGTTCCATTATGGACAGACATCGGGCTCATCGCGTGGGCAGTTGCAATGGTTCCGTGGTTTCTCTTTGCCCTCAAGTACACTGGCCGTAAAATCGACTTTGGCTGGCGAACCGTCCTTGCAGTTTCTGTGCCTGTTGCCGGTATCGGTTTAATCGTTGTGTTGCGCGTAGCCGAGTTCGGTGGGGTGAATGTCATAGCCAATCTGGTCGGAACGTTCTCGCTACTGTATATCGTCGCCCTTGCTGCTGTCGGGTGTTACTTACTCTTACGTACGACCTACGAGTACGGACATCTCTCGTTGTCGCAGGGGGTCAGTCTATCAGTGGCCGGTATCGCACCCCTCGTTCTGGTTAATTCGACCAGTATGATGGCTGGCGAAACAAGGGATCTACTCGTCTTTGGCGTGTTCGCGGTGGCATACGTGTTGCCAGCTGGGGGTCTCTCGCTGGCCGTGTTCCGGTACCAGATGTTCGAGTCAACACCTGCTATCGGTGCACTCGGCGAACGCGCCATCCCGCGTGAAACCGACGACCTCATAATCGTCGTTGACCGTGACGATCGGATTATAAAACTCAACGAAGCAGCCGCAGAGACGCTTACTGATTCACCAAGCCGGCCACTTGGTGAGTCATTCGAGACACTGACCAGTTTCTCGGTTTCGTCGCTTAAGCAAGCTGAGACAGTGGAACTGGAAACAAACACTGGCAGGCGAAAATTCGACCCACAAGTGACTTCATTCACCGACCAGCACGATCGTCAGCTCGGCTCCCTTCTCAGTCTGCGTGACGTCACGGGACGAGAGCTCCGCAAACAGCGCCTCGAAGTACTGAACCGCGTTCTCAGACACAACCTTCGCAACAGGATAGACGTAATAAAGAGCAATACGGAGGCCCTCACCGACGAGATCGACAGCGACTACGCCACCGCGATTGGAAACTCGGCAGACGAACTCGCGGATCTCAGCACTACAGCGCGCGCAATGGACAAACTGCTTTCTCGCCAACTAACTGCATCACACGGCGATTTAACTGATGCCATCCGAGATCTAATACCTAGGGACACTGACGTGGCGGTAACGCTCAATGCTCCAGACACGGCAGCATTGGACACCGACTGGGAAGTCCTCCGTACTGCACTCAAGAGTGCAATCGAGAACGCTATCAAACACGCAGAGGAGTCAGTCACCATCGCAGTTGAACCGCTTCCCGATGGCTTTTCAATCAGAATCAGTGACGACGGACCGGGGATCCCAGACTCCGAGCTCGCGTCGCTCAACGCCGAAACCGAAACCTCGCTTCAACACAGCACCGGGCTCGACCTGTGGCAACTCAAATGGAGCGTCACCAAGCTCAACGGTGACCTCTCTTTCGACGTTACAGATGGGACAACCATCCGAATCGAAGTCCTCGATCGATCTGTGTGACTATCTTGTCCGGTATCAAGAGTGAGGCGTCTCGCACCAATTATTGTCCGAAGTGGTGAGCGTGTCTCTCGAATTCAGACACAGCTACTCCTGTTTTCGGTAGTGCTGAGCGAACAGTTCCGCAAAAATCCCAGCAAGGGGAATGAGATTAGCCACGGTCCCAGTGAGTTCATACATCGGAATCAGTTGAAACAACGCGCGCGAGATTCCGCCGAGAATAAGCAAACAACCCGCAACCAGACTCAGAGGGTTGGTTCTTCCGTAAAGATATACCCGAGAGCCTCCCCAGATAAGGAGGCCCAACGGGAAGAACCACCGAATAACGTTTCGAAGTGGGGGATACAGAGTCACCGTCCCCGCGACAAGGAACACACCGAGGAGTTGTATCAAAACCCGACCGAGAGGGCGCTCCCAAATATTCTGTACAAATTTCAGCATTCTTCGTAGTGGATCAGTTCAGTCCTGTTCCGATAAAGTATCTCCGGGCCGTCAGTAGACCGTTCCGTTGTTGTAATCCTCGGAGGTAATGCTAGCCGGATTTAGTTTTCTCCGGCGTGTTCTTCGTACGGTTGAACGACGACGTAGCCGGAGTCGCCATCGAAGTTCATCTGGAATCGCTCGCCGGATTCCTGACCGATCATATCGGAGAGATTCTTGTTGACCTGAACGTTCGGTGAGGTCCCACTCCAAGCGACCGTTGCACTCGGGTCGGTCGAAACCAGTGGTTCCAGAACGATCGGATCGGCGTGCGTGGTGATGGCGACGTACCCGGGGCCTTCGAGGAAGACGTTCGTGAACCCACCGGCGAATGCTCCGGCGAGCGTGTCCATCGAGGAAATTTCGTATGAAACACTGGGGTCGAACGCGAGGACATCCTCGCCGTTCACCGTGATTGAATCGTCGGCACCGAGTTCGAGGAGCTGGACTTTTTTCTCCCTATCGGCGAGATAGGCGTGTCCCTGACCTTCGATGGACATAACCGGCGTTCCTTCGCCGGTCGCAGCCTGCTTGATGAACCCGGTAATCCCGCCCTCTGCGGATGCTTTCCCGGTGAACGATAGATCGCCCGTGAACGCGATCATCGAACCTGCTTTCGCTTGTACTGCCCCGTCGACGGCGACGTCGAGTGTGTAACTATTTTCCAGTTGGAACGGTGCATCGGTCTCCGTCGTGATGTGCTCGGATGCGAATTGCTCAATATCCATGGTTACGAAGTCTGCTTTGACTGACTTCGTTAGCGATTCTTGGGGGAACCGTGTTAATCGAGGGGCTGTGTTTCCGAGCCAGAATCGGCAAGTAACACTATACGTCTCTCCGAACCAACGATGGAATATGCGCGGTTATCGAAACGCTCTCAATCGATGGATCAACCAGCGACCATCGATCTTGATAAACATCGCCTGGCACGTTATAGGAGTGTAAGGCTTCGATGACAGACGATCACAGTATTGCAATCGCGCTTGACGAATTTCCGGGTCCAGTCATCGCTTATACTGTAGAAGATGGCGTACCTCGTATCACAGCACTCAACGATGCCTCTACGTCGGTTTTTGAGAGTATCTCGTCCGGAAAGCCGGTCGCAACCATATTCGATCAGTTTAACGTTGTCAGCTCAACAGGTAGCGAGGAGCCGGTAAAACACCTCATTCACAGCGATCCTGTCGGTATTTATCTCGACGGAATCGGTGAGGAAGGACCATTCTTCGCTCGGATAATCATTGCTGACGATGACTCCGGTTACCTTGTTTTCTCAGATTTAACTGAGTGCCTCGATATCGCGGAGACACCTGCTATCGACCAGGTTAGCAGTGTGATCAGCCACGACCTACGTAATCCGTTAGACGTCGCCAAAGCGCACCTCAGAGCAGCACGGGAGACTGGAGATGCCGAGCACTTCGACGCCGTAGCCGACGCCCACGACCGGATGGAGCAGATAATCCGAGACGTACTCACCATTACCCGAGATCAGACTGCTGTGGATCCGTCGGAGAACGTCTCAATCGAATCCGCTGCAAAGGATGCATGGCAATCTGTCGATACTGATCATGCGGCTCTGAATATTCGGGAGGAACTGCCGACTGCCACTGCCGACGCTGACCGTCTTCAGAGACTGTTCGAGAATTTGTTCCGGAATGCCATCGAACACGGTTCGGACATCGACGATCGATTGAGGAAATCAGAACAGGAGACCGATTCAGGAGGTGAGGTGGTTGTCTCCATTGGTAGGTTGGAGGATGGCTTCTACGTCGCTGATGACGGTCAAGGAATCCCTTCGGAAGAACAGAGCCAGGTGTTCGATCCGGGCTACTCAACCCGGGACGGCGGAACAGGCCTCGGGCTTGCAATAGTCGATCGCATCGTCGCTGCCCACGGCTGGGAGTTGACGCTCATGACCGCCACGAACGGTGGTGCACGGTTCGAGATCCGCTTCTGACTCCGATGACGTACCCTGTCGTCAGAACCAATAGACCATTATCGAACGAACACGGTGCTAGTAGCTATGGATGACCGGCTTCAGAACGCTCCTGTCGGTGTCCTCATCGTCTCTCCAGATGGGATATTGGTTGATATCAATGAGGTTGCTGAGTCACTGATCGATTCTGGGGACGATGCGATCGGGACACCTCTCGCGGAGATTTTCCCTCGTTCTGTCGAGGACTCTCTCTTGGTGACGTTTGAAGGCGATTCGCTCACTGAAATGTCTTTCGAGGAGTACTACCCTGATTTGGAACGCTGGCTCGATGTCTCAGTCGCATCTACTGACGAGGGTGTCACGGTCTATCTCCAAGACGTAACGGAGCGGAGACGCTACGAGCAGTCTATTGAACAGCTGCGAACCGAGCGCAAACGAACGGCTGTCATTGAGGACGTACTCTCCGAGATCCTTGCGGAGCTCGTCGGTGCCACCTCCCGCGAGGAGATCGCTGAAACGATCTCCCGCAGCCTCGGCGACGCTGACATCTACGAATTTGCGTGGGTTGGCGAGCGCGAGATTGGGAGCGACGATCTCGTTATCCACGCTGTTGGGGGCGAGGCCGACAAGACATTTGCGGCGGTACGGGATTCGCTTGACGACGATGCAGCGAAGACTCTCGAAGAGCGTGCAATCGAGAGCGGCCGGTTGCAGTCTGCGCAACCACTCGCAGATAACCATCAAGTACCGGAATCAGTCTGGACGGCTGGATTCGCGGACGGCGTTCAATCAGCACTGGCCATTCCGCTCGTGTACGGTTCGAACGTACACGGTGTGGTCGGCGTCTATGCGGCGGGAACCGAGGCATTCTCTGATCGAGAACGCACGACTTTTGAGACATTAGGTGAAGTCGCTGGTTTCGCCGTCACCGCTGCCCGGAATCGGAATCTACTACTCTCCGACACAGTCGCTGAACTTACGTTCGAAGTCGGAGATAACTCGGTCTTATCGAAGCTTAGCCAGTCCCTCGACTCGACGTTGCTACTAGAAGGATTAGTCCCTCATGGGGATGATGCGTTACTGTGCTTCGTCTCGGTCGAGGACGCTGACGTCCGCGCCGTTGAGGATGCGGTGGCTGCTATCGATGGGATTGTCGAGACCAGAGCCATTCGTGAATCCGATTCGGATGGGACTATCGAACTCACGGTACAGGCCTCCACACCACTACTCGCAATCTCGTCCCTCGGCGGGACTATTCGACAAGCGAACTTCGATAGTGGATCCGGCCAACTCGTCGTCGAGCTTCCACCAGACGGCGACGTTCGGCGGATTGCAGATACCGTCAGCCGCGATTACGATATGGAATTTGTTGCGAAGGAGGAACGAGAGCGATCGGTGACGACCGCTCGTGAATTCCGGGACGCGTTAAATGATGCTTTGACTGAACGACAACAGACTGTGCTGCAGACTGCGTACCTCGCGGACTACTTCGAATCCCCCCGGGGAAGTACAGCGGAAGAAGTCGCTGCATCCCTCGACATTACCGGTTCGACGCTGCTGTATCACCTGCGAGCTGGACAGCGGAAGCTACTCGATGCGTATCTTGGCGAGAATACTGAACGATCCGAGGACCGTTAACAATTGACTGCCGCTATTCTGGCCAGATCAAGTGTTGTCATCACTCGAATTGCGCTTCAGGTAGAGAAACACAGACTGGAATGATATGCTTCCAAGGATGCAAGACTCAATATGGCCTTCCAGCAACTATGCGTCGTCGCTGGCTTCGCAGTCATCGTTCTTCTGTTCTGGTCGCCGCTCCTGGCGATTACACGTCTCCGTGAGTTGTTTCGCTGGCCTACCAACTGGCTCGTCGTGAACTATCTGCTCATCGGTGCCGGTATAATCGTGGTACAGTCGTTCTCATACCTCGTCATTATGCTCCTTATCGCAGGGACTGGGACAGTCACAGGGGGTGACGCAGTTGGTATCGTTGGTGGCGTTCTTGCTGCCAATCTACTGTTCCCCGGAGCCATCGCACTTACCGCCCTCCGAATCCTACCTGCACGAGGCTATTGGACGCCCAACGGTGTCGGACTGGGCGGCCGCATCGCCCTCGGAATCGGCGTTATTTGGTATGCCGTCATTACGTCTGTTGGATTCGTTTTTATCGGACTCGTGCTTATGTTCGCAAATCTGCCAACGTAACACCGTCTTCGAAGCAATTATCGAGCGGTGAGTGTCTGGCAGGTCACCTCTCTTCCCGTTCGATTTGGTCGAACTGATCGAGTATGCTATCGTCAGTCAGTAGTCGCCGCGCTCGTTGTTCGAGATGTTCAGCTTGCTCTGGGATCTCTGCGTATCCACTATGCTCACGGCGCTTCTCTGGGCTCATCTCCGCATCGAGTACTGTACGCTTGGCTTCGGCGCTAAAGAATTCCCCCAGCGTTTCGTAGGCGAGAATCTGCCGCTGCTGATTGACCACTGCACGCACATCTTCTCGCTCAACAGGCTTACACAGATAATCGTCGAACGGCATATCCAAGACTTCGACTCCCGGATCGACCGCAGTCACCATAACGACTCGGCCATAGAAGCCCCGTTCGTCGAGTTCCGACAGCACGTCATCACCAGACATACCCGGCATATGGCGATCTAAGAGGACGATATCGATTGGTGAATCCTCGATGATCGAGAGCGCTTCCGCGCCACCGTACGCGGTTTCGACCCCGCAGAATCCTCGGAGTCGCAACGCATACGCATCCGCTACTTCCTGTTCGTCATCAACAACAAGCGCGCGTACGTTATCTACATCGTCGGTTCCGGGCATCTGTTTCGTCTGCTTATCTGGGTGTCGTGGCTGAATCCCTATAACTGATGGGCTTCTCTTCGCAGTTCATCTGCACTCCTAGAGTTGCGGTGATGGAGGAGTCTGCATTCCTAGCACCGCCATCCAGTAGGATAGGGATTCTCTTCAATAGTATGTCCGCCCACCCCAAGGCTCCCCAGTCGAAGCATCCATCCGAACGCACCGAGACCAACGACCTCACGACGGCCGAACTCCTCGATCTCTTCGGAGATGAGTACACTCGACGCGTTTACGAAGTCGTCGCCGAGCAACCGCGGGGGGGTCGTGACGTCGCCGAAGCCGCCGGTGTCTCACGGCCGACGGCATACCGCCGCCTCAACGACCTTCGTGACGCAGGGCTCGTCCGTACTGAGATGACCATCTGTGAAGATGGCCACCACCGAGAACGATTCGAGGCTGTCGCTACCTCGCTCTCGCTCTCTCTCGACGAAGGTGGTATGGATGCGATGGTTCGTGTCGCAGACTAATCCCAAAGCTACGCTCTGATTGTTTCTAATCCAGAAACACGGAACTACCAATTATTATCTGAGTGGTGCATAATCCACATACCCGTCTTGCCCCCAGACGGGTACCCGACTGGCACCCCATCCCCGCCCCCACCCTCGCAACGCGTTTCGGCCCTCCGTTCGGAAACTGCGACGGTTTCCACTTTGTAGTGTGTCACGATCTACTGCCTGAATATAATGGCTGGGACATTTAGCCTGAACCGATCGCCGTTTGATATCATTTTCTATACAACTCAAAGCGAATCATCACCGCGTTCATAACACACGACGAGCAAGATTCACCGGAGAACTCGAAATATGGCCCTCTTGGAGAGACTCGGCGTACTCGCTCTCACCGCTGTTGCGGCCGCTCTACTTGGTTGGACGACTTGGACAGCGTTCCAATCTCGGGAGCGGCCTAGTGCAGAACCGTTCATTTCGCTCCTCGCGGTGCTGACGCTCTGGGCAGTATTCGCGTTCGGCTCTGAACTCCCGGGCGTATCGTCTATAGGGCTGCTATCCGCGAGCTTTTCGCTGGGCCAATTCGGTGCTGCTTTGATCATCCCGGGTATTTGGATTGTCTACGCACTCAGTTACACTGGCCGCGGAACAGGTCTAACGTGGAAACGAATCATTCTGTTCGCCGGCATTGTGATCCCGGTACTCTTGAGTGGCCTTGTAATCGCAGTCGGTCCATCGGAAAGTGCCGTCGAGCGTATGCTTGCACCGTTAATCGGCTGGGAAGTCATGTACGTCTTCATATTGTTTATATATGCGACGTACCTCCTGGTCGATTTCGGTAGCAGCCATCCCCGGATTTCGAACACACATATTGCGGTCGTCGTCGGCGGTGTCTCGGCTCCCTACCTGATTAGCTTGATCGGAAACAATACATCCCTCACGAGCAGTTCAACGATTGGCCTGCTCTTGTCCGGCGTACTCCTTGCCGTGGCCGTACGACGATACCCAGTTATGACTGGCTTCCCGAAGGCCGATTACGTGGCGCGAACACGCGTTGTTGAGACTCTGCAGGAGCCAATCTTTGTCCTCGACTGGGACGACCACATTCTCGATGTCAATAAGACCGCAGCAGAGGTATTCGATAGTCCGGCGGCGACGATGGTCGGTGAGCCGATCCGGTCAGTTGTTGACGGTCTCGAACAGACGCACTTCCCTGTGGGTGCCACGGGAACCGTTGCACTCCAAACGTCCAGAGGCCGACGACAGTTTCAGTTCAGTGTCTCCGCTGTAACCGAATCCCCAGCCGATGACGAGGATAACCCGGTCGCCAGAACGGTGCTCTTCCGAGACGTAACCGATCAGCAAACGCGGGAACAACGCCTCACGGTGCTCAACCGAATCCTCCGGCACAACGTCCGGAATGATTTGGATGTCGTACTCGCGTATGCCGACCACATCGACGACGAGGAAATACAATCGGGGATTCAAGACAGCACGGCTGACCTCCTGGACCTTAGCAAGAAAGCCAGAAAGGCAGAGGAAGTTATGACGGCAAGCACGGATCCGCCGGAAACGGTCGATCTCATACCCATCGCGGAAACGGTCGTCGACCAATTCAGAACCGGCGACAATCCAGGCAACATCTCGCTCACCGGTCCCGACGAGCTACTGATTACATCCCATCAAACTGTGATTCAACAAACGCTCACTGAACTCGTCGACAACGCATTCAGTCACACAGATAGGGACTCACCACAAGTCGAAATCAGCATTCGAGAAGATAGGAATGGAGCAGCCGAAATCGCCGTCAAGGACAACGGGCCTGGTCTCCCCGAACGAGAACAGGAAATCTTGGCGACTGGCACTGAGACACAACTCAAGCACGGGCAGGGGATTGGGCTGTGGTTCGTCAACTGGGCTGTCTCCCAGTTGGGGGGAGACCTTCAGTTCGAGCAGAACGACCCAAAAGGAAGTATCGTCACGATCCGCCTCTACGACACGGCAACCTAAACCGTCCCCGTCGACTGTCAATCATCCTATCGTCATAGAATAGCCACCTTTCACTGAAGGTCGCCAACCGTCAATTGGTCAAATTGATCTTATGAGTATCTGTCAGAACTTTCGAACCCATCCTCCAAGATAGCCGCCGATTGCACTCAGTCCAACGAAATAGGGTAATATCAGGAATAGGGAAATGCTGACAACCGTAACGACGGCAGTCGCCGTCTCGTTGGGAACGCTCACGATCAGCCCGATGCTTGCGACGACGATGACGACGAACAACGGCAGGCTTCCGAACACCCCCGCAAGTGTTCCTGTACCCAGACCGCTCGTTTCCGGATTCCGATTGAGATACCCGGCAGCTAACCCGCCCAGAATCGGTGACAGCGGAATGAAACTGAGGAGCGATCCAATTAGAGCGCCGACTACGCCAAGAACCCAGTTCGGAGTGCTCCGGTCGTCGAGCCGAGCGCGACGGTGAGCGACCACGACGGCGGTCCCAATCAATATCAGCAGTCCACCCGCCGCGAGAAGGCCAATACCACTCCACTGGCCGAGAGCAATGAGAGCGTCAATCGCTTCACCGTCAGTCAATACCTCCGATTGGAACTCCGAACTGTGGACGTAGTCGGTGATATCGGGACGGGTGACGCCGTAGTACAGTGCTGTTCCACTGAGTGCGATGAGGGTGCCAGCAAAGCTTAGAATCGCGCCAATTGCCCAATCAATCGGACGACTGAACGCTATCGCGGTTTTCGCGGTGGCCGGGTTGGATGGCGTATGATCTCCCATACCCGACCTAGCGAGTTCCGTGGTTGTGGATGGTGAGTCCGTGTTTCTCTCTCCGTAACACGGCTGGTGGACTACTGTTCGATACTACGCTTCAGTCAATACCTCCGGTTGAAACCACCATTCTGTAAAATATCCAAGCTCCGCTCGACATTGGCCTTGTGGACTGGAAATCCGACGAACGACACGTCGTAGAATGATTATGACCTATTCGTCTCGGTCGTCCATAGTGAAGTAACAGTATTTACCACCCACCCACCGACACGTCCGAATCCAAACCCGAAGATCGGGGCGACGCACAGGAATAACCCACAGGCGAAGGCCCAGAATATGAATCTGGAAAGTGGCCATCCTCCCATCATACCATTGGCCGCGGTGCTGACCACTGTTATAACGAACAGGAGTACTGCGAGAACACCACCGATGAAACCAGCGCGAAGTCCGGCTGCACCTGAGTCCCCCGAGCGGATTTCTGCGAAGGCTCCTGCGATAAACGCTCCGATCACCATGATACTACCGCCGATGGTCGCCTCCGAGTTCGGCAGCCAGTTTAGAACACCAGCGACTGGTAGCGAGGCTACTGCGCCGATGAGCGCGAATCGCCATGGTGTGGAGAGAGTACGTACGTTGATGGGTGATGGCATATTTATTTCAGGAGTGATTTGAGACACGGATTTGATCACTTGTAAGGCCAAACGATGCGGGGTTCCGTGTCTTCTTCAACGTGACCTATGATATCACGAACTAACGACCGTCGTCCCCGCTAGTCTGTCACCAAGACGTTGCTTCCGCTCCGAAACCACTGCTCCCACAATCCCGACGAGATACAACCCGGGCAGCCAATCGACGAGGCGCAAGACGTTTCGTATCAAGGAGGATCCGAGAGTGAGCGGGGATCCGTCGACGCTCGCCACACGGATATTTACCAATGCTTTCCCGATTGTCTTCCCAAACTGCCACTCGAAGACTGTGTGGTAGCCGAGCGCCAGTACGAACCACAGCCCCAGCGCGATTGACGCAGGAGTACCGGTTAGATTCGTGTCTATGCCTTGTGCCCCGGTTTCGAGTTGTCCCGTGAACACACCCGTGAGGAAGATTGCAACGAACAAGAGTGCAATCCACACAAACGAATCGATTCCGATTGCGACACCTCGAATACCGATGCCACAGTATTCGGCACGATCTGTCTCTTCCATGCCTACTTGGTGCGTAGACTGACAGGCATAAACAACCGAGAGCAGTGTTTCTCTCCCGGAAATGCCGCTGAAATACTATGATTCTGGAGATGCGTTTTCGAACTATGACCTGGATTGATTTCCTTCAAAGACGCGTCTCCGCGACGTGGCAATGCGCTCTCATCGGTGGAATCATCTCACTCCCACTCACAATCGGCCTCTACTGGCTGTCAGGAATGGGTAATGAACTGTCCCTCAATATGGTGTTCGTTGGCGGTCTCATCGCGGGATTCCTCGCCAAAACACGGGTGATTGACGCTAACGGTGCGGCTGCTGGTCTCCGCGCCGGGATTGTCGGAGCAGCACCTGGATTATGGTTTCTCGTCGATGTGTTTGAAGCGTTCACAGTGGTATCGGGACCGCTGTGGTTCCGCAGCGCCGCGCTCGTCCTTGTCATCGGGACAATTGCGGTGGTTCTCTTTGGTCTTGGGGCGCTCGTAGGCTTCCTCGGAGCGAAGGTCGGTGGTTGGCTCGCCGAGAAAGACTTCTTCCAGCAACATTCTTTTCTGAGTAACTAACAGCAAAATAGACCAGCTCCTCGTAGAGGGCGTTCCCGAAGACCTGCGCAAGAAATCCACCGACCACCGTAAAGGCCCCCAACGTCGTCCAAGCGTCATTGAAACCGAGCGGTCGTCCTTGGACGATGGCCGCGAGAGCCCCGACGGTCTGCATACTGAGCCACGTCCCGACCGTGATCGATACGCCGATCCAGAGCCCCTCTCGTTTGATTCCAACATCTCGCGGGCGAAGCCCGCCGAGTCGGAGAATCAGTCCACCGACGATACCCCCGAGGAGCAAGACATTGACCAGAAGCGTGGTTTGAACGAGCCCACCTGTCGCGTCGAATATCGGCTGTACGGCACCGAGAATCGCGTTAACATATAGATTGAAGACCGTTACCGCCGTCGCCGCAGCGACAACAACGACTGTGAGCGTGAACCACGACGCCTCTCGCAGTCTAGCGACGTCAAGTGCCCAAAGCCTACTCCGGAACGTCGTGTTGTCTACTGGCTGTTCGGTCGGCCCAGTCGCCATTGATACTCACTCGTTTCGTTCGTCGACGGCGGGTTCCTTGAGCCCGACTACTTCCCGACCCGGAATCTCCCGATTCGTGAGACGATCTGGTCCGTACACGATCACCAAGAGAAGCGCAATAGCGACTAGCGGAAGCGCTCCAGTAATCTCCGAAAGGAGTGTCAACCACGGGTCGGGAACGCCCCCGGGTGCCATCGCGGCGGTATCGGCCGGGTGGAACACGCCCATCCCGTTGACACCGGCATGGAACACGGCGACCGCGAGGACGCTCCCGCCCGTGCTGTTGTACATCCACGTCCAGAGCACAGAGCCGGCCAAGATCGAGACGATCCAGATGAGTTGCTGGGAGAGCGGCCAACCGCCGTGGGTCGTCGTCGGGTTCAAAAACAGGGGAAGGTGCCAACCGGCCCACGCGACGCCGACTAGTAGGCTCGACACGAACGCGCTATACCTGTCCTGAAGCAACGGAAGGAGAAACCCGCGCCAGCCCAGATCTTCTTGCCCGCCACCCCAGATGGTACCCCAAGCCAACACGAACAGATAGATGCCCACGAACGGGAACGAACCCAGATCAATCGGTCCGCCGAACGCGACGAACAGGAGGACCCCGAGGACGAGGATGACGAAGGGTAACCCGAGTGCGATGACCCACCACTTGAGGCCGATGCGCCAGCGGAAGAACTGCCCAATCCACTTTCGGAGATCGCCATCACTCGCCCAGATGACTACGGCTGCTCCGACCGGCGGTCCGAAGCCACCGAACCCGATGAGTATCGAATGTGTCCACGACGCCTCCATCCCGCTAGCGAGAAGCGCCCCTTGAATGAGCCACGTGAACGCGTACGTGATCCCGAGGAAGGCGGCGATTCGATGCCGGTTGATCCACGCCCGAACACCCGAATCGTGAGCGGAGGCGCTCATCATCTATTCACCTATCCATCTCCGGGTAACGTACTCGCGCCAGGCCTGATCATACCGGAAATAGTCACACAACTCAGATAAATTCTGGGCAGCTTGTTCGCTGCCCGCGAGTTACCCGACTGGAACCATAGCGCAAGGTGCTCGTCCTACCTTGCTGTAGAGTCGCCGTAGTCCGTCGTCGCTTCCAAAATTGCTTTCCTAATTCGACTAATCTGTATTGAGTAATGACTGATCTCCTGATTCACGATGCGGTCGTCGTCACGGTGAATCAAGAGAACCAGATTCTGAAGAATGGCTCCATCCGAGTGACGGACGGAACCATTTCATCGGTCGAATCAACTGAGCCCGCAGATCGGGACCCAACTGCGGAGCGCGTGATTGATGCCAGCGGCAAGGTCGTGATACCTGGCCTCATCGATGCTCATCGTCATACCGATTTTACCCTCGTCCAGGGTCTGTTCAGCGAACTCGACGGCAGTGAACTGCTCAAAGAGGCCTTCGCGTTGTACCACACTGCCGAACCGATGCTGGGAGAATCATTCTTCGAGGCCGCGTGGCAACTCGCGTGCCTACGGCAACTCACCCATGGCGTCACGACCGTCAACGCGATGGACTTCACGCCGGAACTCGGGGCGGAAGCCATCGGTGAGTCCGGGTTGCGGGGTGTGATCGGACCGGAGCTCGCAGACTTCGTCAATCCCGCCCCCGCGGCCGAACAGCTCGCGGACGCCCGTCGATTCATTGAAACCTACCACGACACCTACGACGGGCGTGTCACGGCGAGTATCGCACCGGGCGGTGAGGCCGGCTGTTCACGGAAACTCTGGGAGGGCGTCGCTGAGCTCCGGGCAGACTATCCCGACTTGCGGCTCCACACACATTTGTACGACTCTGCCGAGGCAGACACGATGGCGGCAGGGAGTGGCGCTGACGACCCACTCGACCTGCTCGACCGGTTCGGCCTCCTTGATGAGCGAACGCTGCTAACCCACCTGCTGCACGCTGACCGGGACGACGCGCGGCGAATCGCCGATGCCGGCGCACACGTCCTTCACTGTCCGACTGTGTACAGTTACTTCCAGGCCGGGAAGCGAACCTGGTTCCCGCTCCCGGCACTCCAAGAGTACGGTGCGAATGTCGTCATCGGTCTGGACGACCCGTTCTGGTTCGACTCCTGGGATCTCATTCAGGAAGCCAAACACGCCCGGCTGTTGTCGAATTTCGAGTACGGTGCTCAGCAGTGGTCCTCGTACGACCTGCTCAAAACGCTCACAATCGACGCCGCACGTGCACTCGGACTCGACGACCACGTCGGGAGCCTCGAACCCGGGAAGCGCGCCGACTTCATCGTTGCTGACGTTAACACCCCGCGCCACAAGCCATACAGCAATCTCCCGTCGGTGCTGATGAACTCGGTGACTGCAGGCGATATCGAGACAGTCGTCGTCGACGGTGAGGTCCTGATGGAGGAACGGTCGGTCGAATCAATGGATGTCGAGAGCGTCCGCGCAGCCGCAACACGGGAGCGAGAACGCTTACAGACACATACCGGCTGGGAAACGTCACTTGCAGGCAGTGCACCGCCCGAGAAATCGATCCTTCGGCGCGTCTCCACACGACCATTGCTGCGCGCGATGAAACAATACGGGCGCGGCGTTGTCAACCAACACTTCTGGTGATCAGAACCTCGTACGAACGTCCGGGTTCACATCCTAACATTGTTGCATAGACTTCGTCCAGTAATCTACACTCCCATTGTTGAGTAACGAGAATCGAACTCCGACGCAGTTCTCATCGCCGTCAACGAACTCAGCTATATCGACCTCGCGCGTTTCGCCACCCATCGTGGCCCGAACGACGTAGTGTCCTGGCTCATCGACAGGGTTGTCCACGTTGATGTTTGCAGTATCCGACGTCGCTCCCAACGGGTACGTTTCGGAAAACACCGACTCACCGTCCTCTTCGACGACCACGTCAACTTCGTACTCTTCCTCACGGTCGTTCTGTAACCAAATCCATGCGAGCTGAGGTTGGGGCTGGTTCTCGCCAATTCCAAGACAGCCGCCGAACAGCGAAGTCACACCGAGTAAGAGGAGGGCACGCCGCTTCATGTGGGTACTATCCAGGTTGGATGATTTATATTGATGTCGGACGCTCAACCGGCCATATACCTGTGCTACTATCTCCACTAACCGAAATAGGGGGCAAGCTCAACATTTCTCACTGACGCTTTCAGAACAAGTTCTCGAAATTGTCCGCACAATGTTCGTTCCCGCAGCGTGCCACCGTACCGCTGCTTGAGGGCGAAGAACACGGCCTCTACGATTGACCTCCGGTGATAGGTATCGTCGTTATGGCGGGCGTTATGCGCCATATCCAGCAAAAAGAACTCCCGGTATTTGATTACTGGCTGTTGTCAATCGGGAGTATCGTCAGGATTTGAATGCTAAAGTGCCTGCTCAGAGTCCGAGAACGAACTCTGTCTCTTCAAGCTGGTCAGCACCCCGTTCAACTGCTTCTTTGACAGCGAGTTCGTCCTTCATAATGAAGAACAGGTGGCCGCGGCGTTCCCAATGCGTGACCGAATGTTTGAGAATTTCGGCGTGCTCGGTGTACTTTTCCTTGACAACGCAGAACGATTCCAGATCGTCGACGATCACGGGTTCGAAGTATGCCTCGGTCAGCCGCTCGCGTACTACATCGAGGTCGTCTTGTGGAATTTCGAATCGGTAGGCATCATCGTTATAGTACTCACGGAACTCTTCGAAAAGATCGGTTCGTTCGAAGTACTGCTTGAACAGATACTGACCGTCAATCTCGAAAAGATTGATCCGTTCAGCATCAACATCGAACTGAGGCATCGGTTGGCCTATTCGGGATGGACGACATCTTTGCAGTCCGGACATTCCGCGTATACTGCCGATCCGGAAGCCGTTTCGTACTCGATCAGCAATCGAGATCCCGGGATCTGTGTCCTGCAATGCGGACATGAGCCGATCGGTTGAGTATGGATGCTCATGGGTGATAACCGGGGAACGTGTGACACTGAGGGTGGGGGGAGCAGCCCTCGTCTTCTATTCTAGCGGTAAGATCCATAAACTTCGGCCAAGCGCGGTGAAAGTGGAACTGAGTGGTAAAGTACAGGACGTTGTCTCCACATCTGAAATCACAACCCGGATCAGTACCCCCATTGGAGCGGACACGTTCTCGGGAGGAGCCAGGGAGAAGCGTGTCGGTGACCGTTATGTTAGAGGGTTTTCTCGACGGGGTCCGTTCGCCGGTTACACTGTATTCGACGACCTGTCGGATGGCCAGGTGTCGTAGTTCCTAATGGCGTCCCGCACAAGAGAGAGTCGATACCGGGTGAGGTCCCAGTCGCTCGCGGCCTGTGTGAGTTCGTACGCTTGCTCGGCGGAAACGCCATCGACGGCCGCTCGTTCTCGGAGCATGTCCGGTGAGTCGGCGTCGTACTTGCCTTTCCAGGCCTCTATATCGTCTTTCAACGCGGTGGCCTGCTCCGAGAGTTCCTGTTTCGACGAGTCTTCAAGTAGCTCCTGAATATCTCGGAGACGAGTGTACAGTGGATCCGGATAGTAGTGGCGAGTTCCGTCCTGCTCACTCGTCGTCACGACGCCGAGATCAATGAGCCGGTCTAGATGGTTCCGCGCCGTATTCGGGGAGACGGCCGCCTCCTCGGCGATCCATGAGGCGGACTGAAACTCCGAAAGCGTCATCGTGACTGACGTCACCCGATCGAACGCCGACGTGTGCTCCTCCCACGTCTCCACCCACTCGGGCTCGTCGTCGGACGCGTTTCCGGGCGGCATATGCTGTCATACCCAGTTTAGCACAATAATTCTACTCCACTGCAAATTATTGCGGTTTCCGCAACCGGCACAGTCACAGTTCCTGTTCGAGAATGGCATCGATACGGCTGACGACTGCTGTACAGGAGCCGTTACGGCGCGCAGTTTCTCGCAGTTCATCGAATTGGTTGGCGAGAGCTGTGACGGTCTCCTCAGTGACCGATTGTGGATCAAGCACTGGAACATCTGCGAGATCACCAGGTTCGAGTTTGTCCATCCCTCCGTAGAGGCGGGCATCTCGACGAACGACCTTATCCGCCAGCGAACTGTTCAGATAGGCCAGCAGCGCCTTAACTTGTGTTCGACTGAGCGAGCCATCAGGATAGACCCCGAGATAGTTGTTCACGTACCGGGCGTCGGTCTCGTTGAGCAAGGCGCGGAATCCGGATCGGTACATATACGGGATGAGGATCGGGGGTGGATCTCGTCGATCAACACGATACCACGGTGACCGGGTTCGGATAGTGTATCGACTGGCCAGGGTTGGGTGTTCAACCAGGCCTGACTGTAAGTACGCGACAAGCGATGGTGACGAGGCTGCCTCCGGCGTAAGGATACCCTCAGAGCAGCCGTTTTCGACGGCTTCGATTGTTCGTGGAACTCCGTCGATAGCGTCAAGATGATAGAGCAGCCACACAGCTTCCCCGTTGTCACGATGCCGTTCCCAGTCCTCCTGACGGAAATCCAACCCGTGGACGACTCTCGGACTCGGAGCTAACTGCGACAGATATCGTTCCTTGATCCTGACCTCGTCGATGTCGGCTTGTGAGAGTCTAAAAAAGTCGTTTTCGCCCGTCATGATTCCGCGATGGATCTCCGCAATCTCCGAAAACGGCGTAAGCAAGCTTGTATCAAAATCGAGTGGCTCGAAGAGCGACCGCCAGTTTTCCGCAGGCGTGAGACTCTCCTGCGGAACACAGTTTACGAACCCCCAGTCTCTGCGTCCCTGTTTCCCGTCGCGTACGATTTCCTGAATCGGGATCTTCTCCCATTGATCCTCGACGCGAATGAATCGCGTTTCGGATTCCGCCGTTTCATCTGACACTTCTAGGAACGCGATGAGAACCGTTGTGAGTGCATCGTCAAAGACCGGCCCGTCAGCCAAATCGAACAAGAGCAGAGCCTTGATGTCGAATTCCGCCAGTAAAAACTGCTTCAGCGCGTCACCGTAGTCAGCAGCAAGAAAATTGGGTGGTATCAGAAACGCTGCCCAATTTCCCTCCGTGAGGAAGTCCCTCGTATGATATATGAAGTAGGCGTACAGCGGGGTCGCTGTACTGATCTCAAGTCCAGTCTCCTGTTCTGCTTGCAAATTAATTGATTCTTTGTAGTCTGCAGGGAGCGCTTGGTGCCGGGTGTACGGTGGGTTACAGACGATCGAATCCACATCTTCCGACAAATCCTCTGGAGAGATGGAGAGAAAATCTGCTCTGTGCGGATCGTGAGACTGTCGAGCGAGTGTCAACGCTGTTGAACCCATAAGGAGCGACAGAGGACTGCGATCAATCCCGCTGACATAAGTTGGATCTGTGTTGACACTCCACTGTGGATGATGAGCTGGAGTTGAAAGTCCACCTGCTCCTACTCCAGGGTCAAGGACGGTGTCGTCCTCGTTGGCCGCCCAGGTACGCATAGTCTTCCCGATGGCGGGTGGCGTTCTGAACTGACCGAGAGGCCGCCGCACTTCGTTGGATAGGATTGCTTCATAGAGCGCCCCAATGTCCTCCGCGGGTTGTGTGGACTCCAGTAATCGATCGCGGATCTCGACAACACCTTCAACAGCAGTCTCTCCGGCGAGCCAAATGAGGTCGTCAAGGACGCACTCCTCGAATGCCGGATTACCTGTCTGCGTTCCGGCAGTACGAAGTCCGTCCCGCATGTTCTCCGGAAGTTCCGGAAGGTGCCCGTATCGGTGATGCCACTCGTAGAGAGTGATCTTTAGCAAGATGTAATAAACCGCTTGTCGAGCAAGGGTCGTCTCTGGAAGCCCACCCTCGGTATTGAACCCGTGAAGATCACACCATCCCTCGATTCGGGTTCGCATCGGATCAGGCAAGTCAGCGATGACGGGTGCTACCGTCTCGGCTGTCGTTGTGATGGTATCAATGGTTTCTTCGTCGACAATGGAGCACGTCTGGTAGGGAATAGCGCTCCCTTCACCGTTTGACGAGTACTGGGGTTGTTCAACGGTGATAGGCGACTCGGCGGCGATATCATCCACCCCCGGGATCGTTTGGCTCTCAATGCACGGCGTTCTCAAATCAGAATCTCCAGTGTGGCGGCGGAGGAGATTCGTGGGCCCGAGATCGGTCGCCATTAGGAGATCTCGATTTGCTTTTCGGCCTGGCTGATGATTGATTCCTCATCCATCAAGGTGCGCACGTGATCTTCCATCGCCGCGATCCCGGTTTCCAACTCGACGCTATCCCTACCGAGAACGCGATCTGACACGTACAACTTCCAGTGACTGAGGTCCACGTCAGTTGAGGGCTCCTCTTCGAATTGGAGCAAGTGCGGATGGCCTTCGATCGTGACGACATCCGTATCCAGCACGACATCCGGCAACTCATCGTCAACACTCGTGTACGACTTAATCCAGATCTCTCCGAATACGAAGTCGTGCAGCTCGATCGTAATCTCAAGGACATTCTCCCGGCCTCGGGCCTGAATGTACTCTTCGATGAATTCGTCTAATGGGCGACGAGTTCGACTTTCAGCGAGGAGCCGCGTGACGATTTCCTCAACTGTTTGTTCTCCGGGCTGGCGACGCTTCTCTAGGCGCTTGAGCGTGAACAGCCCTAGCCACACTTTCCTTGGAAGGTCGATCTCATGGTCGTTTTCCGAAGAGAACACTTCCTCGACGAAGTTGTTCCCTTCTCTGTATTTCTTTCTCGCATCACTGTAGATGCACTTTACATCCTCGCTATCAACGGCACTAGCCTCATCATCGGCTAGCCGATTTGTCTCGAATCCCGTTCCGGGGGTCGAATAGAGGAGCGAAATGGCGGCGAACGTCAGGAAATTCGTCTCCTCGTTATCTGCTCTGTGCAGCACCCAAACTTCCGCTTCGAGTTGGGTGAGCGACGTGTTCTCGCTATACGTGCGAATCTGATCTTCGAGTCTTCGATGAAGGATCTGCCCGTAATCCCGTACGTCCGCTTGCCACTCGTTGACTGAGCATTCGGCTTCTCCTTGGCGGTGCGCTGCGATCTGATTCAAGTGCTCGCGTGCGGATCGTAGTCCGCTGTCGATATTCGTCACCATTTGCTTTGCCTCTTGTTTGGTTTTTGCGCCGGTCGAGGTCCAACGTCACCAACGCAGGTGATGACCTCACGCGCTTGAACGGTGGTCCTGGGACCAACCGAATCGTTCACGTGGTTCTGTATCCCTGTCATATGTTCGGCAACCGGTCTATGAGCGTTCCACGTTTAAAGGTTAGTGGCGGAAAATAGCTCTCTCAGCGCCTCTACTGCCTTATTCAGACATTTGAGAGTAATTTAGAGATTGGTGAAGAAAGTATGGTCTGGGACTTCCTAATAATCCATTCAGACCAAAGAGATTCTATTCTGATACTTCTGCTCTCCAGCGTGAACGCGGATTATAACTTGGCGAAGAACATCGGACTACGGTATGTTTGTCGAGGCCATCAGTCGTCTATGCTGATGGGTGCCAGTCAGCTGACTCTGTAGTCTGGAATAATGACCCCGAGGCGGTTCACGTCTACTTCGATGGGTTCGAGGTCTAGCTCACGGACAAGCCCCATTCTCAGACGCGAGCAAAACGAGCGTCAGGGAGGGGTAGTTGGCACGAGATATGACTGTCGGAAAGATTTTGCGACTCGTCACACGACCCCTACATCATGCCCTCCAGACGACGTTTCCTGACAACCCTGGGTGTAGCCAGTACAGCTGGGTTCGCCGGATGCACCGGTATCGGCGGGTCGAAGTATTCGCCCGGAACGGATGATACGACAGAATGGCCGATGCCGGCCTACGACCGCGGGTTCTCCGCCTACAATCCAGATGCCGCGGCACCTCGTGACGAGGTGACTGAACGCTGGGCAACCGAACTGTCCGGTCTTGGACCGTCCGCTCGCCCTGTCGTCGCAGCTGGCCGTGTACTGGTCCCCACGTCCGGCGCACTCGTGGCGCTCGATCTCGAAACAGGAGAAGAACGTTGGCGGCACGGTCAAGAGCAACCGTGGTCGAGCGCTCCTGCCGTCAGGAATGGTACTGTCTACGTCGGATTCGCGGACGAACGCGCTTTTGTTGCGTTAGATGTCGAAACTGGCGACGAGCAATGGCGTCTCGAAACGCGCGGAAGCATCAAAGCCGCTCCCACCTTCGATCATAATTATGACACACTCTTCCTCGGTGACGATACGGGCCGCATCTACCGGATTGACGCAACGACTGGCGACGTCACGCTTCGCGGTGAGGTATTCGGACCCGTGACGGCGCTCGCACAGGGCCGCTCACTCCTGGTCGGGACTGAGAGCGGTGAGGTGTACGAGTTGTTCGTGCACCACGAGGGGTTCACAGGTCTCTGGCGTCGGAAAGTCGACGGATGGGTGACCACCATCACCACCCATAACGGCGACATCTACGTCGGAACCTTCGGCGGGCCCGTCTATCGCCTGCAGGACGGTGCGGATGTGGGATCCAGCCAGTGGGAAGTCGAACACGGACCCACACATCTCGCGGCGACTGGACGGCACGTCGTCGGAAGTTACGGCGGCGGGCTCCAGACGTTTGACGCACGCACCGGCAGTATTGATTGGGAACGAGAGGGGCGCTACGACGCGGCCCCTGCTATCGCTGGTGATACAGTCTATATTGGGGGTGGTGAGAAAGGCGAAAATGGAAACGGGTTCGTCGAAGCCTACGCTCTCTCGGGCGGAACCGGGATCGACCCGCTGACGTTTGGTGGTCGGCGATGGCGTTTCCCGGTCGAAAGCGCGGTCATGGAGGGGCTGGCTGTCGCTGATGGAGCCGTCTTCGCGGTCACACAGGGGTTAGACGAGTCGCCGTCGCGGGTGTATGCGTTGGAGTCTGCCTGACATTCGAAAAGTGGTTCCCGTGTCGATTGGCTGTGAGTAGGATGCGTTCTTCCCGACTACTCGCCGGTGGTTTTGGCTGTTCGTTGAGGAACCGGAAACCAGTCACTACCGTTTCATCCAACGACATCTTCTTACTCGGAACGTCTGTGGTCTAGACGATGCCCTCCCGCAGAGCCCTCCTTTCCGCTCTGACTGCTGCCACGACCGCCGGCGTCGCCGGCTGTGCTGGTCGTGCCTCCGACGTGTTCTCCAACAAGCCGCCTGTCGAAGGTCCCTGTGACGATTCAACAGGACAGTGGCCCACCGCCGGTGGTGATCCGGGCCGAACTGGATGGACGGACACCGCTCCACCCAACCCTGATGCGGATGTCGTGAACGTCCTCGCTGGAGCCCGTACCGATGGCCGCCAACGGCTCGCCTCTTCACTCCCTGTCGTCGCGGACGGCACCGCGTACGTCCCCGCAAGCGGGGGAATCGTCGCCCTCGATTACGATGCCCCCACGGAGGATCCGCTCTGGACTCACGATCTCGACGACGACGCTACAGTCCCCGCACTCGCCTGTGGCGCCGTCCTCGTCCCCAGCTTGAACAAGCTGACTGCGCTCGATCCTGGGACGGGGGAGACGTACTGGCAGGCTGACGTCGGCGGGCACGGCGAGACGACCGTCGCCGCTCTCGACGAAACGGTCTACGTCGCTGGCGTCACGCCCACCTCTCTCGACATCCGTACTGGTGATGTCAAATGGAACGCCAGCGGTGGCGATACGCTTGCTCTGGACACCGACGGCGTCTACACGACGCAGAACGTCAATGGCACTGGCGGTATCTTCGCACACGACCTTGACGGCAAGGAACGTTGGCATCTCGCGCTCGGCAAAATCGTGGGGTCAGCCTCAGTCTACGACGGAACGGTGTTCGTCGCGGATACTCACAGTACAGTATACGCGATCGACGCGTTGACCGGGGAGACGCACTGGTCACGCGCACTTGACGGCGTCAGCAAGATTCACTCAGGACTCGCGGTCCACGGGCAGGACGTCGTCGTACCCGCTGGGACCGGCGAGACGAGCCTCGTTCTTGACGCTGGCTCAGGTGAAACACGGTGGAGCGTCGAGACCGGAATCGTCACCGGTCGTCCCTTGATTGGAGATGCTTGGATCGCGCTGGGCAGAACGAACACCGGTGTCTCAGTCTACGACCGAAAAACCGGCGACCACCGGACTACCTGGTCGCGCGAAACATACGATCTTGGAACGATCAGCGGTCTCGTTCCAGTCGAAGATGGCTTCATCATCCGCGGGGGCACGACATCCGGACTCGCTTTGCTCCGGTAACGGCATCAAATCTCGATGCCAACTCACGTTCTCTGTCGAACCGTGTCTTGCTGCGGTAATCGAACAGTGAGAGGCTGGCTGAACGACGTACCAATCAGGAGGGAAAGACTACGTCGCCTGCAGGCGTTTGGATTCAGTACTGTCATCGGTAGTGTTCGCGGCGGCGACCGTTCGGGCCGTCTCTACCCAACTGTGTTCCGGGAATGGGGCTGGACGCACGCTGTAGGTGTAGCGAGCCTCCCCCTCGTCATCGTCAAGTGTGATGTTGAACGCATAGATGATTCCGTTTTCGACGCCGAGTTGGAGCGATCCTGTGATCGCTGACGGGGCACGGGAGTCGTTCGGCACTGTATCGGCAAGTTGGTAGGTAATGACGGAGACACCGTGGTGTGTCGTCGTGTTAGTCGCTTCCCAGTCGTAGTATCTGAGGATCTCCGTATGCCGACCAATATTTGTGGGAGCGATCTGACCGTATTGACGGTCATACCGATAGTACGCGTTGGTAGCGTTGTCGTAGACGAACGCTGGGTCTGATTCCAACTCTTCGCGTTGGTGGTCATTTGGAATCTGGTCTGCAGGCTGGACGTATGCGTACGTATCCCCATTGCGATAGTCCTTCGCACCGTACCAGAGATCAGAGATCACCGCTCCGGTGGAAGAGTTGATGTAGTAGTCTCCTTCGACACGTCGACGGTTGGGTGGTTCAGTGAAGATGATCGCATATGAATCCCAGTGTGTTCGGGGGGTGTGCAACAGCGTGTTGTCGTCCGCGTCGAGCTTGGAGAAGTTGATATGGTTCGGTCCTACCCCGTCGGGGTACTGTTGATCGGAATTCAGTTGACCAGTTGTTGTCGACGCTCGTGCAGGAGAGTCACTATCAGCACAGCCTGCGAGGGTTAATAGCCCGACGCCGCCAAGTGTGGAGAGGAGGGCACGGCGGTCCATGGCGAACCTCACCTACTAGAGAACAAGTACTTTCTGACTTGTTGATTGCAGAACATCAGACGAGGAGAGACATCACTTGCTATTGTAGCTAAAGTCAGCTTTTTCCACCAGTGAAGTTGTATCGAAGATACCCATGGTCCCTCAATTCGAGAGAATAGTCGTTGCACAGATTGTTCCAAGAAACGAACTATCCACGAGATCTCGTGGGGCAGGCACATATCCCGACAATAGTGTGACATCAATCGGGAATCTCTAATGCCAGGGTTCACGACACGACTCGCAGACGGATGGCACCGTGCTTGGGCACACCTCTCATTAGCGCTAGTCCCCATCGTACTCGCGCTGTTTGATACGAACAAGATTCTCGCCATTCTCCAATTCGACGGCGGTCACATCGGATTCAGACTTGGTCTCCCGATTTCCGTTGTCACGATCTGGCTATTCGTGAGTGTTCCAAATTCTGGTGTCGCCGTGAACACGGGGATTCCATTGGACATGCTGCCGATCGCAATCGTCACAGTCCCGGTGTTGCTGGTTGTACAGGCAGTACTGACGGCCGGGTACTTCGGAAGTATTCGAAACGTTCTCAATAACGAACCATACGGGTTCGTGGCAAGTTGCAGGCGGTATTTCATTCCGTTTCTCATCATTACGGTCTTGCCATTCCTCTTCCTGCTGCCAGTCGCGCTGGGAGTCTTCGGAGCAAGTGTTCTAACCGGTGGCTTCGGCGCGGTGAGTATCGTACTCCTCCTCGTCGCGCTGGTTGGCTTCCTGATTGCAGGCTACCTGTTCTACGCCACACCGTATCTGATCGTCCTCCGAGAGGAAGGCATCGTCGACGCCGCTCGGCGTTCCTACGGACTTGCAATCCAGTGCAGACCATATTTCGCATACGCGGTTGGATTTGCATTATTTGCCCTCGGCGTATCACCGATCGCAACCGCACTAGTCGTGAACATCCCAGTTCTCGGTCTTCCGATTGGAATCATCGGAGGCGGGATCCTTGGCCTAACAGCGAATCTTACGACGATGCGTTTCGTGGCGGACATCGACTCTGGATCGGTAATCGCTCTCTCGTGGGAGAATGAAGTAGACGAACAGGCGGACTAGTACAGAGCAGCGAAGCGGTCCTCCATCACGATAATGACTATGGGTGAACTCAGAGAGGCGGCAACCAAATTATGGAATGACAGGCTGATGAACCCGAAAACGAGAACAACGTGGCCAGCGAAAACAAGCGCCTTTCCGGGGGTGGTTCCTGCTGGAGTATTCCCAATGAAATTTAGCGAATGGCCAAGAACAAGGAACATCCCGCCGCCTATTGTTCCGACCACACCTTCGATCTGGAACTCATCACTCATCGCTTCATCTCTGATACACGGTTGCAAGGTGGCCAGATAAGGATACGGTAGATAAGCATTTCCACAAGGATTGCTTGTTCAATTTCTCCTTGACGACTTATCTACATACGGCCCGTACGAGCTGTATGGCCGTTCCCGCTGAAGTTGAGTCCCTTATCGCAAATTCCCCCGTGAGTGTCCATCTCGGTACCACCGTCCACGACCGACCCTATGTCGCACCCGTCTGGTATGGCCATTGAGACGGGGGCTGTACTTCATGACAGGTGGGAAAAAGCTCGAAAACGTTCGCCGTAATCCCCGAGTTGCTGTCTCGATCGAGGATGCTCGCGGTGGTGATGTCAAGTGGAACGTCACGCTACTCGGCCGGGCCACGGTCCATGAGGATCCCGGTCGAATCGACTGGGCGTCCGAGTGAATCTACGACAAGTATGATGACGAAGAAGTAGTGGGAGACGACGGTAATGACGACGACACAATCGATTCTGACGACGGTGCACAGTCAGATGGCGGCGAGTCAGACGATCCGGAAACAGACTATGCACTCGTTGAAGTCACCATCGGCTCTGCGTAGTGGAACGTCTACGAGTGACTGACGTTTGCGCTCGGCGACCGATCCGTCGAAGTTGTCCAGACACATTTCACAGACTGCCCCTCAATAATGGTGTGAGGCACGTAAGCGACCAAACAATCGAAAAAGCTGGCAGCAGCGCGTAATTACAGGCGGGTTTTGACTTATCGGTACATTTCTTATGAAACCTGTTTACTTGACGACTATGGAAACATCCGAATCCACCCGTGACGATCGAGGATGTCCGAAATGCGGCCACACAGAAACCGACGTTGGAACCATCTCAACGACCGGTGGCGGTCTCAGTAAGATGTTCGATATTCAAACGAATCAGTTCAAAGTCGTCTCGTGTACGAACTGCGGCTATTCGGAACTCTACCGTGACGACACGCCCGGGACCAGTGATATTGTAGATATCTTCCTGGGGTAATCCTCGGCGATACGAATGGCCGCAGGTATGTTTCTTGTCGTCTTGTTCGTACTCATCGGAATCGGTGGTGGTCTCCTCCTGTATGTACTCGTTCGAAGCGAACACGATGATCGTCAAGTGATGCAGCGAGACCAAGCGGAACGAACCGCTCGCCGGGATACCTCCGATGACGAACAATAAGTGCGATCCGTATACACTCCTCCGGCTACACGACGCCGAATGGAACCAGCGCAGCGAGAATGCGGAGATCGGCTTCGGTCAGCATCGTACTGTGCAAGAATAGCGAATTTATATATAAAAAGATCCGCTACTACTGCATCCACTCGGCCGGTCGCAGCACCATGAAACAAGCGGGCAACATTATGACTGCACCAGAACGAAAACAAAGAACGTGGGATCGCTGCCACCATACGGGGGTGAACAGCTCACAGGCCAGTGGAACACGGCATCTCAAACGAATCCGTTACGTCGAAACTCATCGGAGTTCCAAGTGAATCAGCTGAGACGGACCGAATTTCGCTTCTGTGATGGCGGCTGTCAGTTGTAGTGGTAGCTGAGGACGATGACAGCTACGAGGAGGACAAGGGTGACGGGTGCGTCATTCACCAGGTGGTCGAACCGTTGGTCTGGGAACCGTGGGTTGGAATCGTCGATGTGGATCTCCCACTGGTCCGAGTATTCGATGACGTGGGTGCTGTCTTCCTTCCGGTCATCACGGTAGGAAGCCTGTGCATTCTCGTCTTGCATCCCGTTCGCGGGGTAATGCTCCTTGAACCGTGCCGGCAGCGACGGAACCTCGGTCTTCGGCACGTCCATCTTCGACTGGTCGGATCGGCGTAGCGCCTCCTCGTACGGTTCAAAGGGGTGCTCATGCACGTGATACCGTTCTTTGAGCAACCCCTGTCTGTTACTTCTACTCATCTCCCTATCGTTATACGTCCACGTATAAAAGCGGTCTAACAGTTAACCGCAGTCATGCGATTCTTCCTTCATCTAACCCCAATAATGGTGAATTAGTCGGGGTTACAGGTCGCGGGGCTGGACGGTTCGACGGTCGTTCGCCTCAGCTCGACGTGCTGCATCCTCTAGCAGCTCTTCGACTTCCGCGTCAAGCGCATCGTAGAAGTCGGCCGAGACGTTGTTTCCTTCGAGCGCATCCTTCACTGCGGATTTCACGATCAGGTCCGTCATGACAGTTCCTTGGTTCTCTGCCTCGGCTATAAAGAATTGCTGAAATAGTCGGGTAGAGCGTCAAACTTGCTCATTCCGAGTATGGTGCTTGGTAGAGTCGCGCCCTCAGCTGGTGAGATACCAGCCGAATAGCAACGGAGAGACGAAGAGCGTCAGTGGGACGAGAATCCAGACCTGGCCGGCGAAGACGTTGTACTGACCGAGCGTGACGGAGACCGGAGTGTCCTCTAGGTAGCCGACCAGAAATTCGAACCCGACAGTCAGTACTGCCCAGCCGAGGCCGACAAGCAACAGTTCCGCCCGTGTGTAGGCGATTCCTGTGTTCGTGAAGTAGAGGAAGGCGATGACGAGGATAGCGGCGACGAGGATGACGGTGCTGACGACGTGTCCCGGGTAGTCGCCGATTCGGGGGATGATGACTGTTTCCCGGAACACGCCGTTCGCCACGGCGACGACCGCCATTAGCAGCCACAGGCCGAGCGGATAGAGAAAGACACGTGGTCGGACCAACGCATCTGCATTCGGGAGCGTCTCGGAAGGCATCCTGTCGACGTTCGCCTGACGAGGTGAAAAAGGTGTGTCGCGGTCAGCGACTGTCCCATCTGACCGAACGTCAGTCGCCTCACGGTCCCGTTTAAATCAATCCTTGATGAAAACGATCTTTGATACTGGTTGACCGGCAAGCAAGTGGCTAAAATCCCCATATGAGTCATAGGTGTGTTGAAGGTTGTCTGCATCGAATCCAGAGATGATGGCAGAACTCATCATCACGACCACGGATAGTCTTGAGGGTCACTCTGTTACCGAGTATCTCGGTGTCGTATCCGGCGAAGCAGTCATCGGCGCGAATGTCGTCAGCGATATCGCAGCCGGAATCCGGGACGTTGTCGGCGGACGGAGCGGCTCCTACGAGAAGAAAATCGAGACGGGACGACGAGAAGCGATCAACGATCTCGAAGCTGAAGCGGCAGACCTCGGCGCGGACGCTGTTATTGGAGCCTCATTCGATTACGAAGAGATGGCCGAGGGGATGCTCTGGGTCAATCTCTCTGGAACTGCAGTTAAAACGCGGAGTGAATAACGTCTCGTGCCGAGGGATTCTGTAACGCCGACAAGCCAGAACCCCTTTTGCCTGACGGAGGACTGAGACGGTATGCGACTCGTTTCTGCTGCTGTTCTCGCGCTGGTTATTCTGATACCGCTCGCTGGCTGTAGCGGTATCTTCGGACCGACCGCCCAGGAACCGTCCACGTTCGCACCAGGCGTGTCGAACGAACGCGTCACGGATGCAGCAACCCTCGCGGCAGCCAACCGCGCAATCCTGCAGAACACCTCCTATACATACGTCCGTAACTACACCCAGCGAGTCGATACCGAAGGGTATCACTACGCGGTCAACCACGACACTCGCGTGTGGGTTGGCGCGGACGGCTCGTTCCTCTATCACCACCGCGGCGTCGTCACCGGCGGCGAACATCCCTCGGAGCATATCGACGGCGTCTGGGCCAACGGCAGTATCGCCGTAACGCGGACGATTAACGTCCGGAATGGATCGGTCACGTATACGCGCTACCGGCCACCCGAACCGTACTCGGCAGCCAACGCGACACACAACGATGTTTCGAGAGCACTCCGCGGAGCACTCGTCACAACTACATGGAACGAATCGGGCACCGCATACCGCCGCGTTCACGCTAATACATCGGAGACACGCCGCTGGCAGGCATCAAACGGGACGGCCGTGAACCTCACGACGAGACGCACTGCCACGGCAACCATCCGTGAGGATGGTCTTGTGTCGTCGCTCAACACGACCGTTTCCGGTGATCGTCCGCTGCCCGTAGCCGCGAACGACTCGATCAGATCGAACGGCCGACCGATCGCTCACTTCCGCGATCAAGCCAGCGTTCGATACCGGGAACTCGGAACGACGGACATCCCCCGTCCTGACTGGGTAGACGAAGCCCTCGCAGCGACTGACGGGCTTTCGTTCGGACAGACAACGGCTCCGCGACTGCGGAATGCGAGTAGCTAGCAACCGGCCATTACGTACCCGAATACGAGGCACTCTACGATCAGCACCCTTCCGGACGGTGCGAGGAAATCGTCCATCTCTACAAGGCTACGCAGCGATCAGGTTTCGTCGATCTGGCCTTCGAGTTCCTCGTCGATGCCACTCTTCGAGAACAGCGCGAAGTACTCGTCCCGATCAGTTGGCCCCCATCCGACGTTCGCTGCTTTTTCTCACAGGTTCTCGAAGAGTGTGGCACCGACTGGATCCGACGTCTACTTGCACTCGGCGAACAGGATCCGGTCGTCGTTCGGCGCGAGACCGACAATATCGATCTCGTCTTCACCGTACCACCAGCGGCCGACCTCCGAGTGCGGTTCAAAGTCGAGTACCTCGAAGCGCTTATCACTGTCATCCAGTACCACCAAGATCCGACGTTCGATACAACCGACCTCTTCTAATCTCTGAGACCAGGAGTGACCTACAAACACTCTTCAGAATCCAGAACTCAGTTGCTTCGGATTGACCCGGACCGAAGATCATCTCAGCTCATCCTTCACCGTCACGACGAACGATCTGCTTCACAAGAGTGGTCCTACTGGTCAAGTCTCTCCGAAAGCCACATTTGAGCACGCTTTTCGAGTTCAGCGAGATCAAGGACTTCGGTCTCGTACTCAACAGTACGGTTCTCTAATCGTTCCTCGTGAAACCCGTTTTCAACTACTGCCGGTGGGTTCCATTCTGCAGTCAGATCTCGGTATGATTTCACATCGAGTGACAGTACCTCAATTTCATCTATGTATGCTAGCGTTACGGTTCCGAGGTGCATCGCGTGCCCCAATACGATCGTCGACGCGAACCCGAAGTCGCCACGCAGACTGAGGGATACTCCTACAGGACTGACAGTTTCAAATCCGGCCAGTTCCGTTTCTCCAAGTTCAGCTGTGTACGAGCGTTGCGTGAACATTTGCCCCTTGGAATCCGTCTTGAGGGCCGAATCGTCGTATCGGACCTCTGTGCCATCTAACACCTCTATGAGAAGGGTTGCAAGTTCTTCATCAGGTTCGTATGGGTTTTGCGTTATTTGATTGTTCATGGGCAGATTCCTCTACAGGGTTTGGGAATGCGATCGGTTGTTCGTACGCTGGTGCACGGGCATTTTGACCCGGGGACCCGGGCGTTGGCTGGTTATTCGAACCACACATTCAGGTTAGTCTATGACCTTCTTCGACGCTCTCCCAACCCCGGGGTGAGCGATGAGTATATATGGGTCGAATCTGGGGGTGTCATACATACATGGACCCCACTGCGTCCCGAAATCCACAGAAATACCACCTTCAAGAGACCGAGAGAACATACCTATACGCGGGCGATACTGGATCATACACGGAAGGTCAAATTCGAAACCGCATTACGAACGACCGACTTCCTCTACTTGCAACGCGAATACAGCATCTACTGGACGACGTAACACTGCTCACCAACAAGGATTTCCTCACACCAGACTGCTGGGAAGACGGTTGGCACCAACTACAGAACGTAGAGGTGGATCGGGAGTTCCAAGACGCGCCAGTCTGGCTCCCGCAAACAGAGCTGACTGGCCACACCCAAATTGGATTCGTCGTCGGACAATTCACTCGGGACCTGATCTCCAATCTTGGCCCAAGTTACTTTCCAGAGAGACTAAACTGGGGGTTCCTCCTCGGAACCGCTGGTCAACCACAAGGTGCATACAAAATCGAACACCGAAACATCACCGACATTCTGAACGGCCTCAACCGGCGATTTTCAGAGCGCAAAAATGCAGCGGCGGAGCAAAGCATATCGAGCGAAAAAGCACGACTTGAACGGGAGATCACGCAAGCATATGATTCTCAAACTCTCTCGGAGAACAGCGTCATCCAAGAATTCAGCGAAGCCGCAGAAGAAGCCAGAACACGATATAAACACCGTTCCACCAATACGGATCACCCTGACTTCTTCCAATTATTAGACAAGGTCATCACTGCTTCACCGAACGAGATACGTGCTATTGCCGAATTGACCGAACGGATCCATAGAAGCGTCCGCGAAGTCAATGCAACGCATCGCAAAAAAGTAGCTGCTACAGACGCGTTCCGCGCGCTATACAATGCAGAGGGTCAGCAGAGTTCGGACGACATTTCCACGATTATCGGCTCTAGCAAGGGACTCGTGTCATTTCTGCTTGAGACGTTGGCTGGTGGGAAAGACAACGCATTATGGACTGAACATCCACTCGTCGAAGAAACCGCTGCTGGCAGACGCGGACGTCAGTGGGAGACAACTCCGTTCGGTGATCTCGTCGGACACTGCCTATTTGACGAACACAAAAGGGGGCAAGTCTATGACACAATGGCTAATTTCCTCACCCAAGAGCAACCCGAGAGCGAATTTGCAGACCTCATCCAACAGAATCTCAAGACAGATCTATAGCGACGGCACAAATTAGGTAAGTAGCTCCTCAGCATACGTTCGGCCATCTATTCCCGGGATCCGCCGATCGTGATTGTTCCAGCCACACACCTGATACGACAAGAGTTCCGGTTGCCGTTCCATGGCCGGTCATCCCTGTTCCAGAGTCTGTTGCTCGAATAACCGTTACTCCCTACCCCATCAGCAGACCGGACGCACTTTGTCTTACCGTTGTTTCGACGCTATCCCCGAATCTAAAAGAACTCGTACTACCTTACCGTAGTATGGAGTTCTTCACTGCAGACGATGTCCTCAGTCACAGTACAGCAGCAACACCAGATGACCCGGTGACCGTCCACCTTGATGACTCGATCCAGAAGGCCTTGGAACTTATGCTGGAGAACGATTTTGACCAGCTCCCCGTGGTGAGCGATCATGGCGTTGAGGGGGCCGTTACATACAAATCGGTCGCAAAATACGTGAAATCGATTGAGGAACCCCGCGTCGAGGACACATCGGTCAAAATCGCCCTGAACACCAATCCCGAATTCGTCACCCGCGATCACGATCTCTTCGAGCTATTCGATACACTCGCAAAAGACGACTACGTCCTGATCGGTGATCGAGATCGGGAGCAACTGGAAGGGATCCTAACCCGGTACGACGTCTTCTACTTCCTCGAACACCAAGTCGAACCGTTCCTCAAAATCGCCGGAATCGAGGAAAGTCTCCGCTACCTGTTCCGTGCCTCCTGTAATGACTTGGATCAGCGGATCAAGGACACGTTCGCCGACCGCGCCGAGCATGACGAGAGCTACGAGCCTCCTGAACGGCTGGAGGACTTCTCCTTCGACGAGTATCGGATGTTCATGATGCGAAACCTCGATCAGCTTCCGCCACGTCTCTCGCAGGAACGAGACATGATCGAAAGCCTGCTTGAGGACATCCGCGAGACACGGAATGCACTCTTCCATTTCCGCGCCGAGGCCGATGAAGTTGACCGCGACCAACTAGACATGGCCCACGGATACTTCACCGGCATCGCCAGCACCGCGTAGCTCATTGTCCTTGGACGGACAGTCCCACCTTGGGAGATTTCACCCATTTACTTAGAATAATTCATCGAGCCACCGAGTGGAGCTTGATCGCTTTTCAGCACTCTCACGAGTTGCGTTATGAGACTCTCAAGCATTGACATCAATCTCAGTTCAAGCACGGAGCCGGTAGTGTAGAGACCGAAGCAGGAATACCCGGGATACCTGTGCATTCAGGACGTTTCGATACAGATTTGAACGGTAGCGTCAGCAAGTTCGGTTGTATCCTGCCACCGATACAAGTGCCCGGCTCGGTCTAAAAAGTCGAAGAGGGTTGCCATCATGCCATCGAATTTCTCGTATTCAAGGTCTTTGTCGAGAGATGCATGCGTATATTCCCGCTTTGCTACGTACGTCTCTTCAAGCGGGATTTCCCCGAGTTCCAGTTCGTGCCCACCGTCATTATCTTCGGCAATGAGTATGTTGTAGTCTGTGGAAAGGAGAGTAAATTGGAATTTCAGGTACCAATTATCCCACCTGTCATTTGCTGGGTCGAGATCCTCAAGCAAGATAGCGAAATTCGTGACCTGATTCAAATTAATAATTTGTCTGACGGTTTCGAGTCGATCCTTAGGCCCATCTCTCGTACTGGGCCCTGCATCATAATTCCCCAACAGCAGGTAACTCGGAGCAACGGGATCATCTGTCAGCCCATTACTTCGTAAGAGGTTGTTCCCCTTGTGATGGAATTCAATGAGTTCAGCGTCGCTATATGCCTCTGTGAGCAAATCCCAGTCCCGAACTTTCGGTAGGCCCTGTAGATGTGGTGGCAACTGGTCTCCCATGTGTGAGTACCGAATACGCGCTATTTTAACAATTATCACATCTCTCCGGATCTGTTGCGATATCCGTCGCAATACTTATTGTCGCACCCGGCAAAGAACACGTATGGGTCAAGAGGCACCAGCGGACGAGGACTTGGAAGACCTTGAGACAGCGGGGGAGGCTGTCGCAGAATTCAGCGACAGTATCCGCGCGCTCAACGAGGTACTCGACACTGGTGCCCTGCAAGCGATCAGTAAAGCATCTGCCGGAGAACTCAGCCAAATAGCGGCTGTCACTGACCAGATCGAAGGGATTCAGAGCGCTGTCAATGCGTTAGAAGAGGCTGAAATCGAGGAGTTCGACGAGGCAATTGATCCAGAGGTAGTGGAGGCGATTACCCGGATCAATAACACCCAAGAGTCCACCGAGCAAACGGAACTCGTTCAAGAACCCGAGGACGTAGCCGAGACGATCGCGGACCTCTACGATGAGGATCGGCTTGCAGCTATGCGCGAACTGCTTGAGGAGCATAATCTCCGGATTGTCCAGCAGTTGTTAGCATCTGAAACCGGCGCATTAAGCCCAAAAGAAGTCGCATTCCGCAACAGAGGCGTCATCTCTGAGTCAACCGTCCGCGATCATCTCCGCACCCTTACAGACCAAGGGTTCGTCGAGAAGCTTGAGCCAGACGTAGACACGATCCCCAATGAGATGCCCAGAACGTTCTACGCTGCATCCCCACTCGCAATCGAACTGCTCAAACAAATCGGGCTCTGGGACAATCTCGGGATGCTTTACCAACTCTACTCATCTCTCGACCGCCCAGACGATATCCAGCAGATCGAAGAGTGGGAGCATCGACCAACTCCCGAGTGGATTTAACCGACTGCCTCCCCTGATTAGAACCTCTCCTGATTTCTAGTTAGCCGTGGAGCTGGTTACCAGAGCTAAGTAGAAGCTCGGGATAGGACGGGGGATGAAGAAGAGGTGGACAACCGATCCTACAATCCGATTTCTTAACTATCGTATCCCATCTCAAGGTCTACACGAAAGATGTTGAATCATTCTGCAGAGCGATATAATTTCGAGGATTAGATTGTCTTTTAGAAAATTATGAAGCCAAATTCGAGCTGATATTGACGATCACAAAGAGTATTATCAAGACCAGGAAAACCACCGTATGTCGACACGAACAAGCCACCCACCGATCGGGTCTGAAACACCGAGCAGCCAGCAACTCGATCTTCGTGTTTTCGTCAGCTCTGGCACACACGACTGGTTCGAACTGATCCAACCGTATATTCGGTACAGAAAGGACGTAGCATCAGGAGAGGAACTCTGTCGAATTGCAAAAATCCACGCCAGACAGGTCCTCTCTCGAACTGAATTAGCAGTTGAGCTCAACAGAGTCGTCTGGAAAGCAGACTCAACAATGAACTCATCCCACGGTACGTATTCAGCGGGTGACGGGCGTCACGTCATCACGCTCTCGATGTTGAGCCTGCAGAGAAATGGATGGGCAAAACTCATGGAAACGGTTCGCCACGAACTGGTTCACGCATGGCAACAAGAACAGGTGTACCGAGAGAAGCCCACTGAGACCGACATCCACGACCATCCGTCATTCGAGCAGTGGATGGATGTGCTCGACATCAGGAAAGGAGGCCCCGCTGTGACGGATAGCCGGTACATGATCGAATGCGATCATTGTGGACGCGTCAAGACATATGCGTGCCTCTGTGAGGACGTCCGCACGGTAGTGGAAACGGAGGCTCGCTGTGACTTCTGTGGAGCCGACTCGAATCATTTACTGGCGCATGATCTCGAGGCAGATGATCCACTGAGACGCACCGATCTGCCACCTGAACCAGTTCTGTCGGTGCAGTTCCGACTCCAGATAGAAAACGGGGAGATCAATGAGTCTTTGGTGAACTGTACCGGTGAACTCCCTCGACGCTTCCGGAGGCTGTACCGAGAACTTCAGCGGGTCGAACAGCGATTGAAACCCACTATCTGAGCCTTTGGTTCTGTTGAAAACCTATTGTCGTTCAACGTTCCCGCTGGAACAGCCGTTAGGTAGATGCTGATTGCGGTCTGGTGGTTATACCGTTAAGTTTGTTCCACGCGGTTAGGAAGTCCGAACGTTCGGAGTCCTATCGCCGCGGCGTGAACACGAACCACTTGACGCCGGCCACGAACGTCCCGATCAGCACCTGTCCAATCACTTGTCCCACCGAGGTCGGCGGCAGGTACTTCGTGACGAAATACTCCAACGTCATCTGGATGAACTCGCCCTGTACGAGGTGCGGGGCCGAGTTGAGCAGTGCCAGCAGGCCCGCACCGTAGATGTAGAACGCGATTGGGTTCTTGAACGGCCCTTTCAACCAATACTTCAGAAGTCCTGTGATGTACCCCATCTATCGTTCACCCTCGTATAGGTCGACCGCTCGTTGCGTCAGCGTGTACCGGTTCGAGGTCCGCCGCCACCCGATCGGCGCGTAGTCGTGGTCGTCCTTTTCGACGTCCGCGGCCTCGATCTCCTGCGCAATCTCGTCGAACAGGTCCATCCGATCCTCCTCGTCGCCAACCGCGAAGAGCTGGTCACGAATAGCCTCCACAACCTCCTCCGGCTCTAGGTCCGTCGTGTCGATGTCCAGCAGGGCGGCGACGAACTGCCGGACCTCCGCATCATCCTCAACGTGAGCTATGAGACGCTCAATCTCCTCGTCCACAATGGGGCCGAGGTCCTCGTCGTAGAGCCGTTCTTCCGTCCGCTCGTGGAAGATGAACGACCGGCCGCCCTGTGGCTCGTGCTGTTCGACCAGTCCCACCTCGTTCGCCAGGTTGTCGATGTGGTTCCGTGTGGCCGTCGGCACGCCCTCAAGGATCTGTCGTGTCCTGACCTCCGGGTCGGTCCCCGGCAACGCGTCCTGCCTATACAGGTACGCCACGATATCGGCCTGCCCCTCGGCGCTCCGGTTCGCAGGATACTCCTCGTTGATGAAGTTGATGACGGCCGGCTTCCCCGCTGCCTCCCACTTCTCCTCGTACCGCGCCACTGCGTCCGGGTCGCCACATACCTCGCAGTCGGGATGCGGGTTCGTGAACCGGTGCATCCTCTCCACAGGCACCCCCAGCATATTGTGGGTGAACCGGTTGTCGACCATCGCCTCAGGGAAGTGGCGCTGTTTGATGACCTCGCCCGCGAGTAGCACCCCCGCAGTGACCGGGAGGAACGGCACCGGCACCTCCATGTCCGCCCCGCCGAGATCTATGTGGCCACAGTGCAGCCGGAACCAGTCACTGAACCGCTCCCCCGGCTCCGGCACCGTGATATCGTTGTCGCCGTCGACGTACGCCGCGACTTGGTCCACCTGCTCCCGGGTGAACGCCGCATTGTCCGTGTTCATCTCGACGAGCGTCTCCGTTTCCAGCCCGATCTGGTCAGACAACACGGACATCTCGCGTGTCACTCCGTCCTGCCGGCCTTGGTGCTTGCACGCTAGGCACTGCCCCTCGCCGAACGCCACGCGCAGCACAACGTAGTCGCCCTGCTGGTTCGTCGCCGCATCCAGGATCGTCTCCGGGAAATCCCACTGGATCTGCTTCCTCGCGCGCACCGTGTCCACCGCCGACACTACCAGCTCCAACGAGTCCGCATCGACCTGGTCAGAAAACTGGATGTACGGCTCGGGATGGGCCTGAACCGAGAACGTCAACGCCGGGTGCGCCTCGACCACGACCCGCTTCCCGACCTCCGCCTTCATCGACCCCACGTCCCGCCGGTACGCCCAGATGTACCGGTTCAGGTTCGACGCCGACACCTCGTCGCTGTCCACCAGCCGGATAGTCCCCCTTACCGCGTCCAACGCGCTCAACGTCTGCACGAGGGCACCACCACCGGCACCCACGCCGACCACGTTCAGATTGTGAAGGTTGACGACGTCCGGCAGCTCGGGGTTCGCCGGGTCGGCCCGATCGACGGTGTAGTCGTACGTCGAGAACGTCACCGACTCGACCGGGGTCACTCGTCCTCGGACGTTCTCTGCGCCGACAGACTCGCGGAGCATCGTCTTGAACACCTCGGCCACACCCATGCAGGCAGCCGTGTAACTGCCGACCGGGTTTACTTGACCGCTGAACGGCGTCGGCGACCCGTCCGTCGTGACGTGGACGAGCCACCCGTTCGACCCGACCGACACCGTCGCGTCCTCCGCCCCCGCGCCTAAGTGCAGCGTGGCATCGGCCTCATCGGGATCCACGGTCTGCCGGACCGTGACCGGCGAGTCAATGAGTGTAGCGAGGTCCGCGATCGCCTCGCCGACCGTGCCTGCGTCGACGCCTGGCACGTGGACCTCGCGGTCCGCATCACGCGGGAGTGCCACTGTGACTTCGTCGACGATGGGGTGCAGACGCGCAAGCAGGTTGACCGTCGTGAACAGGGCGTGCTGGCAGTTCTCATTCGCTGGCTCCGCGACGCTGACCGTCACGTGCCGGTCCGCGACCGCGGCGACGCCCTCATCCGGGCCGCCGTCCACGAAGGACGCGAGCGCGGTCTCCGTTCGATCCGAGTTCCAGGATGGTGTCTCGCTAGCCATATATTAGACCTCCAAGACGGTCTCCTCGATAACGAACTGGTCCTCGATCTCTCCGTCGTCCAGCAGCCGCCACCCCTCGGTCGCGGTGTAGACGTACACCCCGCAGTCCCGCAGGTCGTACACCGGCGTTTCCCCAAAATCCGGGACGACGATGGAGACGAAACCCTCGTGGAAGCTGACGGCCTTCTCCTCGTCCACCGGCGAATGTCGCGCGACCCCGGGATGGGAGTGCACCTGTGCCAGGACGAGCTGGTCGCGGTCCCGGAGCTCCAGGTTGATCTCGGTCATCTTCCGCAACGGCACCTTCACGCCGCCGTGTCGCGCGTTCGCGGTCGGGTAGACGCACGTGGTGATGTACGCCTCACCGTCGGTGACCGCACCCGCCCAGAATACGTACGCTTCCGTCTCCTCGGCACCGTGGGCCTCGATGAACCGTTGCGTCTCGCGGAGGACCGCTGTCGGGACGTAGAATTTCTCGATGGGACCCGAGATACCACGTGTCCGCCGGCTGTTCCCGGGGGAGACATACGGCCGCGAGAGCCGCGCCCGGCCCCCGTCCTCCTCTTCGTCGTCGTTCGGCTCCGGCGGGGCCCGTCCGAACCGGTCGCGGAGCCACGCGATAACCCCAGTCATGAGCGGATCATCCCGTGGATCTTGTGCACCATGCTCGGGAGGTCGTACTTTTCCGGATCCCAGTCGTCCTCCCGCTCGTCATGGTTGTAGTTGGTGTAGCACTCCCGGGTGCCGTCGATGCAGATGCCCTTGTCGCTACGGATTCCACGGGCGTGGTCCGGCCACTCCCCGTCGAACTGGTACGACGGGGCCTGCTGCGGGAAATTGTCGAAATTCACCGCCAGGGTGTACTCCGTGCCATCCACCGGCATGTCGACGAACACGTCCATGTCGTCGACCTCGACCGCCCACCCGTTCCGCTCGACGAGCGACGTGGCCTCCAACCGCTCGACCTGATCCGCCATCTTCGCCTTCGAAAGTTCGTCGTCCATGGAATCCGCCACCTCCGGAGTTAGATGACCTCGGGTTCGGGTTCCAGCACGAGCTCCGCACCGTCGCCGATGCCAAGTTCGGCGAGGGTCTTGTTCCCCGGCAGGGGGTCGCCGTCGTAGACGAGCTGGTACTGTTTCGCCTTCGACGGGTCGATGTCCAGCCGGCCCATGACCGACGTCTTCAGTGCCTTTACTTTCTGGTTTGATGGGAAGTCGTCCTCGATATCGCCGCTACTGCTGACGATGGTCAACGTGACCTTGTTGTTGTTTCCGCTCATCTGTTTGTCACCGTACGCGAGACAGTTGGTCCGATAGGTATTTAAGCTCGTTCTAACAACTACAATTCAGAAGTAGTGGGTGACTACTCTGAGTATGGAGTACCTTACTACCACAATTGAGTTGACATCCCATGGGACAACTTCGTGATGAACTGGCGAAGTTCGGATGGACGAACTACGAGGCGGCCTGCTACGCCGCGCTGGTCCGCTTCGGCGCGATGAAGGCGAGCCGTGTGGCCTCGGAGACCGATATCCGGAAATCGAAGGTGTACGAACCACTGAACCGACTGGAAGAGGACGGCTTCGTGAAGGTTACGGACGACAACCCGAAGGTGTACTCCGCACAGAACCCGCGGTACGTGATGGAACTGGAACGCCAGCAGTTCGAGCAGGAGTCGAAGCAAGTCCTCGAAAAGCTGCAAGAAGCATGGGAGATTCAGGAGGAACTCGGCTCCGACGACGACCACGCCTGGGTCGTCAAAGGACGCGACGGTGCGAGCATGGAACTTAGTCGGCTCTTCGATGACGCCGAGGAATCCATCGATGCGTTCGACAACCGGTTTGCGCATGTCTCTCGGGATGTCATTGACACGCTGGAAAAACGTGCCGAGGAGATCGACATCCGACTCGTCAGTGGGTCGCAGGCCCTCACCCGGTTGGAACTGCTGCAACGCGCTGGTATCGACGCACGAGAATTGACCGAACTCACCCGCTCCTCCTACTACATCGTTGACGGAGACAAGGCCCTGATGCGGTTATCGAGCGGTGACGTGGCCGTCATGGTCGAAGATGCCGACATTGCAACAATTATAAGCCGGGACTTCGAAGAAACATTTAAGGAGGCATCCGAGGTGTCCACCGATGATTGATCGACAACTGCTGCCGCTAGCCTTGCTACGCGCTAGCGAGGAACAAAATATCCGAGGGCGTACCCGTCTTCAGAAGATGGTATTCCTCATCCAGCAGCAATTCGGCGACACGGACGAGCTCCCCGGCGAGTACAGTTACATCCCTTACGACTACGGCCCGTTTGCCAAGAAGCTGTACGACGATCTTGACTTCCTCGAAGAACGCGGTGTCATCACTGAAAACCGCGTTACAATGGACGACAAGGTCGTCTATTACTATTCTCTTGGTCAGAATGCGGACGAATACCTGAATAACTGGTCTTCGGACGAGGTCGACCGCGTCCTGGATATGGCCGAGCACATCAAGGACCAGTTCAACGAAGTACCCCTACCGAGCCTTCTGGACTACGTCTACAGCGAATATCCAGAGTACGCCGAAAACAGCGTGCTCTAATGCTCCATTCAACCACCACACCAAGGCTGTCAGTTCACGGTTAAAATTACAGGGTGATCAATACGGTCGTGGAAAACCGTGGCATAGTTTCAATACCGGCAGCTTAGAAAACGAGCGTAATGGACGAATCGGCCGTCTTCGAACACGTCGTAGACGAACTACACGAGCGCGAATACCAACCGCTCGTTCACGTTCCGGGCTCGCATCGGGAGACGTACGAAGATGTCCTCGATAAGTGCGAGCCGCATTCGATCACGATTGGTGGTCGCTATCCCGACGTGTTGGGCTTCACGAATACTGATCGCGTGTTCGCTATCGAAGTCAAAGGATCGAGCGGCATCCTCCGTGGGATCGGGCAGGCACTCACGTATCAACAAGGCGCGCACGTTTCGTACCTGGCGGCTGCAGAGGACACGGTTGACCAGCACACCGACTTGCTCCGGTCGAAAGGCGTTGGCGTGATCGGTACAAACACGACCGGAATCACGCGGTGGGCGCACCCACCAACCGTCGAATCGCACGAACAGGTCGTCGATATCGAAGGGCTACTCTCCGTTCGCTTCCGCCGAAGCGACATCTCCGGCGACATCGCCTCCCTTTCATTGGCCCAACCGCTGAACTATCTCGCCCCCGTGCTGGCGATCACAGAGCACGGTCCGCTCACACACGACGAACTCATCAACGTACTTGCCACCGAGTACGCGTTCGGCGCTGGCGACGGCACACTCGACGGTGCAACATCTCTCGGACTCGTCGAACTCAGGGGCGATGATCGATACGAACGAACCGACCAGGGAGCACTCGCAGCAGCCGTGCTTCATGGGCACCACATCCACGAGCTATCCGACCTCGACGAAGCAAAAACGGAAGTACGCGGCTCCACCGTCGCAGCAGAACACCACCCGCTCGCCATCCTGCTGCGAAACTGCTTCGAACGCCACCCCGAGTTCCGACTCCTTCTCGACGCACTCCGCAAAGAAGGCCCCGAGATTCACTTCCCCGATTTGCTAGAGCGGCTCGTCCACGAGTACCCGAACGTCTTCCTCAACGCCTTCTGCACCCGATCCGGCCGCGCCACGGCTCGGGAACACATCGAAACTGGGCAGACCGAACGCATCTACACCGGAGAACGCGTCTGGAAAGACATCATCCGAACAAACGTCCTCTTCAACTTCGTCCAGCAGCTCAAACACATCGGCATCCTCGCCTCGGAAACCCGCAGTCACAGCGGCGCGATCAGTGAGTACAGCGCCGAGGAGAAACCGTGGATATTGTTGGATTGGGGTGGCCATGCACATTAGCTGTGCAACACTGATTTGGTTAACCTCCGATTCATGAGAGAGAGAGAGAACTTGTTCACCTAAACGACAGTCCGGATCTATTGGGGCTATAGCTACGACAGTTTCCAAGCTAGGTTTTGTTGACGCTTTGTTCGACGCGACACTACCGAATAGGATTTGTCTTCGGTGTCATAAAGTTGTATTTCCTTTCTTCGGGAACACTGCGTTCAGATTTTTCACTCCCATCAGCTACGTCAAAAGCGTCTTCTTCAGATTCTACGTCAGTGATACCGGTTTTACCCTGTACGGTAGAATTGCCGGGTAGTATTTTTT
>NZ_JBGUBC010000004.1:0-190631 GCF_041821145.1 Halopenitus sp. H-Gu1 | reverse complement strand
TGTTTGATTGGGATGGTGATATATTGATTATCTACCATCCATGGTACGACCGCATCATGAAGTGGGTGGAAAGACTGAGGAAGGTTATTGAGCTTGGTTCGGCGTTCAGTGTTAACGGACTTGGAGTTGAGGAAATCTTTGGAGAGATTCTTGTGAAGATTGAGAACGCGGATTTGAAGATTAATCTGTCCGTCTTTGCATTGGCCTACATCTTAGCTCACAAGTTAGCAGGGAAGATTGTAGACCGGGTGTATGAAGGATTCCAAATGACCGGCGAGTTTGGCGTTGTTGGGTATCAATAATATGGTTCAGCTTGATTCAGATGAAGAGACGGTGATGTTGGCTTTGCATGATACCTTGGTAAGAGATGATGGAGAGGGGATTCTGAACCCGACCTTCTTCACTATCCGTGAGTCAACGAACAGGGTAGAGAATTATTCCGACGAAGGACTCACCGAAATTCTCCGGCGACTGCATGAGAAGGACTGTGTAAAAGCCTCAGAAACGTTCCGTCCCCGAACCCACCCCGACCCTCAAGTTATTATCACTCCGAAAGGGTGGAAGGCACTTGATGGATTAGGTGGAGAGATTCCCGGCGATTGGCTCCAAGCTCAGAAGGAAATTCTCGCTATTCTCTACCGCCAAGAGTCGGAGAATTGGGGCGAGATTGGCGGGAAAATCTACCTCACTCAGCGAGAGCTTGAACAAGAAGTAGATGTTCCCGGTGGAATCTTTGACCTGATTTTGTCGTATCTCTCTCAGAACGATTGGATTGTATCTGATGACAAAGGGTACTACATCAGCGAGTTAGGAGCGCGGGCTCATGAGGCAGAGAAGTACACAGGTGAAATCAGGGGATTCCAATAGGATTTTCAGATGGAGCCGGAGAGGTAGGCGCTCCCAGTTCCCGCGTTCCCCGCTCCCATTACGTAGGCGTCTACTGTGAAGCCTGAGCCGCCGTCTGTGTAGGTCGAAAGATGGGCCCGGACGGATGGGGCAGGAAGGCCATGAACGCGCACAAAGCCGTTGTAGGTGGTTCCATCACCGTCTACGTCCACAACATCGGGTTCGGTAATCTCGCCTAAAACCGATGCATCACTCTCATCAAGGACAGGCGACCACTCCCCGTTTTCACCTTCAACCTCAAGACGGACGGTGAACGCATCCCCACCGGCTGTATTCAGCCCCTCAGCCACTACCTGAAGCCCCCACGTCACATGGCCCTTCCCGGCGAACTCTTCTCCCTGAACGGCGGCAGAAGCCCCTGTGATGGATTCTTGTAGTATGGGCCGACTCATAGCCGCCTCACCTGAAACTCGGCCCGTTGGCTCATCATCGTAGCATCGTCCGAATCGTAGACAGGAATCCACTTGGAGAATCGTTCATCCTCATCACTCCGCTCGAAGCTGTAGCTTTGCCCTGATGGGAACGCAGATACGGTGATGATAGCGTTCTTCGTGATGAAATCGGACGAACCAAGCCCTACGTCGGTGAACAGACAACGCGCTTTCGCCACGGGCTGAGCCTTTGGATTCATCCGCTTTCGTGGTAGGAATCTCCCCGATTCGATGATGCGGCAGTATCCACTTCCTCACCATAGAACGTGGCGAGTGAAGGAGCGGTTTCATCAGCCTCAACATCCGGTTGGCGGAACGCACGCTCTATCATCTCCGCCGTTTCCGAATCAACATAGGATGTAGTGCCATTGTCGTTATAGAGCGACTTGAGTAGGTCTGTGGGGGAATCCCCTGCCGACTTGGACACCTCGAAGCCGCGTTCCCGCAGATGCTGTTTGATTGTTTCCTCATGCTCCAAGAGGTGTTCTGCCATTTCCTCTTCCGTCATGTCTTCCCGGTCATCCGGAAGTGCAAACTCGAAAGCGTCCTTGAGAGCGGATTCAGGGACGCTCATCGGTCGCCCCCATTATCGATACCAAGCTCAGTCTGAAGGAAATACGTCCACGTAACTCCTGTCGGCTTCCGTTTTGAAATTTCGTCCCGAACGGAACGCTTCACAGAGATTGTGCTGAAATCGTAGTCGTTCATGTAACACTCAATAATTCGTAATGAGCATTAATAAACGTCTGCTCGGTACTGATTGGACTATCCTCAACTTTTGATAATAGGGAAAGTTGAGGATAGCGATTGTGAGATGAAGCATACCCCTTTAATTAGGAATAACAAATCCCACGTAAGGACAGTACCGGACGGATAAGGCAGGCGCTCTCCGGCGGTGAAAGTCGGAAGGGAAGGGGGTCTGCCTTGTTCCCTGAAGGGAACTCCGAAGAGACAAGCCATCGGGTGAACGATGACAAACGAAGATTATCACGCAATAACGAAGAGTGTTTCGGCTATTGAGGGTAATATCGGCCTTGAAGCTACGAATAATAGGGCTATCAGCCGATTTCTTGAGATTTCCAAAGAAGCTGACCGACTCCATCAAGAGAGATGCAGTAACGAACCATCCCCGGACATAGCAGAGAAAACAGAGAAAATCGATGCGGGGATTCATCCCTGTGAGATTTTTGAAGAGGAAGTTCCCCATTTCCGAGATAACTACTTTCTGAGACGTAAGCGCCTGTTTTCCGGCGGATGGGAGAATCAAGAGCATTTCCTACGGCTCTACAATGAAAATTTCAGGAACCACAACCAAGTAGCGGCTGAATCCTATCTCGCGGCTCAGTTTGCTTTCACGTTCGGGAAGAACACAGAGATAGTAGCATGGGAGATGGAGAAACTTGGATTCCAAACCGTCTTTGAAGAAAATCCCAAACATCGGGCCTATATTTTTAGAGTGATTGAAGATGTTCCGTACATCTACTGTGAAGAGATTGACTTAGTGACAAAATACAGGGTAGCCAACGGTCTACTCACACAGAAGAAGGTGACTGCCTCAGAACTCAGTAGCCGTCTTGAACTAAGCAGAAGCCACGTCAATAAGGTTCTCCGTGTTCTTGAGACTGAGGGAGTAGCTGAACGGGTAGAGAGGGAGAGGCAGAACAAATCGAATTGGTGGAAGGATAACGGAGTTACCAAGGACTACCTCAACGGGCTGATTGAATCGAAGAAACGCTTAGAAGAATAGTATACTCTCTCCTAATACTACTGTATATGTTATTCCCTATTGCATACGCATTTCACCAAAATCTGACATTGATTTTCGGGGGTTTCACATACCTGAAGCATCGAAATCCACTAAATCGTTTAAGTAGGGGAGTTCCGGTTGAGAGAGCGATAATAGGGCTACTGAGAGCGAGATAGGGCAGGTGGAAATCTAATAGGGGTAATATGAGCGAAGGGAACTGAGCTTAGCGATAATATCCCTATCAGTGACAGGGAGAGAGCTTGAGCTTATAGAATTATAATTTTGAGAGGGGAGATTTCGGGCTCAGATTTTTAGGAAATTCGCGGTGTTGGCTATCTCAGAAGACACCCCGGCGTTATTGTGTTATATTTTTATAATGGTGTTATCAGATGAGCGCGAAGAGGTTAGCCTACGAATCGATATCCCCAAATTTCTGAAGTGGGCGATTATGGGAGAAACCCCCGGTCGTCTGAACAGTCGCCCACTTCCGGCCTGCTTCCCTATCAGTCCCCTCAGTCCCCCATACAGGCGTTATAATTCTCGCTGAGAGGGATACATCCCGTTCATGCTGAAGTGGCTCAGAGAGCGCCTATGACCGTTCTGTGATGCTTTTCCAATAAAAGGACGTAAACGGTTAATCGCCACTACTCCCATTTCTTCTCCGCTACACCCTGCTTTGATTTCTTCCTATGCGACCGCCCTTTGAGTATCGTAATGATGGAGAAGGGGATTCCGACCAACGTAGCCCATAGAACTCCGGACAACAGAATATGAACCCAAAACCACTTCTTGTGTTCTGCCGGGTCGTAGCCACAATGAGCGCATCGGGAAACGGAGTCTGAGTCTACCTCGCTCCCACACTCGCGGCAGTTGATGGATACAGGGTTGTCATCGAACTTCCGCTTCCCTACTTCCTTCCCCTTCTCGTAGGTGTCCGTGACTCCGGTATCTTCCAAATCTTCCTTCAAGTCTTCTTTGCCATCTGAGAGTGCCATCTTGATAGCCCCCAATTGGCCATGTTCTTCTCTCCGTTCATTTCCTTCCTGTCGCTTCTGCCGCCATCGTTCGAGGATAGACATTGGTAGTTCAACTGCCCTTCTCAGTATCACAACTTAATGTTTGGTACTCAACAAGGTGTTTAGATATACACAATTCGGCGGAGTGACCACCCTCAGATGCTTTGTATCCTACAATGCGGTTATCTGCTGATTGGATGGTACTCGCTGATGAACGCATCTTGGAGTTCCTTGATGAACATGAGGTGGGAACCGCCAAGGAAATGGCAGAGAGTAATACAGTCCGTTTTAGCCGCTCCTACATCACTCAACGGAGTGGTAAGTTGGTTGACTATGGACTAATCCGTCTTCTCGGAAATGGCGTCTTCGTTATCACTGAGGTAGGGGAACAGTACCTTGAGGGCGAACTTGATGCTCAAGAGCTTGAGTCGGATGGAGATTAACTCTCTTCCACCGTCTGTATGCCCTCTCACTTCCCCCTGTGCCTGTCCCTCTAAGAGTGAGTGGTATGCATCCCGTTGTGATGAAGTCCGCTGAGAGCAAATCTGTGGCTTCTGTAAGCGTCACAGGTTCTATAGCTCACTCTCATAACGTTATAACGGAATAGAATTATAGAGAAGAGGAATCCCACAGATTTCCAATTTCTCCGGCTCTCCGCGTGGCAGTGTTAGGGGAGAGGGAGTTCTGAGAGGCACACTTTGATTCTCTGATAACTTCGAGCATCCCTGAATCAGGTGCAATGAGAGCTACCGTTTGTACCGATTCCGATTAAACTTTAAATACTCTAATTTCGGGCATTTCGTCTAACTCCGGTTCCTCTTCCATCACTTCTTCGACATAAAAATGTAAGCGACTTGCGTAATGCTCCCACCGCTTCTTTCGGGGTTCAGAAGCGTTCCTCTTCCCAAACTGAGCGGGAGTAAGAACCTCTACGTTTGAGGGGTAACTGAGCCACTTTACGCCGTTTTTGTGATGCAGTACCTTCCCCTGTAGCTCATCGATTGAGTAGTCAACAAGCGCATTGGCCTTGTCCATCCGAATCCTGTGCGTCTCTTCGCCGTCGTTGTGAACGATGTAGTCATGGCTATCGGCGTGAGTCATGATTCCGGGCTCAGCCCATTTACTGCCGTATGAGCGGGCTTCCTGTGGGGAACGGCGATGAATACCTAACGCTTCCATCTGCTGAGAGATATGGAGTGAGAATACGCCCGTCTCATCTTGAATATCTCTCAGGCTCATGCCATCATCCCAATACCATTTCCGTAGCTCTTCTTCGGTGAGTTCTTCCTTCTCCATTTCTGCCGAAAACTACAGTCTAAAGCCTCTTAACTACGGTTTTCGTTCTACTGAGTACCATTGAAAGCACCCGGTTCAGGATTGGTCAAATGGGTTGAACCGGGCTTCTGTGAAGAAGGCCAAATCCCGACGAAGGGAGTGGGTTGTGAAGGGTCTGAGCCCCCCACGGTGAGCGGTTAATCCCTTGGGGTTCTCGCTTTGGGCCATGAATCGGCCCGGATAGTCGTAGCACAATGAGCGACTTATACGGTAGCTTCAGTAGGCATATCGCGCTTCAAAGTTCAGTTGTCTTCGTCCTCTCCGTAGTCGCTTAGCTGAGAGTCATCAGGCCCGTGGCGACCGTACTCAGCATGGTAATTTTGGACGAAGCTGATTTCCTCTTCAGACAAGCCGTAGAGTTCCCCCATCACTTCGTCCGCTTCTTCGATGATGGGTTTCTGCATCTCATAGTTGTCAAAGTTGTTAGTATCGGAGTTGAAGCCGTCTTCCATCGTATTCCATAGTCTATCGGAGATATCGATGATGCGCTCTTCGTATGGCTCAAGCTCTTCGAGTTCAGGTAGTGGGAACGCCCGAACTTCACTCAGATTGAGGTGGAACATATCGCCGTATGCGCACCAATAGGTGTAGAAAACAGATGAGCTAACGGCCAAGAAAGCCGCTCTCGCTTCAAGCTTTGATGAGAAGTAGAACGGCTTCACCTCACGGGCGTCATAGATTTCTTCGAGCATTGGATTGGTGAAGTAGTCCATCCCCTCACGTCGCCAAATGACGTGTTCCGTCTCAGAATCTAACTCCCGGTTTCCAATGAGGGAATCTTTCTCTTTGAGCTTCTGAAGGATGTTCTCAATATGCTCTAATCCGATTTTAGGAATAGCGACGTGGCGACCGCTCCCGTCAATCCCATCTTTGCGAAGGATGTATCCCTCAATGTCCCGGTAAGGAATATTCCTGAACCGGGTGTCCCTGTCCATATTATTATCAAATCGGATGAACTCGCTTGTGCGAATCTCCCCCTCACCCTCAGATGAAACTTTTCGCCCGCTCAGGATAGCAATACGAACTTCAGCCCCCTCGAATACCTTACTTGGACGCTTAGCGAAGCAGGCCATCCGGGTTGTCTCAAGATTCTCCCTCAACACATCATGAATCTCGTTCATAGAAGCCTTGTATGCCAACTTCAGGGTAGTGACGTTCCCGAAGTACCCTGTCTCACCAAGAAGCTGTAACTGCCGCTCAACGAACAAGGCGGCTATGTCTTCTCCGGCAGTCCGGTAGGTGGCGGAAAGTGCATCTTCGCTCTCAGACAGAAGGTCGCCATACGGGGGATTCCCAACGATAATGTCAAAGTCAACGCTGAGAGTCCCGTTTTCCTCGCTATTGGCCTCAGGGAACTCAGCCGCCCAATGGAACGGAGAGCCGAAAATACTGTTCAAGTCGTCTTCAACGGGTCGCCGTTCTACCTTCGAGAAAACGTACCCGTCGCTCAGTAGCTCAGTCAGCTCATCAATTAGAGCTTCCTGAGGGTTATCCGTTTCATCGTCGTTCCATAGTTCCTGTTCCCGTTCCTCTACATCAAGACTCGCGCTCTTGTTGGTATCTCGCCAATCCTGCCACTCAAATCCAAGGTCGCCCAAGTCGTCTTTCTCATCGTCGGAAAGGGCTTCTCCATCTTCGCGCTCTATCTTGATGGACACCAATTTTTGGTGAAGGTGAGTATCCTGAATTGATTCACAGAACTCACGGAACTCATCAGCTTCTTCGTATTTTTCATCTACCGTGTAGTTGAGTTGGTCAACGAAGGCGCTGTTCAGAACCGGGCGAATCTCTTCTTCTAACTGTTCAATCTCCGTCCTGTCTTCCGCTTCTTCGTTCTTGTATTGCTTCCGGAGTTCAAGGATTTCCTCAATCTCTTCCTCAACATCAGCGAAATCAAGGGATACGTCAGTCATCCCCTTGATGGGAAGCCCAATGAGCGAGTTCCCGTCTATAATGTTCACGTCAATGTTGGGGAGCTTCCCGAACTCAGGCGACCAACCGTTATCCTCTACAATCTTCAGCCAAACCCTGAGCTTGGCGATTTCCGTAGCTATTTGGTCTGCATCAACTCCGTAGATACCGGAGAGAGCGAGATTCCGCTTCAGGTTGAATCGGATTTCTGCATCCGGTGTATCACCGTGGCTCAGCCCCCGTTGTAGAGACAGTTGAGCCCGGTATACTTCGTCCATAGCGGACGTGAGGAAGTGTCCTGAGCCACAGGCCGGGTCTAAGACCCTGAGCGTAGACAGGCGCTCATTGGCTTCCTCAATGGCTTCAGGGGTAGCGAACCAACCGCGTCCCTCTTCAATCGCTTCCAATATCTCAGAAAGCGCCATATCATCCAACTGTCCCCGGATTATGGTGGCTTGGTCATCGTCCTGAGGGACAACATCAACGAACGTCTCAATGAGAACGTCCCTGATTTTCGGGTCAATAGCGTTCCTGCTAACGATTTCTGTAACGTCGTTCGGTGTGTAGTACGCTCCCGTATCCTTCTGTTCCCGTTCCTGTTCGATGTGATTGATAGTCTTCTCGAAGACGCTCCCCAAGATAGCAGGGTCAAACCCACTACCATTGAGTTCCAACTGAGAGCCTTCGATAAGGTCTGAAATGACGGTCGGAAGGATTCGGTCTATCACCGTGTAGTTGAACTCATTAGGTACGTTTTCCCGAAAGAGCCCACCGTTCAGGTAGGGAACGTTAGCGAACCAACCGCTCCGATATTTCGGGTCACGCTCATCCTCTTCGGTGTTGAGAAGTTTGTAGAACAGGGGCTTGATTTGGGTTCATAGAGGTTCCCCGTGAGTACGTTCTTGTGTCGTTCGTAGTGGTCTACCCGGTCGCGTAGGAAGCCCTCATTGAGAATATCCCGCGACTCAAGGAACTTGATGAACAGTAGCCGGTTCATCAGGGTAATTCCGAAGAGTCGTTCATCCCGCTCCGTCGCGCCCTTTGGAGAGCGAATATCGTCCATCAGGCAGGTATCATAGTCGTACTCATCGCTCTCCCCGAACAGAAGTTCAATGTAGAGTTCGTAGAAGGCTTCAACGTCCCTCTTCCGCTCATCACGGAGTGTCTTCGGGGCAGTCTGTGAAAGGAGCGTTTCGAGCTTAGGCCGGTCAAAGACTGAGACAAATTCCTCAAGAACGTCCTCAATGTCAACATCGATGACGCTTGTAGAGTCAACGACTCCGGTATCTCGCGCTACTTCAATCAGGGCTGAGCGTAGGTCTACCTTCTTGATTTCCGGGTATTCGGTAAAGTCCCCACCAAGCTCAATCCGGTAGATGTACCACTCTATGCCGTCCGTCGCTATGCCGTACTCAGCATCAATCGATTTCCTATCAAGATACTCCTTGATTTCAGGAATCGCTTCCTCTACGTTGTTGAGCGGCTTGTCTTCACCAATCGTATGAGCCTCAACGTTGGTGAGTTCAAAATCGGGCCAAACTGCCCGTCCCCCACTTTGTCCGAACGGGCGGGGTTCGTACTCTAATCCGGCGGCTTCGAGGAGAGGGTAAATCAGGTGATTCTCAGTAAAGGACTCCGGGCGAGTTCCAAGGTCGGCACTTGTGAGGTTGTCTTCATCCCCGGTTAGAACTCGCTCAACTTCATGTGCATCCAATCGGTCGCCCAATTCGAGAGAAAATGATTCCAAAACATCACGCACATCATCCGTATCAAGAACGGATTCTTCATCAGATAGAGAGGCTTGGGCCATTATACCCCCAACCTCTCAATGCCACCAAATAAAAGATGCGTTGGGGAACGTGAGCGGTGAGATTCTTGAAAAGTTCTACCGGAATCCCTCAACTCTCAACCGAATAGTCGGGTGAGTAATCCCGCTGAGCCTGCCGTAGAGCGTGATGATTAGCGAAAGAGAGTGATATTGGTTCGGCATATGCCCCTCTAACCCCTGTCTTTTTATAAATAGAGTTTATAGAATTATAGGAGAACGGCAGAAGTGGGGCGAGTAACCGGCAATGGTGGCCGGTTCTCTCGCTGAAATGGGCGCGGTAAAGCGCGTCCTTGGTAAGGACGAGACCCCGGATTCAAATTCCGGCCTAGGCTCTCTTTGGCTGTTACGTCCGGTAGTTACCGAGTTCTTCGTCGGTGAAACAATGTCCACCGCGCAAGAACGAGTACCGAGAGAACAACCGCAACTACCGCCCCCAGTACACGGAGTAAGTTAACGTATCGCACCCGAAACGTTATTACCAGTTTCCGTGATTCTTCAGTATGGTATGCACGATTTGTAACCAAGATCGGGATTTTGCTGGCAGTCTTGTGGAGATCGAACCCGATCTTGAGAGTATTGGCATGATCTGCCAGTCCTGTGTGGTTCGACTGAAAGAACGACGCCCGACAGCAGAGGGCTGTGGGTACGGTTCCAAAGAGGATCCGTGCGCCAATGCTGCGGAGTATGGACTTCGGACCAGTGAGCAATCTCGGTCACCTGATTCACCCATCCCGGAAGGATCGCTCCCCACGGCGGCCGAACCCCTGCTCTGTGAAAAGCATGCGATGAAATTACAAGGCGACACGCTACCGCCATGGGAGGAGAACGAGTAAGCTCCCCGAAAATCCCTACGTAAGCGGTCGCTCCAATGAATGTGCGTGTGCTGTACCAAGTGTTCGTCTGGCATTGGAGGGGCAGGTGACAGCGGCAATTGAGCAACGACAATGTCGTCTGGAACCGCAAGAGGATCGCCACTGTCCCGATCGAGGAACGGATCCGAGGGTCATCACCCATCGCCGTCGATCTCGGTGTCAAACGGCTGTCGCTCGATGTAGAAGAACTCGAGCAGGAAGACGGAGCCGAAAATGCCGATGATCCAGAGCAGTATCCCGATATCGGTCCGATAGAGGTGATAGAGAACGATCGGTATCGCGGTCACGGTCCCAATCAGACCGAGTGCAGGAAAAAGCCGATTCGACCCGGTCTCATCGGCAACTTCGAGATTGACGACGTTCGCGACGGCGTCAGCGATCAGGAAGGCGATCGAGCCGAACTCGGTGATCTGTTTGAGTGTCCCGAGTGCGGCGAAGGCAGCGGTCAACCCGCCCATTAACAGGAGCGCGTAGACGGGAATTCCCTCGCGGTTCCGGAAGGAGAACAATCGAGGAATGACACCTTCGGTCGCGATCTCGTGAACGAGACGGGAGGTGCCAAAGAGTGTTGCATTGATCCCTGACGACGTGCTTTTCATCGCCGAGAGGATCACGAGCACGAACCCGATGCCACCCAGGAGTGGGATGTTCGAGACGGCAGCCGCGAGCGCCGTCTCCTCGTGGACAATGAGTTGGTCGGGTGAGAGTTGGAGAGTAGCCATAAACGATACCGAGACGTAGATCAGGATGGCGATCACGATTGAAATGTACATCCCGATCGGGAGTATCCGATCGACGTTTTCGATGTCGTCGTAGTCATAGACCAACAACTGAAAGCCCTCATACGAGACGAAAATGATCGCAAAGCCCGTGATCGGACTGAGGTGTCCCTTATTGAAAACGTCCATCGCGAATGGATCACCGCTGTAGAAGGCGATCCCGAGCGTGGCAAGCGAGAGCAGGACGATGAGTTTGATGTAGACGGCGATGTCCTCGAACAGGCCGGTCTCGTGGACACCGGAGAGGTTCAATCCGACGAAGGCCGCGACCATGAGGACCGAGATGATCGGACGAAGGATCTGTGGCAGTTCGATTCCGACGACGGCCCGCGCTGCAGTGAGCGTGTACGCACCGAAGGCGAACGCGTACATCGCCATCACACCGACGTAACCGATGACGAGAACCCAGCCGACGAAGCCCGCGATGTGTAAATCGTCCGTTGCGTGTTCGACGAACGTGAACGCCCCGCCGTGTTCTTTGTAGTGCAACGTGAGTTTGAGATACGAGTACGCAGTGAGGAGGGTGATGACGCCACCAATGAGATATGAAAGAGGGACGGCATTGCCGGCTTGTCTCATCGCGACGCCGAGCACGGCATAGATGCCACCCGAGACCATGCCCCCGACGCCCATCGCAACGACCTCTAGGAGGCCGAGTTTGCCTGGCCGACTGCGTGACAGCAAGGATTTGATCGGCTCCATGTCACGGTTTGACGTTATTTGGTATACCTCTTAATCCATGGGTCAAAAATGATCGATAGTGAAAAGATCCTCAGCGTGGCACTGGCCCGTGCATCTCACTGGGGAGTGCTCGGTCGTTCTTGGAATTCGATGTCGAGTGGGTCCTCGATTTCGCCCATCACCGCTTCGAGGGCGTCCGTCGCAGTGATCAGGCCCACGACGTTCTCCGGAGTGTCGTCATACACGAGCGCGAGCTCCTGATGCTCCTCCTGAAATCGATCGACGGCATCGCTGATGAGGGTGTCTGCTCGAAGCGTCATCGGTGGGGCCGCGATATCCTCGAACGTGACCTCGCCGCGTCTCAGTTCGTCGAGTTGGTCAACGACTGCGGGGACGTAGACGATACCTCGAAAATCGGCCGGGTCATCACCGATCAGGGGAAATCGCGTGTGCGGACTCTCCCCGATCCGATCGACGTTTTCCTCGATGGAGACGGTGGTCGAGAGGAAGACGATGTCCTCACGATCAGTCATGATATCGCGTATGGGCTCGTTTCCGACTGTCAGAGCATTGAGTATCTCCCCTTTGCGCTCGTCGCTGAGACCCCCTCGCTCGAGTAAGGATCCGAGCCGGTGGCGAAGGTCCGCCCGCGATTCGACACGGTCGGCTTCGGTTTCGAGCCACGCACCGGTCATTTCGACACCGAAGAGGCGAAGCGTCCCTTTGGCGACGCTGTCTCCGATCACGATGACCGGATAGAGGAGTTTCGCAAACCAATAAAGCGGTGTCGCGCCGTACCGAGCGACGAATTTCGTCCGCTCGACTCCGAGATACGTCGGCGTTTGCTCGCCGTGGGTCAGGTGGAGCAGATTGATAATGACGAAGGCGATGATGCCGCCCGCACCGATCGACGCGAGCAGTGTACTCTCGAAAACCGGGTCGATCAACGTAGCCAGGGCGGGTTCTGCAACGATTCCGACGGCGATACTCGTCGCGGAGATACCGACTTGACAGCTCGTGAGGTAGACCTCGAGATCCTGGGTCATCTCCCAGGCCCGCCGGAGTCCGGGAACGTCGAACTCGGATTTTGGGTACTGTCGCACGCGGGTGAGGGCGAACTCGATCGCCACGAAGAATCCGTTCGCCAGGATGAGTAGAAGTCCAGCGATCAGGCGAAGCGTTATTTCCAACCCGTTCATGGAGCGATGTTTTCTGCCCGAGTATCAAGTCTTTGTGTCGGAGGGTATCCGGAGAAGGGAAGTACTGAACGGAGGCCGAACGTTCGATCTCGACGGCGTCCGGCTGGCCAGACCCAACGCAATCTCGCCGAGCCGCCCTCGAACGGAACCCGGGAAGTGGTGCACTCGTCGACGTCTTTCGGACGCTGACGGTCGTGAACGGCCCGCAAAAACAGTCCTAAACGGTTCACGGACATATGAACCGTCGGGACGATTTCCCCCATTTACGTGTTCTCTATCCGTGGTAAATTCCGTGCAACGCAACATACTCATCCTGCTGGTGGCCCTCTCGGTCGCCCTCGGTGCGACGGCAGTCACGGCCGCGGACCACGCGACCGTGGAAGTAGACCAAGAGCCGGACGAACCGGCGACGGTCACGGTCACGAACGGAAACGACGATCCGGTGGAGAATGCATCGTTAACCGTCGAACGCGCGAACGACGACCAACCGGCCTACAATGGGACGGGTAACTACACGACCGACACGAACGGAACGGTCGAGCTACCCGCGCCCGCGGAGACGGTCGACGTCGTCGTGACCGCGACGGTCGACAACGAGACGGTTTCCACGAATGCGACGCTCGAAGCCCTCCCCGAACTCGACCTGTCAGTCGAGCAGTCGCCCGGCCAGCCCGCCACGGTGACGGTTACCGCGGACGGCGATCCGGTCGAGAACGCGACCGTCGATGCGGAGACGGTCGACGATAACGCGACCTACGCCGGAGCAAACGAGACGTATACGACCGACGAGAACGGCACGGCGCAACTTCCCGTCCCCGAGGAGACGGTCGATATCTCCGTCACTGCGACCGAGAGTAATCGCACCGTTTCCACGACGACGACGCTTGTAGCCCCGCCGGAACTGGCGATCGACATCGAACAGGAGACTGGCCATCCGGCCACGGTGACGGTCACGGCTGATGAGGAGCCACTCGAAAACGGGACCGTCGACGTTGAGACGGTCGACGAGAACGCGACGTACGAAGGGACTGGCGAGCAGACGACCGACGAGAACGGCACGGTCCAGCTCCCAGTTCCGAACGAGACGGTCGACGTGATCGTGAGTGTCGAATACCAGGGTGCATCGGCATCCGCGTCCGAGACGCTCGAAGCCCCACCGGAACTCGAGGTGGGTGTCACACAGGATCGTGGGCACCCGGCGACGGTAACGGTGACAGCCGACGATGAGGATGCGGTAAATGCGACGGTAGTGGTCGAGGTGAATGACGAGAACGCGACGTACGTCGGGGCAAACGAGACGTATACGACCGACGAGAACGGCACGGTCCAGCTACCTGCACCCAACGAAACGGTTGCAGTGACCGTGACCGCGGAACTCGACGGCGCGTCAGCCACCACCGACGCGGTGCTTGAAGCCGCACCCGATCTCGATGTGAGCGTCGACCAGGACGGCCCCGGACTTCCGGCGACCGTGACAGTGCTGGCTGACGACGAGGCCGCGGAGAACGCGAGCGTCGACGTCGACCTCGCAGAGACGGAAAACGCCTCCTACGCCGGAACGGGAGAATACACCACCGACGAGAACGGCACAGTCGAGTTGCCGGCACCCGAGGAGACGGTCAACGTCTCTCTCACGGTGACCTACCAGGGTGCCAAAGAGACGATCATGGCCACGATAGAGGGCGTCGACGCGATCGACGAGGGCCTCCCGTTCGGCCAACAACTCCAGCAGTTCAAGGCGACGCTGGATGAGGACGCTGACACGGGCCGCGAGATCGCCTCGTGGGTCGTCGACAACAACCCCGGCAACGCGCCGGACCACGCCGGTCCGAAGAACGCAACCGGGGACGAAGGTGCTGGCCCGCCGGCTCACGCCAACGGGAATGACGACGCCGAAAGCGACGACGAGACGGAGACTGATGACGACACCGAAAGTGACGGCGACGTCGGGACCAACGACGACACCGAAAGTGACGACGCCGGAAGCAGCGGCAACGGCGGCGGGAACGGTAACGCCGGTGGTAACAGCGGTAACAGCGGCGGAAATGGAAACGCCGGTAGCAACAACGGTAACGGCGGCGGAAACGGTAACGCCGGTGGCAACAACGGCAACGGCGGCGGAAACTGATCCCGAAACGACGTCGGAGTCACGAAACCCGTCAGTATTCGTCGATTCGGGGCTGAGGGTGATCCGATCGGAAAACGGTTAACCATCCGGAATCGAACCGTTCGGTGGGATGCAGGTCACGCTTTTGGGAACCGGCGACACCACCGGGACGCCGACGGTCGGCTGTGCGTGTGAGACCTGTCGCGCCGCCCGTGATCGAGGGATCTCCCGTTCGCGATTCTCGGTCCATCTGCAACACGAGGAGACCGGTGAATCGCTGCTGATCGACTTCAGTCCCGACTTTCGTCAGCAGTTCCTCGAGAACGACGTGCCGCTCCCGGAGGCCGGCATCGTCACCCACATCCACTTCGATCACCTCGACGGCCTGGGAAACGTCTACCGCGTTCTGGATGCGCTCACGGTTCACGCCCCCGGCGAGGTCGATCCCGTTACCGACGAGAGCGTCGCCGGAACGATCCGGAAGAAGTTCCATTATTTGGAGGACCGGATCGGCGTCGCCGCCCATGACCCCTTCGAGCCCTTCGAGACCTGCGGGTTTGAGATCCAGTTCGTTCCCGTCGATCACCCGCCTTTGCAGTGTTACGGCCTCACTATCGAGGAGCCGGAGACGGGCGTGAAACTCTCGATGACGGGCGACACGAGTTACGACATTCCCGATCGGTCCCGCGAGGTGCTCGCGAATCCCGATATGCTTCTGGCGGACGCCATCGTTCCGGCCTCGCTTTGCGATCGCCACCCGATCGGCGGCCGTCACGATCGCCCCGACGGCACCCCACGAACCTTCGGCACCAAACACATGACTCGGGAGGGCGCACTCGATCTCGCCGCGGAACTTTCGGCGGATCGGACCCGGCTCGTCCACCTGGCACACTTTTACCCGGCCGAGGAGGCCTTTGAGGAACCGCTTGCGATCGACGGCGAACGGTATCACCTCCGGTGAGCGAACCCGAGCGATCCGTGTCCACCCCGACCGGGATCCGGGAGATCACCCGACCAGGACCCGAGAGATCACTCAAACCGATCGAGTCCTGACTGACGACGACGATGGCCGGACGGATCGCCAACCCAGGCCGAGTTCGTCTCGCGGAGCGCCGCCTGATCGATCTCGGGGGGATCCGCGACCAGATGGGCGTGACACCCCTCTCCGCAGTCGGTTCCCGGATCGATCACGCGCTCGAATCGGTCACAGTACGGCCGGCCGTCGTCGGTCGCGGTCGCGTGTGCACACGCCGGAGGCTTCGGCCGCCACCCCCGTCCGTATGCTCGTTCGGCGATGCGGCGGAGCTTTCGTTCCTTCTGTAACGACGACACGATCGTGACGTCGGTTCGGAGACCATGTTCAGTCTCGATCTCGATTCCGGGCTCCTCGACCCGGAGTTCCGTCGCCTCTCGGACGATCCGGTGGTCACCAGTCTCCGGATCGACCCGACGGACACCGACCGCGTCCGGGATCCGGTTGAGGTGTGCTCGCGTGACGTAGGAGGCAGTCGCGAGCCAGACCTCCTCGAAGAGTCCGAGTTCGACGTCGAACCGGAGCTGTGAGCGCAGATCGCCCGGCCGGTCGAGATCCGGCTTGTTCTCGATGGCGACGAGCCGGTCGAACCAGCCGTCGGGATACCGTGCAGTCGCACGGACCAGGTCGCGACCACCCCGTCGCTGGCGTTCCAGATAGCCGGCCTCGACGGCACGATCCACGACGGAAGCGGCGCGATCGGGCGGGAGATCGAACGCGTCAGCTATCGGGACGGCGGTTCCAGGACCGACCGATGCCTCGATGGCGGCCGCCGGAATCGAATCGGCCGCGATCGACGCCCGAGCATCGAAACCGGAGCCGGGTTCGAGCACGCAAACGTCGACGATCCGGGCACCGGGAGTCGCCACCGCTCCGCCGAGCTGGCGGGAGACGACGCGGTCCTCCCGTTCGAGAGCGGCACAAAGCGCCAGCTCGAAGTCGAACTCCGAGGCGAACCGGTCGGAGCGATCGACCCGGCCGTTCATATCGGAGACCGGCGGTCGATCGACAAAAACCCTCGGCGGTCTCGATCCCGGGCCCGAACCGTCTCCGAAACCCGTATTCACGGCGAGGATCTACCGCAGATATGCGCCCCGTCATGCGAACCCTCCTCGTCGCGATCGCGGTCGTCACGATCGCGTTGCTCGCGCTCGGTGCGCTTCCGAGTTACCTCGGTACCGGCGAGCCCTACCACCTCACTGCGGAGGCGACGACCGACGAGGGAGCCGCGATCAACGTCACGGGCGTGACCGAGCGGCGATATCCGTATCTCACGGCCGCGATCGAGGCCGATGACGGTCGCTCGGCGGGCTACCGAAAGGGACCGTTCGGGATTAAAGAACAGTTCACTCACACGCCGTTCGACGAGGTTGATGCCCTCAGTCAGCGGAGTTCGGAGGCCGTCCGCGAGGACGGGCGAGTGCTGGTGAGCCACGAGGGCGAACGCTATTACGTCGAGGTCAGTAGGGAGGACACATGAACGACGATCGGCCGATCGCACATGAACCGGCCACCGACCTCCGGGAGCACGACGCCTTCGCGGACGGCCGACTCCACTCGCTTCCGGGCGAACCGGAGTGGCCGGTCCGTGAGGTCGAGATCGAATACGAGACCGGCTGGCTCACCGCCGGATACGACCGGGTCGAACAGCCCGACGGCACCGAGAAGGACTACTACTGGGCGGAGCTTCCACCAGCCACGGTGATCGTTGCGATCGCCGAGGACGACGTCCTGTTCGTCGAACAATACCGTCCAACGATCCGGCAGACGCAACTGGAACTGCCGGCGGGGATCGTCGAGTCCGGCGAGTCCTACACCGCAGCCGCCGAACGCGAACTCGCCGAGGAGACCGGATTCGCCCCCTCGAGTACCACCCTACTCCAGGAGGTGTGGTGTTCGACCGGCGTGCTCCGGCACCGCCGGGGATACGTCCTCGCCGAGGAACTCGACCCCGTCGAACGGACACTCGATTCCAACGAGTTCCTCGAACCACGTGCGGTGAGTGCAACCGACGCGCTCTCGGTCGCCAGACGGCCCTCCTGTAACGACGCGACACTTGAAGGGCTCCTGCTCGCCAAGGAGGAGGGGCACCTCGGAGACACCTGAACGGATCGACCGTCGTCTCTGAGGAAACCGTACGTGCGTTCAGGTTTTCACGCGATCGGTAGTCTATTAGGCGGCGGCGAACCAACGCGGAGGCGATGACGCACCACTCGGAGGGATCCGTGCTGTTGAGCGAGGATCCACCGCTCGATCTTCGATTCTCGGAGGCGGAACTCGAGGCGACTCGCGATCGAATCATCTCATTCATCGCGGAAACGATCGAAATGGCCGGCGCCGACGGGGCCGTCTTGGGGCTTTCCGGCGGGATCGACTCGACGCTCACCGCGTACCTCGCGGTCGAGGCGCTCGGCGAGGACGGCCTGCACGGGATCACGATGCCTGCCTCGGTCAACGATCCGGAGACCATGAGCGACGCCGAACGCGTTGCTGAGGAGTTGAACATCGACTATGATATCGTGGAGATCGATCCGATCGCCGAGACGATCTTCGATCGCTATCCCGAGGCCGCCGAGGACATCACGGCGAAAGGGAACGTCTACGTCCGTACGCGAGCCGTGCTCAACTACTTCATCGCGAACGCCGAGGATCGAATCGTGCTCGGAACGGGGAACCGATCGGAGGCAGCGACCGGCTACTTTACGAAATATGGCGATCAGGCGGTCGACTGCAATCCGATCGGGAACCTGTACAAGATGCAGGTTCGTCAGTTGGCCGCCCACGTCGGGGTTCCCCACGATCTGGTGATGCAGACGCCGACCGCCGGAATGTGGACCGGCCAGACCGACGAGGGGGAGATGGGCGTCGACTACGACACCCTGGATGCGATCCTCGCCGTCCACGTCCACGGCCCGCTCTCGAAGGCGGCGACGGTTCGAGAATTCGACGTCGAGCCCGAACAGATCGACGCAGTCGTCGATCTCCACGAATCGAGCGCGCACAAACGCCGGATGCCGCCCGCACCGGAACAGTGAGCCACGTCGTATTCCGTAGAATCGTCCGGCGTCGGCCTTCCTGAACGTCACCGATCCGCCGCGTTCGCGTACACGAACTCGCGGAGGAGCTTGCCGCCCAGAGCCGCAGCCTGACCGTCATCGCGGTCGTTCACCTCGACGACATCGAATCCCACGGCGTGAGGAGCCACGCCCTGGACGATCTCGCGCATCACCCGTGCGGAGAGGCCGAACGGTTCCATGGTTCCGGTTCCGGGGGCGTACGCCGGGTCCGCACCGTCAATGTCGACCGACAGGTACACCGAGTCGTCCCCGAACGCGTCGCGGTCATGGATCGAACGCGCCCACTCATCGGCGTCGGCCGGCGGAACGACCGTGACGTCCTCGGCCTCCGAGCGCTCCCACTCCTCGGGGGAGCCCGTTCGTGCCCCGATCACGTAGGCGTGATCGACGACGTCGAGGGCCCTGCGTGTGACACAGGCGTGGTTCCAGGGATTCCCGCCGTAGGACTCCCGGAGATCGAGGTGTGCGTCAAGGACGACGAGGACATCGGGATCGACCGCCTCGATCCCGGCGTAGGTCACGGTGTGTTCGCCGCCGATCGTCACGGGAACGGCGTCGTCGAAAACGACGCTTCGAAGCTCCGCAGCGAGATGATCGAGGTACTCGCGGACGTCGTCCCAGGGATGCACGTCGCCGGCGTCGTGGACGCCGAGATCGGTGAAGTGACTGGCCGTTCTGTGATCGTAGTCGTCGTAGGTCTCCGAGAAGCGCCGGATCCGGTCCGGTCCGAACCGGGCACCCGGCTGAAAGGTGGTCGTGGCGTCGAGCGGAGCGCCGACGACCACGTAGGAGGCAGCCTCGCGATCGGTCGTCGCTCCGGGGAACATCTCGATTATCCGACGATCTTGCGTTGTCCTTCGTACTCGAGGTATTCGATCTCGTCGTCGGAGCTCAGATCCTCGTCCTCGGGAATACGCATCGTGAACGTCTCGTAGGTGTCGAGATCCATCACCTGGGCGTCGTTGCCGGAGACGGAAACGACCTGCCCCTGTTTGCGTTCGATTATCGGGACCCACACCTTCGCGTCGACTGGCTGGGAGAGCGACCGCTTTCTGTCGTCGAAGACGCCCTTCCCCTCGATCCGGGCCTTGGCGCTGCCGTGTTTGCCGGGTTTGGCGGTGCTGTAGTGGTTGATCTTACACGGGACGCCGTCCATCATCACGTAGCTGCCCTCCTGCAGTTCACGAACCTGCTTTTGCTCTCTCGGCATACTCCTGGATTTCCACGCAGCGGGTATAAACGGTTTGGAACGCGCCGAAGGCGCTCGAAACGCACGCTTCGTTGGCCCAATCGATCGAACCGTCCGCGCGATTTTCCGTAATTCACTCCTCGTCGTCCGAATCGGGCGGAACCGGATGGCCAGTTAACAGATAGCTAACGATGAAGAAGACGATGAAGCCGGCACCGACCGCGGCCGTCGACTGCACGACGAACGGGATGTCGTGGTACCACGCGTATCGGTCGACCACGATGATCGTCAGAATCGCGGCCACGATGGCCTTCTGTTCGTCGGTCGGGTCCCGAACGAGTCCAACGACGTCGTCCACGAGTTCGTTCACGAATCCCATCGGTTAGCGATCGTTCGAGGGCGAGCCGGAACGGTCTTTCGTTCGAGTGTCATCCGTGGTGTCCGATCGCCAGTCGCACCGAGTCCGCCGTCGATCTCGACCGGATCGCCTCTCAGGGCGTCGGTGTGGGCGCGGCCTTCTGGAGAGCGGTCTCTGCGACGTTGCCCCCGTAATCGGCGCTCCGGAGCACGGAGTCGACGACGAGCCCGAGCAGTTGTGCCCGCGTCGGATCCAGACCACGGAGCAGTTCGTCGATCTCGCGAACCCGATCGTCGATGTCACGGACGTTCTCCCGTGCGTCGTTGGCCATCCGGGTCGCGACATCGCTGTCGGATTCAAAGAGGGCATCCATCGCGGTGTCGATGACGTCCTCGGCGTCCTCGTGGAGGTCGTCGATCGCGTCCAAGACCTCCTCCGGGAGCGGATCCTCGATGTTGAGCGTGAGATGGGCGATTTTCGTCGCGTGATCGCCGATCCGCTCGAGTTGGCGCGCGCTGGAGTGGTAATCGAAACAGACCTCCCGGGGGAGTCCGAGTTCCTCGGCCGCCTTCGGGGTTCGAAGCGTCGCCCGGAAGATCCGGGAGACAACCATCCAGAGACGATCGAGGTCGTCATCACGCTGAATGACGTCGCGTGCGAGATCGTCGTCGAGATCGTGGAGCGCCGAGAGCGCATCCTCGAGCATCGACGTCGAGATGAGCCGCATCCGCGTGACTGCGTTGTGGATCGAAAGCTCCGAGGAGTCGAGGAGGTCACGAACCACGACCCGGTCGCGCGTCTCCTCTAAGACCTCGAGACCGACGAGACTCTGTGTGGCCTCCCGGATGGTCGAGCGCTGTTCGGTCGTGATCTGTGACCCCTCCAGAGCGATGACGTCGAACCCGCTCACGTACATCGTCATCACCGCGCGTGTGAGTTCGCGTGCCTCCAGATCGGTGATGTCGAGCGTGCCCTCGGTCCGCTCGGTCACGGAGCTCGGCGTGAGTAGCAACGAGTCGCCGTCGGGATAGAACTCGACTTCACTGCCTGCCTCGACGTCGTTTTCGTTCGCCCACGTCTTGGGAATCGAGACCGTATACGTTGATCCGCCCGTGACCTGGACCTTTCGAGTCTCCATACCCGATCGTTATCGAGACTATTTATAAAGTTGTCTGAGTATATATTTAGCGAGCAGATCCGCAGATATCGGCGGGGAGAACGACGAATATCCAGTATCTGTTGGCCATTCCCCGTCATATCTACGGGAGTAGACGTTCACAAACATAGAGATATATAGTCGTTATAGTAGAATATTTATGGGCACGGGGACCGTGTATCAATCGATGGAGGAAGACGAGTCCTGCGTCGAGACGCGATCGGCAGTCACCCCGCGGGTCGCAGCCGGCCGCGACGATCGGAGAGCGGGCCACCGCGTGAACCAACATCCATGAGCGACAGTCATCACATTCACGACACCGAGTCCGACGAGAGCGAATCCGACAAGGGCGACAGGATCAACGGCTCGAAAGCCGATCCCATTTCGACCACGGGGACGACGACTGGATCTACGGTTGGGGATCGCTCCGGAACGGATGACGGGTCCGTGGCTCCCGGGGACACGATGGATCTCACGCCATCGATCCAGGATATCCCCGAATCGCGCGCGGTCATCCGCGCGGAAGGGCTCTCCGTTCACTACGGCAACGAGGAGGCACTCCAGCCGGTGACGATGGGGATCCCCGAACGGGAGGTCACGGCGATCATCGGTCCATCGGGTTGTGGAAAGTCGACGTTCCTCAGGTGTATCAACCGGATGAACGACATGATCGACGCCGCGCGTGTCGAGGGGAGTCTCCTATACCGCGGCAAGGACGTATACGAGGAGGACGTTGACGCGGTCGCGCTCCGCCGACGGATCGGCATGGTGTTCCAGAAGCCGAACCCCTTCCCGAAGTCGATCCACGACAACGTCGCCTACGGGCTAAACATACAGGGATACGACGGCGACGTGGATGCTCGTGTCGAGGAAGCACTCAAGAACGCCGCACTGTGGGACGAGGTGAAACACCAACTCGATAGCTCCGGACTCGATCTGTCGGGAGGGCAACAACAGCGGCTCTGTATCGCCCGGGCGATCGCCCCCGATCCGGAAGTCGTCCTGATGGACGAGCCGGCCTCGGCGCTCGATCCGGTTGCGACCGCGAAGGTCGAGGACCTGATCGCCGACCTCTCCGAGGAGTATACGGTGATCATCGTGACCCACAACATGCAGCAGGCGGCACGGATCTCCGATAAGACCGCCGTGTTTCTCACCGGCGGCCAGCTCGTCGAGTTCGGCGATACGAACCGGATCTTCGAGAATCCCGAGAACCAGCGAGTCGAGGACTACATCACCGGCAAGTTCGGGTGAGCCACGATGAACGACCGACTAGCGGCCCGCCGAACGACCGACTGACTCGACGATCATGGATCGTTTCGACTCGGATGGAGAACGGATCGTCCTCGAAGCGGTGACGCGAACCCACGTTTAAGTATCCCCGCCGATTTGACTGGAAGCGATAGAGACGAGCGACGATCGAACACGACGTGACGCCCATCGAACACGACACGACGCATTCGCGGCCGGACGGCCGATCCAACCATGGTACGAAAGCAATACCAGACCCAACTCGACGAACTGCGCGACGACGTCCTCTACATGAGTGAGGTCGTTGCGGAGCGCCTGCGAATGGCGCTCGATGCCTTGGAACAACAGGACGCGGAACTGGGCGAGGAGGTGATAACCGGCGACGCGGAGATCAACGAGATGTACCTCGAGTTGGAGCAGGACTGTATCGATCTCATTGCACTCCAACAGCCCGTCGCCGGCGACCTCCGATTCATCGCCGCCTCCTTCAAGATCATCACCGATCTCGAACGGATCGCCGATCTGGCGACGAACCTCGGGGAGTACGCCGGCGAGGCCCATCAGGAGGTCTTTCCCGACGTCGACATTCAGCTGATCGGCGATGAGACTTTGGATATGCTCGAAATATCGATGGACGCGTATCATACCGAAAACGCCGATCTCGGCTACGAGGTCGCAGAAAGGGACGACAAGGTCGACGAGTTGTGTGAGAGCGCAAGCGAGGCCGTCGTTCGCGATCTGATCCAGACGGAGGAACTGGACGAGGGGAACGTACAGGCGACCATGCGCGACGTTTCGCGACTGCTTCTCACGATCCGGGATCTCGAACGTGTCGGCGATCATGCCGTCAACATCGCGGCGCGAGCAGTGTACATGATCACCAACGACGACGACCTCCTGTATTAACCGTCGTCGAAGGATCGGCCGGGGCGATCCGGTCGGCCCCCTCCGTTTTTTATGGATTGGTTGCGGTGTTCCGATATGAAACACGAACGGATCGCCATTCTCGCCCACGGACGGTTTCCGGAGCGTGCCAAGACCGCGATCGGAGTGATGCGGTACGGCGATACGGAAGTCGCCGCCGTTCTCGATCGGGAGACCGCCGGCAGTCGGGTCCACGATCACCTCACCGAAACCGACGCGGCAAGAATCGACGACGCGCCGATCGTGGAGTCGTTTCCGGAGGCACTGGAGATGGCCAGCGGGGAAGACGGGAGGAAAGGCGACGGAGGCAGCGGGATCGACGCGCTGCTCGTCGGGATCGCCCCCATCGGCGGCGGCTTCGAGGAGTCCTGGCGGCCGGACGTCCGTGCGGCCATCGAAGCCGGCTGTGACGTCGTGGCCGGACTCCATTACTTCCTGAACGACGACGAGGAGTTCGCCCGGCTCGCCGCCGAAAGCGGGGTGGATCTGTACGACGTCCGCGACCCGCACGAAGGGATCGGCGTCGCCGACGGAGCGGCCGGCGACGTCGATGCGACCGTGGTCTGTACCGTCGGCACCGACTGTTCGGTCGGCAAGATGACGACGACGATGGAGATCGTCGAAGTGGCCCGGGAGCGCGGGATCGATGCCGCGGTCGTCCCGACCGGACAGACGGGGATTCTGATCGAGGGATGGGGGAATCCGATCGACCGGGTAGTGGCCGACTTCGCGGCCGGCGCCGTTGAGGAGATGGTCATGGAGCGCGGCGACGAGCACGACCTTCTCGTCGTGGAAGGGCAAGGAAGCATCGTCCACCCCGCCTACTCGCCGGTGACCTGTGGAATCCTCCACGGAGCCATGCCCGACGCGCTCGTGTTGTGTGACGAGGCGGGCCGCGACGTCATCCACGGCTACGAGCGCTTCGAACTCCCGCCGATCGACGAGTACGTCGATCTCTACGAATCCCTCGGGTCGGCCGTCCACGACTGCTCGATCGTCGCCGGCGCGCTCAACACGAGAACCATCGAGGACGACGACCGTGCTCGCAAGGCCGTCTCCGCTCTCGGCGACGATCTCCACGCTCCGACGACCGATCCGGTTCGCTTCGGCGCGGACCCGATCGTCGAAGCGATCGTCTCGGAGGTCCCTCCGGAATGAGCCTCGAGACCGCCGTCGAGCGGATCACGCTCGATCTCGATCGTCCGTTCACGATCGCCCGGGGGACCGAAACGACGGCGGAGAACGTGATCGTCCGCGTCGTCGATGAAGGAGGCATGGCCGGGATCGGCGCGGCGTCGCCTGCCGAACGCTACGGCGAAACGGCGGCGACGGTGGAGGCGGTTCTTCCGGAACTGCTCTCGATCGTCGAGGACGTTGGGGATCCACACGCCCTGTCAGCGATCGAACGGCGAATGAGAGATGCCGTTCGTGACAATCCCGCAGCGCGAGCGGCAGTATCGATCGCCCTCCACGATCTGGTCGCGAAGCGACTCGGCGTTCCGCTCCACCGGCTGTGGGGGCTCGACCCTGCGGCGACGCCGCGGACGTCCTACACGGTCGGGCTCGATGACCCGGATGAAATGGCCGATAGAGCTCGTAATGCCGTCGAGTCCGGATATCCGATCCTGAAGGTCAAACTCGGAACCGACCGGGACCGCGAGCGGCTTGAAGCGGTTCGGTCGGCCGCGCCGGAGGCGACGATCCGCGTCGACGCGAACGAGGCTTGGACCCCGAAGGAGGCGGTTCGAAAAAGCCAGTGGCTGGCGGATCTCGGCGTCGAGTTTCTCGAACAACCGGTGCCGGCCGAAAATCCCGAGGGACTGCGCTTCGTCTACGAACGGTCGGCGCTTCCGATCGCTGCCGACGAATCGTGTGTCACGGTTGCGGACGTCCCACGGATCGCGGACCGATGCGACATCGCGAATCTAAAACTGATGAAGGCAGGCGGTCTCCGGGAGGCCCGCCGGATGATCGCGACCGCTCACGCCCACGGTCTCGAGGTGATGATCGGCTGTATGATCGAGTCGAACGCGTCGATCGCGGCCGCGGCCCAACTCGCGCCACGGTGTACTTACGCGGATCTCGACGGATCTCTACTCGTCTCGGGGGACCCCTTCGAGGGGATCGACCTGACGGAGGGACGCGTCCACCTCGAAACACAGGACCGTCCCGGAACCGGCGTTCGCGAGTGACCGATCTGGGAAAGGGGTAGACCGACCTGGGGAAGGCTTACTTCGATCGCTCGTCGGCGTCCGACTCCACGTCGACGTCCGACTCGGATTCAACTTCCGCGTCCGCCTCGCGGGCCGCCTCCTTGCCCTCGACATCGATCGTCGTGTCCGTTCCCGACTCCGTGCCGTCGAGTTCCGCCTCGATGTCGGAGAGTTCGTTTTCGACGTCCTCGTCTTCCACGGCCGACTCGGATTCCCCTCCAGCGTCGGATTTGAGCGTCTCGAGTTCGGCCTCGACCTCGCGGTCCGCCGAGAGTTCGTCGAGTTCGCGATCGATGCTGTCCGTGTCGGAGAGCGCGTCCTCGAAGGCGCCCGTGTCCTGTAGTTCGTCCATCGCCTGTGATCGAGCCTCCATCTCGTCGGTCCGGTCCTCCGCGCGCTCGATCGCACGTCCCACGTCCTCCATCTCGTCGCCGACGCCCGTCACCGCCTCCGAGACGCGGGTGGAGGCCTCGGCTGCCTCGTACCGCGCCTTCATGGTCTCCTTTTTCGTTCGGAACTCCTCGATCCGGCCCTGGAGTTCGTTTTTCTTCTCGACGAGATTTTCCTGGGTGCTCTCGAGTTCGGCGATCTGTCCCTCAAGATCCTCGATCTGCTGCATCTTCGAGTTCTTCTTCTCGAGGGCCTTTCGCGCAAGATCGTCGCGGTCCTGCTGGACGGCCTCGCGTGCCTGCCGGTTGTGTTTTTCGACGTTCTCCTCGAGGCGTCGTTTCTGGATCTCCAGCCGTTTCTTCTGTGTCGTCAGGTCGGCGATTCCCTGTTTGACGTCCTGTAGTTCATCGCGCATCTGTTCATAGGAGTAATCGAGCGTTTCCGTCGGATCCTCCGCCCGGTTGAGGATCGAGTTAACCTTCGAACGGATGACGTAGGAGGCGCGTGAGAGGATTCCCATACATGGTATTCTCGCGCCCTCCAGTAAAAAGTCGCGTCCTCGATGGATCGACGTCGACGAACGAGTCACCAGACAATTTAAATACATGACGGGAAAGGAATCACCATCGATGGTTGGTGAAGAGTTTCCCGAGAAGCCGCCGATGAACGTCGATCCCCGGTCGTTCTGGGCGCTCGTCGAGAACGCAGGACATTCGATCTACTGTACGGCCCCGGATGGGACGATCGTGTACGTGAACCCGGCCTTCGAGGAGCAGACGGGCTACGACGAGGAGGAGGCCGTCGGGCGCAACGCCAGCATCCTGCAGTCGGGGGTCCACGACGAGGCGTTTTATGCCGAACTGTGGGAAACCATTCTCGATGGCAACGTGTGGGAAGGAGAGATCATCAACGAACGCAAGAACGGCGAACGATACGCCGTGAAACAGACGATCTCTCCGATCACGGACGAGTCCGGCGAGATCGTCCAGTTCGTCGCCGTCAACGAGGACATCACGGAGCTTCGCGAGTACCAGGAGAAACTGGAATCCGAACGGGATCGCTTCGCCGCGCTCCTGAATGCGGTTCCGGCGCCGCTGGTGCTCGTGAACTTCGATGGGACCGATGCAGTGATAAAGCGCGTCAACGAGGCATTCGTCGAGACGTTCGGCGGCTCGAGACGAGGGCTGATCGGGAACTCGCTCGACGAGTACATCGTCACGGATGACGAATCGAATCAATCCCGAAAGATCAACGAGATGCTTCGACGCGGCGATCCGGTTCGTCACGAGGTGACCCGTGAGACGGCTCACGGCGAGGAACGGACGTTTCTGCTGGAGGCGACGCCGTTCGGGACCAATGGGAACGAGGCGCTTGGGACCTATACCGACATCACCGACCGCAAGCGAGCCGAGGAGCGGCGACGGCTACTGATCGAGGTCAGCCGCGCGATCCGGGACGCGGAGACGTTTCCGGCCAGCCTCGAGCGAATGCTTGAGACGATCTGTGAGTTCACCGAATGGACCTGTGGTGAAGCGTGGGTCCCGGCGGACGAGACGGAGGTGCTCGAATACGCCGTCGGCTACAGTGACGTTGACGAATGCCGACGGTTCGTGGCCGAGAGCCAGTCGATGACGTTTCCTCCCGGGGAGGGACTCCCGGGAAGGGTCCACGCGTCGAAATCGAACGAGTGGATCCCCGACGTCTCACGGGAGCCGACGGGGGTGTTTCACCGCAAGGAGTTGGCGGCGGCCGTGGGTCTCCGTGCCGGATTCGGCGTGCCACTCGCGACCGAGGAGGGCGTCGTCGCCGTCTTGACCTTCTTCCTGCGTGACCGCCGTGACCACGACGAGAAACTGATCGAGAACGTCTCCGACGTCGTCGAAAGCGTGGCCGGACAGGTGGTCAGAAAACGGACGGAGGATCTGTTGAAACGGCAGAACGAACGGCTCCAGGAGTTCGCGGACGTCCTGAGCCACGACCTCCGAAACCCCTTGAACGTGGCCGAGGGACACCTCGAACTGCTGACTGCCGAACGTGAAGACGAGACGTCCGATCGTGAAGCCGATCATATCGACGCCATCGCGGCCGCTCACAGCCGCATGGAGGAATTGATCGACGACGTCCTGATGCTGGCGCGACAGGGAAACGGGGTCGACGAGACGACGTCGCTCGACCTTGACGAATGCGTCCGTCGGACCTGGGAGAACACCGAGACGCGGAACGCGAACCTCGATCTCGAGACGACCCACGTGATTTGCGGCGACGAAAGCCGGCTTCGACGGCTGTTGGGGAACCTGATCCGAAACGCGGTCGAACACGGGTCGACCAGCCCTCACGAGGACGTCGGGAATGAACACGATCGCGAGTCCGTCACGATCACGGTCGGCGACCTTCCGGAGGGGTTCTACGTCGCTGACGATGGACCGGGGATCCCCGAGGAGAAACGTGATGAGGTGTTCGCCTCCGGATATACGTCACGGGAGGACGGGACCGGCCTTGGACTCTCGATCGTTCAGAAGATCGCCGAGGCACATGGGTGGACGGTGACCGTGACCGAAAGCGACGCCGGCGGTGCTCGCTTCGAGATCACTGACGTGGAACTCGTCGATCAGTGAGCCAACCCGTCCGCGGGAGCGGTCGATCGATCACGGATCTCGACGACGGAACGGCGGCAGGCAGGGCGGGGAGGTGAATTCGATGCGAGAGCCCCGCACTACTCACGTCGCAGTACCGTTCGAACGACCGTGACCGATCAGGTCACGAACCCGAGCAGGTCGTCACGTTTCTCCTCGTGGAATCGGGTTCGCAGAGCCGCCAAAAGCGGCTCGATCGATCCGCGTTTCGCGCAGATCGGTGCGACCGTCTCCTCGCGCCACTGTTGCCACGGCGGGTAGAGTCCGAGCCGGTCGCAGAGCGCATTCAGCCGCTCGTCTTTGTCGTCGACCTTGTCCATCTTGTTGACGGCGACGATGGGTTCGATCCCGACCTCGCGCAGGAACCCGAACATCTCGACGTCGTGAGGAATCTCGCCGCGGTCGGCGTGTCGGTCGATGATCTCCACCGCGCTCTTGCCGTCCACCACGAGCACGCCCGCGAGTATCCGGTCCGAATGCTCCTCGAGGTAGCCGACGATGTCCGTCTGTATCCGGTCGCGACGCTCGTCCTCGACGCCCGACATGAACCCGAATCCAGGGAGATCGGTGAACATGAAGTCCTGGGCCGCCCAATCGAAGTGGTTCGGCTGGCGTGTCACGCCCGGTTTCGAGCCGGTGGTGACGTCGTGGCCCGTTAGCTCGCGCATCAGGGTGGACTTCCCGACGTTGGATCGGCCGACGAGAACGACCTCCGCGTCGCGGTTCGGCCGATTCTCAAACATACCAGTTGTAGACGTCGGTGACTTTTAAACTGCGCGTTGGGAACGTCGGAACCGACCGGTCGGGCGTCGACGCGACTCGCAAACCCCTAAGTCCCGGGACGTGAAAGACGGGTATGGTCGAGGCGCCACAAACCGACGAAGGATGGTTCGCCCTCCACGACTTCCGGTCAGTCGACTGGGACGCCTGGCGGGCGGCACCCGAACGCAAACGCGAGCAGGCGATCGAGGAGGGAACGCAGTTTCTGTCCCACCGCGAGTCCGTCACCGACGCGGACGCCGGCGACTCCGCGGTCTTTTCGATCCTCGGGCACAAATCCGACCTGCTTTTCGTCCACTTCCGGCCGGAACTCGACGATCTCTCGGCGATCGAACGCCGGTTCGAGGACACCGCCTTCGCCGCGTTCACCGAGCAGGAAACCTCCTACGTCTCCGTCACCGAAGTCTCCGGGTACGTCTCCGATGACTACTTCGAGGGGAACGAGGAGGCGGTCGATGAGGGGTTACGCCGCTACATCGAGGGGAAGTTGAAACCGGATATCCCCGACGACGAGTACGTCTCGTTTTACCCGATGAGCAAGCGTCGCGGCGAGGAGTACAACTGGTATGACCTCTCCTTCGAGGAGCGTGCCGAGTTGATGTCCGACCACGGCGACGTCGGTCGCGAGTACGCCGGTCGGATCAAACAGGTGATCGCCTCCTCGGTCGGATTCGACGACCACGAGTGGGGCGTCACGCTCTTTGGAGCCGACCCGACGGATCTCAAGGACATCGTCTACGAGATGCGATTCGATCCCGCCTCATCGCGGTACGGCGAGTTTGGCGAGTTCTACGTCGGTCGCCGGTTCCCGCCCACGGACCTGGACGCGTACCTCGCGGGCGCGAAGGTGCCGACGAGCGATCACGGAGCGGACGATGGATCACATCCCCACGCCGACGAGTCACACCACCACGCCGGCGAGGACGCAGGTCAACACGCCGAGTCCGAGCCACACCACGCACACGAGGACGGCCATGGATCGATCGAATCCGGTGGCGAGACCACGGACGAGGACGTCGACGAGGACGCGATCCGCGGCGAACTCGAGGACCTCGACATCTATGCGGGCAAACCGCACGGGGAGGACGTCTACGCCACGGTGCTGTACAGCGAGGCGGACCTTGAGGAACTCTTCGAGGAGGTGGAGAGTCTCCGAAGCAATTTCGACCACTACGGCACGCACGTGAAGACGGCCGTCTACGAGGCGCGGGGACGCGACCGGTCAGCAGTCGTCTCCATCTGGGAGACGGCCTCGGCCGCCGAGACGGCGGCCGGCTTCCTCTCGGAGCTTCCCGAGATCGTCGAACGTGCCGGCGAGGAGTCAGGGTTCGGGACGATGGGGATGTTCTACACCGTCGAACCCGATCATCGCGAGGAGTTCATCGAGAAGTTCGACGAGGTGGCCGACCTGCTCGCGGAGATGGACGGCCACGGCGACACCGATCTGATGGTTAACCACGAGGACGAAAACGACACGTTCATCGCCAGCCAGTGGCGCTCGCAGGCGGATGCGATGGAGTTCTTCCGATCGGATGCGTTCCGCGAGACCGTCCAGTTCGGCCGGGAGGTCCTTGCGGATCGTCCCCGACACGTCTTCTTGGCCTGACCGATCGCCGAGGTGTCGGAGTCTCCCGTCTCACCGTTTCGCCCTCGCACCCGGATCGGGAGCGACGATCCGACGGGATGCCGACACACACCCGAGCGCGAGGACGATCCCGCCGAGAACGTCGATCAGCCAGTGGATGCCGAGATACATCGTCGCGAGCATCACGGAGGCGGCGATCCACGCCGACAGAACGGTCCAGACGGGGTACTCATCGCGAGTCAGATACGCGAAGGTCGCCACGGTCATCGACAGGGAAGTGTGCAACGACGGAAAGACGTTGGCGTTTTCGTTGACCTGTGCTGCGAGCTCCTGGAAACCCGGGTTATACGTGAAAAGCAGCGACGTCACGACGTCGACGTTTCGCGGACCGTGTGCGAAGACCATCGTGTAGATGACGAGGCCGACCGCGTAGTTGAGCGCGTAGGCGACGATCAATCGCTTGAGCGTCCTCGGGGTCGACAGTGCGCCGTAGACCAAAAACGGGAAGACGAGCAAAAAGACGTACGCATAGATGTATATCCACGAGAAGTAGACGGTCGCGATCGGCGACAGGAGCGTGCCCTGTACCCACGCGACGAAGGTCCCCTCGATCGCGAATATCGTCCCGGTCGCATGCCACCCATACACCTCCGAGATGACCTGCAGTCCACCCCGCCCGAGCGCGCTGATGAGCAGCACTGCGAGGAGGATCGCGATCTGTTTTCGGGTCGCCCACAGATACGATCGGAGGTTCGCCCGAAGTCGATACAGCCCCCCCTGACCGAGGATCGCAACGGCGGCAACGAGACACATCGACGCAACCACGACGAACAGGTACGCAAGAACCGAGAGGAGAACGATCACGGACCGTGATCACCCCTCACGGACGAGGAGGTTGTTCTCGTCGTCGTATCGGTATCCGATCTCCTGGATCGCTTCCCGTGCCGTCTCCGTATCCAGTTCGCCGTCGGACCCGAAAAACGGCGTCGCGGGGTCGCGGTCGACCCACCGCAGGTCCTCGGAAAGCCAGCGTTCCGAGAGCGCGAGCGGCGACGACGCCGGACGCGCATAGCCCTGAAAGGCCGACCGAACGAGCCACTCCTTATCGATGAGTCGGGCGATCGTTTCCCGGACGTTCGGGTTCGAGAGCGGCTCGTTTCGCGTATTGAATCCGATATGGTAGAACGCCGCTGATTGGGTGCTCACGAGCCGTGCGCGCGCTTCACGTCCGATCCGGGGAACCGCGTTCGGCCCAAGACTGGAGGTGGTCGCGTCCGCGAGATCCTCCCCGACCCGCTGGACTCCGACGATGTCCGAGGGAACGACGGACAACTCGAGTTCGTCGAACGCCGGTTTTTCGCGGAGCCACTCCGGAAAGGTCTCCGACTGCGTGACGATCGGATGGTCCTCGTAGCGCTCGAAGACGACCCGCTCGTCGGGGTCCCGTTCGCGAAACCGCAGCGCCCCCGACCCGATCGGCTCGGGATTCTCCCACACCTGTGCATCCGTCGTCTCCTCGTTGAGTTCGATCCCCCCCGGAAGCGAGACGAGATCGGTCCGTGACTCCCAGACGTGCTCGGGCAGGATCGGAACGGTCAATCCACGCAGTTGGACGTCCGGATTCGCGTCCGTAAACACGATCTCGACCGTCTCCTCATCGATCGCCTCGGCGCTCTCAACGAGGGTCGATCGTCCCCGAAATCGGGGGGCAGGGATCGACATCTCTGCGTTTCCAAGCGAAGTATCCGCGAGGAAGGCGTAGGTGAATGCCACGTCGGAAGCCGAGATCGACTCCCCGTCGTGCCACGACGCGGTGCGGAGACCGATCCGAACCGTTCGATCGTCGATCCGATCCCACTCGCGTGCCAGCCAGGGGATCGGTCCGTCGTCGGTTTCCCGAATCAGCGGATCGTAGACCAATCCGGTGAACGTTCCGTGCCGACGATACTCCGGCGCGATCGGGTTCAGGTTCGTCGTCGGCCGAGCGTCCGTCGTCACGAGCCGTAGCGTCCGTGCGGACTCCTCTTCGTCCCCTGTCTCGCCCCCCTCGCCGTCGCCGTCGCTTTGGAGATCGACATCGCCGGTCGAAAGCATCAACAGCCCGAGTGGATCCATCGCCCATCTCCGGTTCCATCCAATAAACGTCTCGTCGTGAACGGCAGTCAGGGTGTCGGGGAACGCGATCACCGTAAACGGCTGATGAAGGGCGATCTCGGCCTGTAACTCCTCGACGATCGACTCGCGGTCGGCACCGGACGTGCGCCGCTGTTCGTTCAGCAACTCGTCGACGTGGGGATCGGTGAAGCCGAACGGATTCTGCCACCCTGGCTCGGCGGTAAATCTGGAGTGTAAAAGCGGGTAGAGGACGTCCGGGTCGAACGGACGTGTCCTCGGGAATCGGCCAACGTAGACGTCGAAGTCGTGATTGATGAGTACCTCCCGGTAGAGTCCCGTCTCGTCGACCGTTCGCATGCGCGGTTCGATGCCGGCTGCCTTGAGGTGTTCAGCCAGATGACGCGCGATACGGATCGCATGGGGGTCGCTGTCAGCCGGCCGCGTCGTGATCCGGATGATGACCTGGCTCGGCTGTTCGCGGCCCGCGACGTTCTTCGTTCGCCCGAGGCAGCCGGAAACGCCGATGCTAGCTGCCGTCGCTACGAGCAGACGTCGGCGTGTCACTGCCCGATGCATTCTTCCAAGAAACTTGGGTGTGGAACGTATAACAGTCCTGCGGTTACCTCCGTTCCGTGCCGCCATTGTGACCCCTTCTCGTTGGGGACAAAATCACACGACACCGGCGAGAGGCAACGCGAGAACTAACGCCCACGCGACGAGCCCGACGATCGCGGTTCCGTTTTCGGCGAGCGGCGAGCGGTCGTTAGTTGCCCGACCGGCGGCGACGATCCCGATCGCGGCGAGTACGGCGATCCGGTGGGCGATGAGATCGGGCGGAACGGACACGCCAAGGGTGGCGAAATCGATGAGGAATCCGCCGCCGAGGCCGACGGCGGCGCCGAGGAAGGCGGTGACGCGATCACACCGTGCGGCGACACGCCAGGTCAAAAGCGGCAATCCGATCGCGATCAGGAGATACAGCGGTCCCGCGATGAGTTTCGGTGGAATCGCCAGCGGTCCCGTTTCAAACGCGATCCCGGCCGCCCGAACACCGAGATAGACCGCCGCAAGTCCGACGCCGAGAAGGACGGCATCCCGATGCCGAACCGCGTCCGCCCGCAGTCGGGAGAGCGTCCCGTAGATGGATCGCCGCGTTTCCCGTCGCAGGATCGCCGCGGCAAGCGGGAGGAACGCCACGAGTTCGATCACCGAGATCCACCCATCGCTTCGCCCACCCTCGATCCCCCGGTACTCGCGGCGGACGTCCGCACCGGATCCGATGAAATCGTCCTCGATCGTTCGTGCCGACTCGGAGACGTCCGTGACGGTGTGGCGAAGTCGGAACCAGTCGTAATACTCGCCGTGTGCCTGGACCGCGGTGTAGCTCCCGTCCGGCGACCCGTAGGCACGGATGTGATACCGCGTGCCGAGATACGTACCGGCGTGCAGCTGGTAGGTCTCGTCCACCCAGACACCCTCGCCGTCCTCGCGCTCGAAGTAGACGTATCGCGTCGACCCATGTGCGCGTTGCCAGTCGGTAGTGACGACCTCCTCGACGAAGTCGGCATCGACGTCACTCGTGTTGACCTCGCTCGCGTGTATTCCATCAGTCGTCGCATTCGAGTCCGACCCGGTCGTCCCCGACTCCGATGACTCCGTCCAGTCCGCCTCCGAGTCGGCCTGAAGGGCGGCAAACACGGTCTCCGGATCGTCCTCGAAGACGACGTTGATCGCAAGCGTCCGTCCCTCGATCGATTCGCTGCTGCTCGTGTAGGGCCACAACGCGTATGCGCCGTCTATCGACAGGAGTTGCACCTCCGGAACCGATCGATCATCGGTCGGCGGCTCCTCTATCGGCCCGGCCCCCGGACCGTCGGCCGTCTCCGTGAACGCGCCCGAGGCCGCAAGCCCGAGTGCGACCACACCGACGAGGATGATGAGCGCAATGACCGACCGCTTCATACCACCTCGTGGGGACGGCGAGTCAAAAGTTGTCGGCCACCCGAACAGTCAAACACCTCGACAGCCACGCCTCGCCGGGCTTTTGGCCCCTGACGCCCTACATCAGCCATGACCGATCAGCCGCTCGTCGTGTACTCGGATTACGTCTGTCCGTTCTGTTATCTCGGCCGCGTGGCCCTGGATCGCTACGAGGAGGCTCGTGGATCGTCCGTCGAGTTGGAGTGGCGCCCCTTCGACCTCCGGGGGCACAAACGCGGCCCGGACGGGGAGATCCGATCGGACGTGGAGGACGGCAAGGATGACGAGTACTACGAACAGGCGGAAGCGAACGTCCGCAAGCTACAGGAGCGCTACGGCGCCGAGATGGCTCGGACGCTACGGCGCGACGTGGACTCCTGGCCGACCCAACAGGCCTCGCTGTACGTCCGCGAGACCGAGCCCTCGAAATGGCGCGCGTTCGATGAAGCGCTCCTCAACGCCCTGTGGAAAGCGGATCGGGACATCGGCGATCGCGACGTCATCGCCGGCGTGGCCGCCGACGTCGGACTCGATTCCGGTGCCGTTCGGTCCGCCACGAACGACGAGGAATGGGCCGATCGCCTTCGCGAGGCCTTCTCCGACGCCCGCGAGTTCGGTATCTCGGGCGTTCCGACGTGGATCTACGACGACCACACCGCCCGCGGTGCGGTTCCTCCCGAGCACCTCGAACGGCTGATCGAGGGTCCGGACGTCGAACCGGACCCCGACGCCGATTCTGCCGCGACCGATCGCTAGGCTCGCTGACCATCAATTCCTAATACCACGGCTGAATACATCAGTTCATGACCGACTCCGACACCTACGATCCCATCGAGCCGCCGATCGCGCTCACGATCGCCGGCAGCGACAGCGGCGGTGGGGCGGGGATCCAGGCCGATCTCAAGACGATGACCGTCCACGACGTCTACGGGACGTCAGTGCTTGCGGCGACGACCGCTCAGAACACCCAGGGAGTGAGTGACGTCAATCCGCTCGCGGCCGACCACGTCAAACGCCAGTACGACGCCGTCCTCGACGACTTCGACGTCGGCGCGATCAAGACGGGGATGCTCGCGACGGCGGAGATCGTGGAGATCGTCACCGACCGTCTACGCGGATACGAAGGACCGATCGTCGTCGATCCCGTGATGGTCGCGGCGACGGGCGACCGCCTGCTCTCGCCGGCAGCCGAGGACGCGTACGAGGAGTTGATCGCCGAGGCGACGCTCGTCACCCCGAACGCCGACGAGGCGGCGGTGTTGACCGGCCGCGACGTCGAGGACGTCGAGTCGGCCGCGGCCGCCGCACGGGAGCTCCTCGGAACCGGAGCGGACGCCGCACTCGTGAAGGGCGGCCATCTCGGCGGCGACCGGATCGTGGATACGCTGGCAGTCGCGACCGAACCCGAGCCGATCCGGATCGAATCGCCGCGGATCGAGACGGCCGCGACCCACGGCTCCGGATGCACACTCTCGAGCGCCGTCGCTGCACGCCTCGCACGAGGGGAACCGCTCCGGTCGGCAGTCGAAACCGCGACTCGAGAGATGACTGACGCCGTGCGGCGGGGGTACGATATCGGTGAGGGCCCCGGTGCAGTAAATCCGACGCAGCTGGACCGGTGAGCGTGTCGGCGATCGAACCGGTGGTCGACCCACTCCTGATCGGTTCGAGGACCCACTCCTGATCGGTTCGAGAATGGCTGACGGATCCCCCGGCGTTCGAAAGCGATCTGAGCCGTAGCGTGGCTCACTCGCGGCGTTCGGAGCGGATCGGAACCTCGAGGGTCACGACGGTTCCGATCGGGTCCCGTGAGGCGAATCTGACGCTGCCGCCGATCATCTCCATGCCCCACTTGATGATCCACAGTCCCATGCCGCTGCCGTGGCGTAAGGAGGTCTCAGTCCCTCGATCGAGGACGTCCAGTTCGTATTCGTCGATTCCGGGGCCGTCGTCGGTGATCTCGACGATCGCATGTCGATCGACCCGTCTGGCGTCGACCCACACGTTGGGATCCTCCCCCTCGTGATGTTCGGCCGCGTTCTCTATCGCGTTCGTGAACACGGGCGCGAGCATCCCGGCAACGGTGGTGTCCTCGTCCGGCCGGTCGAACGTGATCGCCACCTCCGGATGAGCCTCGCGAACGTCGGCGATCGTTCGTTCAAGCAGAGTAGTTAGCGAGAGGGAGTCACGCTCACCGCTTTTCGTCTCGAAGAGTTCGATGGCCTCCCGTCCCTTCCGGGCGATCTCCTCGATGCGGAGCGCGCGCTGTTTGACCATCTCCGCCCCCTCACCGTCCTCAAACTGGTCGGCGTAGCCGTAGATGAGGTTCGTCTCCGTCCGGATGTTGTGACGCAACAGCCGGTTTAACACCTCGAGTCGCTGTTGTTGACGCAGGTGTTTGGCGACATCGTGGAAGGTAATGACGCGGCCGATAGTCCGGTCGCGTACGTCACGGACGCCAGTTACTGCGACATCGTAGGGGTGTCCGCCCCCGTCATCGCCGACGGTCAGATGCTCATCCAACATCCCGTCCTCCGGGAGCCGGTCGTATCCGGGGATCACTTCCGAAGCGGGCTCTCCGAGAACCTCCGCCGGGTCCACCCCGAGCATGCGGATACAGCCCTCGTTCAGATCGACGACGTAGTCGTTGCGGTCGACCACGACCGCTCCCTCCTGCATCCTGTCGAAGAGGATCTCGCGTGCCCGCCTGTTCGGCGCCGGGCTCGTTCCGAGCAACCGGAACCGCGTGATCGCGTTCAGATACAAGAATCCCGAAACCGAGAAGGCCACCGGAGTCGGGTCCAGTCCGGACGTGGGAAGCATTCCGGCCAGAAAGAGCCCGTTCGTCAGCCACGGAACGACGAGGGCGACGAGGAGCGCGGCACTTTGTCCCCGGAAGGCACCCGCGTCGCTTGCGAGCAACCTGATGAGCGGCACCCCCCCGACCATCCCGAGAAGGTAGGTGTAGCCAGCGATCACCCAGTACCACGTGCCCCCCTGTTCGAACCGCATCACGCCGTTCGGCCCGACGCCGAGCGCTCGAATGTACATGAGGTCGTGATAGTTGATCGTCATCGCCAGAAGGACGGTCCCCGCCGGGATCAGACACAAACTGATGACGTACCGGGACCGAAGATATCGGTCCCGGCCGGTGTATTCAAAGGCGAAAAGCACCCACGCGACGGGGATGGTGACGACGCCTATCCACCCGAGCTGCATCCAGAGCGTCTTCTCATCTACCGTGGCCGCCTGCAGTTTAAAGAGGATACAGATGGACCACCAGCTCTGTCCGACGAGCATCGCGACGAGCGGGGTCGCTCCCGGTTCGGGGCGCTGTCGCCAGGCAAGTATCGCAGCCGCCGAACCGATCACGATCGAGGCGAACAGCGCCGGAACGATGCCGACCGGATCGAGTAGTACGGAGACGATGGGGTTCAGCGTGGACACCGATACCGTATACGTATCACCGGCGCCATATCAAACGTCCGCACCGTTCTATGGATCGGAGATATGTCAGCACCCAGATGCAACGAGCGAACCTCGATCGACGATCCGAATGCCGTGATGATCCCTGTTTGAGGGATTTCCGAACGAATATACCCAGAAAAATTTCGGACGAGAGCCTCAGATCCCGGCGGCCGAGAGTCCGAGGATGATGGCAAACACGACGAGGTGTTTTGCCTCGCCCGCGATCGAGAGGCGGCGATGTCGCCGCGTTCGACCCACGAACGCTGCGACGACGAGGGCGTATCCGAGCCCGACGAGCACCGCGATCGTGAGCGTGAGCGTGAGCAGCCCCTCGAGGTACGCCGCGAGAAGGAAGACGATCAGGAGACCGTCGAGAGCGTAGAGGATTCGGCGCGTTCGATCGACGCCAAAGACCACGGGCAGCGTCGAGACGCCGATGGCCGCATCGCCTTTCCTGTCGGCGACGTTCGGGATCTCCGTGTTAACGAACGTATCGAGGAGGAAGTAGGCGAACACGACGAGGGCGGTCGGCGTGACCCCCGCGCCGGCGAACGCCATCGGAAGCAGGACCACCGCGATCGCCCACGCGAGTGCGACGATCGTGGAGTTGACCACGAGGACGTCCTTGAGCCGCTTGAAGTAGGAGCCGATCGAGGGCAGCCAGTCGGTCGCATAGAGGATCCAGAAGACGCCGGGCAGGAGGGTGATCGCCAGCGCGGCGGGACCGCCGAGAACCGAGATGGCGATCGCCAGCCCGTACGCCGTCGCCGAGAGGATCGAGAGTGCGCTCTCGTAACGCCTGACGAACGCGCTCTGTCCCGGACTTGAGATCGCGTCGCTTTCCGCGTCCGTGATCCGGTCGCCGCCGTAAACCGCAAAGGCGACGAGTCCGACCACGATCGGCGCGGGATTGGGCGGTAGCGACAGCGCCACCATCACCGTCACGACCTCGATCATCGCGATGACCACGAGATACGCTGAACTGTACACCAACGCGTCCTTGATTCGTTCGCCGTGGGTCCAGATCGACCCGGCGAATCCGCTGTACCACGAAATGTCGTCGTCCGCACGTGCGGACAGGGGTTTCGTTTCACTCGACATGGTGTCGACGGACGGACGTCGAACGATCCGACGTCTCGACCGTCGTCGGGAAACACGACCCCGATCACCGTCAAACACCCCCCACCAGCCCCGATCGCTCCTCCGTCCACGACCCTCGGATCCCAAGAGGACCCTCCGATCCCGAGAGGGCCCTCGGAGAGCATCACAATGCTCCGATCCCGAGAGGACCCTCAGATCCCGTGACGATCCACACGACCCACAGCGTTTTACTCAGTCACCCTCCGAGTACGGGTATGGCCACCGGTATCGTCGAGGAATTCCTCGAGTTGAAATCGGAGACCGACGCCGACCTCCTTGCGATGCAGTGCGGCGACTTCTATGAGTTCTTTGCCGAGGATGCCGAGATCGTCGGCGAGGAACTCGATCTTACGGTCTCACAGAAGTCCTCACACGGCTCGTCGTATCCGATGGCAGGCGTCCCGATCGACGATCTGACGCCGTACCTGAAGGCGCTCGTCGAGCGCGGTCGCCGTGTCGCCGTCGCCGACCAATACGAGACCGACGACGGTCACGCCCGCGAAATAACCCGTGTCGTCACCCCGGGAACCCTTCTCGAGACGACGGACGCCGAGGCGCAGTATCTGGCCGCGATCGTCCGCAACGAGGGCGCGACCGAGGCCTCGTACGGGCTCGCGTTCGTGGACGTGACGACCGGACGGTTCCTCCTTACGACCGCCGAGGACGCGGCGGCGGCACGCGCGGAACTCTACCGATTCGACCCCGTCGAGGTGCTTCCCGGTCCGACGGTCCGGACCGACGACTCCCTCCTGGACGGGCTTCGTGAGAACCTCGATGCCGCCGTCTCCCTCCCGGAGACCATCGCCTTCGAGCCCGGGCGGGCGAGACGCGCGGTCAGCGAGCAGTTCGGCACGGAGACGCTCGACAGCGTGGGGCTTGAGGCCGATACGGCGATCCGAGCCGGCGGCGCCGCTCTCGCGTACGTCGAGGAGACGGGCGCAGGCGTGCTCGCCTCGATTACGCGGCTCACAATCTACGGCTCCGCGGACCGTGTCGATCTGGACGCGACCACTCAGCGCAACCTCGAGTTGACCGAGACGATCCGGGGTGGAGAAAAGGGGTCACTACTGTCGACGATCGATCACACCGTCACCAACGCCGGCTCGCGGCTGCTCCGCGAATGGCTCACGCGTCCACGCCGCGATCGGGAGGAACTCGAGCGACGTCACGACGCCGTCGAATCGCTCGCGTCCGCCCCGATCGAGCGGGATCACCTCCGGGATATCCTCGGGAGCGCGTACGACTTAGAGCGGCTGGCCGCTCGCGCCACGAGCGGGAGCGCCGGCGCTCGCCAGCTCCTTTCGGTGCGTGATACCCTCGGACTGCTCTCGCGGCTGACCGAAGCGGTCGAGGGAACGCCGCTTTCGGAGTCTCCGGTCGGTGCCGTCGTCGCTCGTCCCGATCGCGAAGCCGCCGCGACGCTTCGAGCGGAACTCGACGAGGCGCTCGCCGAGGATCCGCCGAATTCGGTCTCAAGCGGCGGGATCATCGCGCGAGGTCACGACGCCGAACTCGACGAGCTGATCGACCGTCACGAGGCGGCAAAACGGTGGATCGACACGCTCGCAGAGCGGGAAAAACGCGAATACGGACTCTCACACGTAAGCGTCGACCGCAACAAGACGGACGGCTACTACATCCAGATCGGCAAGTCGGTCGCCGACGAGGTACCCGAACACTACCGGGAGATCAAGACGCTGAAGAACTCAAAACGGTTCGTCACCGACGAGCTCGTCGAGCGCGAACGCGAGATCCTCCGCCTCGAGGAGGCGCGCGCGGATCTCGAACGGGAGCTGTTCGGCGAACTCCGGGACCGCGTCGCTGAGGAGGCGGCGGTACTCCAGGACGTCGGCCGCGCGATTGCCGAACTCGACGCCCTGGGCTCGCTGGCCGAACACGCCGCCGGAAACGACTGGACGCGCCCCCGACTCGCCGACCCCGGCGAACTCACGATCGAAGCTGGACGCCACCCGGTCGTCGAGCGGACCACCGAGTTCGTTCCCAACGATCTCCGACTCGATGCGGACCGCGGATTTCTACTCGTCACCGGACCGAACATGAGCGGAAAGTCGACGTACATGCGTCAGGCCGCACTCATCACGCTTCTCGCGCAGATCGGCAGCTTCGTGCCGGCCCGATCGGCTCGGATCGGTCTCGTCGATGGGATCTACACGCGTGTCGGCGCGCTCGACGAGCTCGCCCAGGGCCGTTCGACGTTCATGGTCGAGATGCAGGAGCTTTCGAAGATCCTCCATTCGGCAAGCGAGGAGTCGCTCGTGATCCTCGACGAGGTCGGACGGGGAACCGCCACCTACGACGGGATCTCGATCGCGTGGGCGGCCACCGAATACCTCCACAATGAGGTTCGCGCGCGAACGCTTTTCGCCACTCACTACCACGAACTCACGACGCTCGCCGAGCACCTTCCGCGCGTCGAGAACGTCCACGTCGCGGTCGACGACGGCGAGGGTGACGACGATCGCGGAGTGACCTTCCTGCGAACCGTTCGGGATGGTCCTACCGACCGTTCCTACGGAGTCCACGTCGCCGATCTCGCCGGCGTTCCCGAACCGGTCGTCGAGCGCGCGGGAACCGTTCTCGACCGGCTCCGTGATGAGAAAGCGATCGAGGCTCGCGGGGGCGAATCTACCGGTCAGCGCGGGAACGGAACCACCCAAGCCATCTTCGACCTCTCGTCCGGATCGTTCAAGCGGAACGCCGGGACGGCGTCCGAATCCGCCTCGAACGGAGCGCCGATGGCGAATGGATCGACCGGCCCGCCGTCGACCGCAAGCGGCGGGGATGGATCCGGCAGCGAGGCCATCGCCGACGGCGATCCGGATCGGGAACCTGAAACGGAAACGCCGGTCGACCCCGAAACCGAGGCCGTTCTCGAGGAGTTGACCGACGTCGACGTCGAGGGGACCCCGCCGATCGAGCTGTCGGGACGGATCAAGGAGTGGCAACGGCGGCTCATGGACGGGGACTGAGCGAGGAGACCGGGGAAGCCAGGAAGCCGGCGAGATCGGGAAAGTCAGGAAGCGAGGAGAGGGGGGGACCGACCGACTCCCATCGAGACGCGACCTCAAAGCACTGCCGACAGCGCCTCCGCGATCGCCGCCCGGTACTCGTCGTCGTCGTAGCCGAGTCGGGCACGCCAGACGTCCTGATAGGCGGGATGTAACAGTGGAATTATCGTCGTGTCGATCCGCCCGCCAATCGACTCGAACCCGACTTCCGCCACCTCGATCCCCATCTCCGTCGCCTCAAGGACCGACTCCAGAAACCCGTCGAGATCGCGATCACCGAGCGCGAAGACGGAGGCGGTGGCGTGTCTGCCGGTGGGACAGATCACGGTCGGGTCGATCCGGTCGATTTCCGTTTGGAGATGGGCGCGGCAGGTCGCACGCTCCTCCCGGGTCGGTTCGCGATTCGTGATCGTCTCGGCGTCACGATCGCGGGGGAAACATTTCACCGCGTTCGTGTAGTAGCACCGGTCACCGTAGCCCAGATCCGCGAACAGCCGTCGGATCCGGCGGCCGGAGTGTCGTGAGGTGTAGGCCTTGCCGGTCCAGTTGCCGCCGCGCCAACGGTCCGCCTCGGGATCGCCGGCCGCGGGCGCCTCACCGACCACCATCACGTCGGCGTCGAGCGGGCCGGTCCCCCAGCTAATGTGCGTCCGGTCCTCCGAAAGCGCTCCACAGCGCGAACAGTCCGGCTCGACGACGTGCCGTCGGTCCGGGAATCGCGGACCCTCGCTCATGTGGCTCGGAAAGAACTCACGGTCGACGCCATCCGTCCATCCTGGAACGGATCGATCACTCGGTCAGCGGCATCACGATCCCGAAGACGACCACGGATAGCAACGCGACGATCGGTCCGAGGAACTCCATGGTGAGAAGCGCGGTATCGAGCGTCGGCGAGAGGCTCCCGCTTGCGCCCACCGTCACTTCGGCGATGGCCCCGAGCGCGAAAAGCGCCGCACCAACCGCCACGCCGCCTTTCGTCAACGATCCGTAGTCCATCTCACCGTATCGACCGGCCATATCGACCATGACGAACGGTCGCGTGTATACGTTTTGGTTCCGCCGCCGAGAGCGGCTTCTCAAAAGGTTCAGATAGTTCCGATTCTGATACCGAGATATGTCCAAGATCCCGTTCGGCGAAATCATCGAGATCATCGAGGTCCTCGCGTTGACGCTTGGAACCGGACTGCTCTCGTCAGTCGGAGTCTACCTCGAGAACCTCGGGGTCACGGCGATCTCGGGCGGAAACGTGAAGATCGGCGCCTGGTTTCTGGGAATGGGTCTGATCGCGTTGTACGCGGGAATCTACCTCCTCGGCTACGAGACGCTCGTTCTCCGAGTGTTCGGAAGGGCCGATCCGGACGGCGACGTGGCGTGAGACGGGAGCAGTCAGGCAGTCACGACGCAGCGTCGAATCCAGCGAGGATTCACGACGTAGCGTGAGAACGAATCCGTCCGGGATTCATGAGGCGGCGACAGCGGAGAACCCGATCATCGATTCGCGATCGCTGATGCCGCAGAGACCTCGCTGCAGGCGCGCTCGATGGTGTCGGTTCCGATGATCCGCTCGACGCCGGCCGATCGGAGCTTGCTCACGGCATTGCTCGCGAGGACTGGGTGGATGCAGGCCGCGAAGACACGGTCGACGCCACGCTCTTCGAGAACCGTGATCGACTTGCTCATCGTCGATCCGGTCGCGATGATGTCATCGACGACGACCACGTCGCGGTCGGCCACGGGCGCGTCCGAGGGGGTGATTTCGACGCTTCCGCTCTCGGGGTCACGATGTTTCTCGAAGTAGTCGGTCGATCCACTTCCGTAAGCGTCCCGGACCGTCTCCGCGATGTCGATCGCGCTTTCGTCCGGCGAGAGGAAAAGCGGGTCCGACAGTTCGGGAAGCGGGTCGGCCAGCGTGCCGGCCGCGTCGACCACGGTGACGGGGAGATCGAAGAACTCGCGGACCGCTTCCTCGTGAGGGTTGACGAGGACGACCCGGTCGGTCCCCGTCGAGACCGCACGGGCCATCGCACGAGCGGAAACCGGCTGTCCCGGCTTGAACGCCTTGTCCTGTCGGGCGTAGCCGAGGTACGGGATCACCGTCGTCACCTCGTCCGCACCGACTTCCCGGACCGCATCCTGTAGCTGGAGGAGTTCGATCCAGTCCTCGTTGTTGGCCGTCGAGGCGACGATCGTTGCGACCTCCCCCTCGAAGCCGGGGACGGACGCGAGAAGTTCACCGTCCGAAAAGCGCTCGAAGGTCGGCGTCGCGAGCGTCCTTCCCGTCTCGTCTGCAAACGTGGCGGCGAGCGTCTGCGAGCCGGAACTCGGTACGATCATACGCGTCGTTTCTCGAAGCAGGTTAAACCCGTTTTCGTTCGGACTGGCTTTCGCACGCTGTGAGCCGGGATCGCGACCGTCCCCGACCGCTCACGGTCGCGATCGGTCACCGGACGTCGAATCGACCGGCCGAACTGCGATCCCGGAGACGTCGCGAACCCCGACGATCTGGTGACGCCAGCCGTCGCCCGCATCGACACACAACGCACCACCGTCCGTCACGGCGATCGCGAGTCCCGGACCGTACCCGAGCGCGGTCACCGCACCGTCGACGGGCAGATCGCTTTGGTCCCACGATTCCTCGCCCCACTCGTGGCCGCGATGAACCCGAAGGTTCTGGGGTCCCGCCGCGAGCGCGTGGCCCTCACCGTCCGCCGCGACGACGTCGATCGGGCCGTCGATGGCGTCCCGCCAGCCGTTGGCGAGCCAGTAGAGTCCCTCGGCGGTCCCCGCCAGGGGAACGCCCGCGCCGGCGACGTCGCGGACGTCCGAAAGGCCGACGTGTTCGAGCCGACGCCCCGTGCCGCCGTTTTTCGCTCCGGATTCGATCGCTTCCGATCCCAGTCCCGCCGTGCGATAGACCCCGTCCCCAGCTGCGATCATGCCCGCGTCGACTGCCCGCGGGTCCGTCACCGTTCCGACGCTGGCGAGCGTGACGTCCAGCGACGGCGCACCCGCCTCTCCGTCTCCCGAGTCGGCCCCGACGAGGACGATCTCTCCGTCGTCGGCCGCCGCGAGGAAGGCCCCTCCGTCTCGGCCCATCCGAGTTCCCGACTCCTCCCGGGGTGCCGCACCATCGCGGGCGCGTCTCGTGAGTCCAACCGCGGTCGAAGCCCCGATTCCGGCCGATTCGAAGGTCGGATCGTCTCCTTCGATTGTGGCGACGAGCAGGTCCTCGCCGGTCGCGACCCCGAGGAGATCGGGCGCGTTCGACCGCGGGAGGACCGAGACGTCGCGAGCCGAAACGTCGGCGACCATCGAAAAGTGACCGACCTTGTCTCCCGAGACGGCCACCCGGACCAGCCCATCCGCACTCGCGACGTAGACGTCGGTTCGGCCGGCCGAGCCGGCATACACCCGTTTTTCCTCGATCGAGATGTCGTCCCCGTCAGGCATCGATCGGGACTGGGGCCCGCGTCGACAAAAAGGGTCGCGGGTCGGGTTGTCGGATCGTCATGGGCGGAGCGGGGGGTCCGATCCAACCGGTATATGGGCCGCTAAGCCGGATTCCGTTTGGCGACCTCGACGACCACGTCCGCGGAGTCGACTCCGATCCGGGCGAACTGCGTTCGAACGTGCTCTTTTGCAGCCACGACCGCCTGCGTTCGGGTGTCGAATCCCCGCGGCATCGGTTCCTCGAAGGCGATCCGGATCTCCTCGCCGTCGACGGTCAACGCCGATCCGCCGCTTTCCACCTGGTAGAACGAGTCACAGATCCAGACGTAGGCCGCGGCTTCCTCGGGCGCGCCCTCGTATGTCGGCGGCTCCTCACCTCGTTCGAAGACGGTTCCCGTCAGTTCCGTCCCGCCGCCGCGTCCAGTTACGAGGAGCATGCCCGAACATTGGGCCAGGGACGTATATCGGTTGTTGACGCCGGGGTTCCGCTCGGACGGTCGGGGGAAAGGGATTTGCCCCTGCCCCGGCGTGTGAGAGGTATGACCCTTGAGGACTTCACCGAGTTCTCCGCCGACGAGGACGAATCGGCGGCGTCGAGGCAATCGACGGACCCGAAGAAATCAGACGGGGACGTCGACGAGTCTCCCGATCCAAACGCATCGGGAGCGAGCGACGGGCCCGAAATGGACGACGGATCCGAAGCGGGCGACGGAGCGGGGGCGATCGACGCATCGGAGTCGACTGATGGAGCGGGTGCTTTCGAGCGCTACGCCGCGGAGGCGACCGGCGAGGACGCCGGGCTCGGCGTGATTTCCGTCTCCCAGGGGCTTCGCGTCGCCGAGGAGGCCGATGAGACGACTCTTCGCGCCTTCGTGACCACGGGTAACCGCGAGTCCGTTCGGATCGGCAAATATCTGATCGTGCCCTACCCCGACGGCGAACGGCTTTTCTGTCGGATTACGGGCCTGGAGTATGCCCAAGAGTTCCGGTCGGACGACGCGACGGAGATCCACGCCCGCCGACAGATGCGCCGCGACGAGTTCTCCGAACGCGATTACAAGTTCGTCGCCGAACTGGAGCCGATGTCGATCGTCTACGGCAACGACGGCAACGAAAAGCGTCGGATGACCGATCGCGTCCCGAAACCCGGCGCGGTGATCGAGGAGGCATCGGACGCCTCGGAGATCAAGACCGGACTGAAGATCCCCGAAGAGGGTGTCTTTCTCGGCCACCTCGCGGTGGGCGGCGAAACGGTCGAGACCGCTGCCCGCCCGCCGACGGTCGATTATCGATTGAACGACGACTACGCCGACGGCGACCCGCTCGTCTTCCGGCACGCGCTCGTCGCCGGCGGCACCGGCTCCGGCAAGACCCACGCCTCGAAGAACGTCCTGCGCCAGTACCTCGAGGACGAGCGGCGCTACGAGATGGATGACGGCCGCGAGTCCCGAATGGCCGTGGTTCAGTTCGATCCACAGGACGAGTACGCCCAAATGCACGACGACAACCCGGAGATGAACGAGGCGTTCGAACGACGCCTCGATCGGGAAGAAATCGCACACGGAGGTCACGAGGACACGATCGCACTCGTTCCGACGACGCCAACCGCGACCTACCCCGGGGAGGGCCACCGCGCAGAGCGCGTCGAATTCACGATCCCCTTCTCGCTCGTTCGAGATCGTCCCTGGCTCGTCGCCGGCGCCAGCCTCAATGAGAACCAGTATTCGGGGCTGTCGACGCTGATACGCCGGTTCTTCCGTGATTACGGTGATTCGGGGACCTACGAGCAGTTCGTCTCGTATCTGGAGGATCCCGCACTCAAAGAGGAGCTTCACGAATCGGGGCGCATCCACGAGGCGACCTTCGATGCGGTCAAACGCCGGGTGTACGGCGTTCCGGGGGGCGTCTTCGACGGCGACGCCCGGCCGATCACCGACCTCGATCACACGCTCGTGCGTCCCGGAGGGCTGACGGTGATCCCGACCTATCACCTGCCGACCTCGCGTCAAAAGGAGATGTTCGTGCTTGCCGTCTCCGCGCTGCTTATCGACGATAAACTCTCGAACGATCCGGAAAGCGACCGGATAAAGGAGACGCCGCTTTTGATCGGGATGGACGAAGCGCACAACTTCCTTGCGGACGCGGACAACGTCCAGGCCCGCAAGGTGATACAGAAGTTCACCGAGGCGGCAAAGCAGGGGCGCAAGGAGCGACTCGGGCTCTTCCTCATCACGCAGGACCCACAGGACGTCGCGGAGTCCGTATTCAAACAGATCAACACGAAGATCGTCTTGAACCTCGGCGACGAGGACGCGATCTCAAGCGTCAACATCCCCACGAACCTGGCCGGCAAGGTTCCCTACATGGAGAAAGGACAGATGGTCGTCTACTCGCCGGATAACTCCGAGCCGGTCGAGTTGACGGGACTTCCGCGGTGCCTCACGCGACACGGATCCTAAACCGGATCGGTGAGGTGAGGTGAGGTGAGGTGAGGTGAACCGGACCCCAGCGACCGCGGCTTGGAGCCCCCTTAGGTCTCGTGTGGTGTTTTCGCCGCGAGATCGCCGTCGTCGAAGGCGATCGGCTCCGGCTCCGCGATCACGCGCAGGTCCTCACGATCCCGTGCCACCTCGACGAGCGCGTTCGAAGCGTATAGCCGATCGAGTCGCATCGTGTCCGTCGCCCGGAGCACGCGGGCGTCCTCGGGACCGACGACGCCGAGAGTCGACAGCGAGGCGACCAGTCCGGCCCGGTCGGTTTCGACGACGGGGGGCAACCGAACCCCGCGAACCGTGCTGGCCGTGATGGCGTTGATGAGCGTCGTTCCGCTCGTCAGTTCGGCGGCGACGTCGCGGTGAACGAAGTCGGCCGAGCCCATCCCCATCGCGTTGCCATGGGTCGTCTCCGTCAATCCTCGCGTATAGATCCGCTTTATGTCGGGGACCTCCGGAGCCGGCTCGTTGATCGCGAACGGTCGCCGGCCGATGACGTTCGTGTCCAATCCCTGTCCGCTCACGTCTTTCCCTTGGCGGTCGACGACGAGGACGTCGAGTTCCTCGAACGGGATCGTCGGCATGATCCCGTAGGCGGTCTCCAGAAGCTCCGCTTCACGATCGAGGAATCCCTCGGGCGGGATCCCCTCGATGTGGTCCGTATCGTCGCGTTGGTCCTCAAGGATCGCGACGCCGCCGACGACGGGGAGTTCCTCGAGAAGTCGCTCGGTGATCTCCGGGATCATATTGCGGAAGCTCCAGTCGACCGCCCACTCGTGAGCGGTCTTGGCCCCCGTCTGTTTGCCCATGCCGATGACGAGCATCTTCGAGAGGCCGCTTTCGACGTCGCCGTCGAAGTCGGTGTGCGGCTTCACACGGTTCACGGGAAGGATCGCGTCGGCGGCCACGGCGTTGGCATCGGCGTAAACCGGAACGTCGCGATCGGCCGTTCGGCCGACCTCCTCGACCGCCATCGACGACCGGATCTCACAGCCGACCGTCTCCTCGGTGACGCCGAGTTCCGCGAGCATCTCGCGTTGGCCCTCGGCGGTCGCGCCGCCATGGCTGCCCATGGCCGGAAACACGAACGGCTCGTAGTCCATCGCTCGAAGCTCCTCGATCACGCCGCCGACGATCGCGGCGAGGTTTGCGATCCCTCGGCTACCGACCCCGACCGCGACCTCGCCACCCACCGGGACGTCCGCGAACCGCAGGTCCTGTACCGCCTCGCCCGCACGGTTGGCGATCCGGGCTTCCGGGATCGGATCGGTCTCCCAGATCTGCTCTATGAGTCCGAACTCCGGCAGCTCGGTGGCTCCACAGGCGTCGAGGACCGTGTCCTCCGCGACCGTCAGATCGGATAGCGTCTCCATACCGACTGGACGGCCGTGCGGGTAATAAACGCGATGAGGCCTCGCCGATCGAGCGGCGGGCGACTCCGATCTGCCACCGGTTTTATACACCAGTCGATCGAACGATCGATCATGGCGAAACGGATCCTAGTTCCCGTCGACGGGTCGGAGAAGTCCGAACGGGCGGTTCAGTTTGCCGCAGACGAGTGGCCCGACGCTGAGATCACGCTGTTGCACGTGATCAACCCGGCACGGTCGGTCTCGGGCGCCGAGATGGCCGTCTCGGGACTCGCAGAGAACTGGTACGAGAACGCCGAACGGAACGCCGAGACGCTGCTTTCGGAGACGGCCGATCGTGTCGATCGAGACGTCGATACGCGGATCGAAGTCGGCAGACCGGCCTATACGATCCTGGAGACTGCCAACGACTTCGATCAGATCGTGATCGGTAGCCAGGGTCGGACCGGCATCTCGCGTGTTCTCCTCGGCAGCGTCGCGGAAGGCGTCGTCCGCAGGGCGGAGATTCCGGTCACCGTAGTCCGGTAGTCGGTCCGCTCAGAAGATATTCGCGCGTCGATACACCGAGATCCCCTCGTTCGTGATCTCGAAGGGTTTCGTCTCACGCGAGTGGTTGGCGTTTCGGATCTTCTGGATCTCGATCGCCAGTCGCGTTTCCCGAAAGTCCGAAGGACGCACGTATTGGAGGATGAACACGGCGTCAGTGAGATACTCAACGATTCCGTGACGGGAGGCGTAGGGGTTCGACTCGCTGGCCTCGGAGGTCAACATCGTCGTCACGCCGGCCTCCTTTAGCGATCGCGTGAACTCGAAGATCTCCGATCGACGTTTCGACGGATGGTCATACATCATCTCGAGCAGTGAGACCGAATCGAGTACCAACCGCTCGGCACCGAACTCCCCGATGAGCCGGGCGAGTTCGTTACCGATCGAATCGAGCGAGTTGGCCATCTCGATCGGGTCGATCGAGACCACGGCAAGCAGTCCGTCGGATTCGTACTGGCGAAACGGCCAGCCCTTCTCCTCGGCCGTCGAGAGGATCGCCTCGTGGCTCTCCTCTAAGGTGATATACACCGCTCGTTCGTCCTGAGAGAGAGCCTTAGTGAGAAACTGTAGTGCAAACGTCGTCTTTCCGGTCCCTGCCGATCCGATCGTGGTCATCAGCGACCGTCGCGGAACGCCGCCAAGGATCATCTCGTCGAGCCCCTCGATCCCGACGTCGATACGGTCGAGATCCGAGTCGAACTCCTCCTCGTCGAAGTCGGGTCCGTCGCTGGGAGCGCCGGGTCCGCCTTCCGCCTCGTCGCCGCCGAACGAACCGAACCCGAATTCCGATTCGCCACCACCTCCGGCATCAAATTCGTTCGATTCGGCGAAATCGGGGGCCATGGAGTCCCTCTCATCGCCAGGCTCGAACGCTGCACCCTCCTCCGCGCCGCCGCGCTCGAAGGCGTCGTCGAATCCATCGCCCGTCTCATCCTCCTCGTCGCGACCATCGGTGTCCTCCTCGTCCTCGAAGGAGGTGAACCCGAACGCGTCGGAGTCGTCCGTCTCCTCGTCGGGTTCGTGGTCGGTGACGTCCCGTTCCGTCTCCTCGTCCGATGGGGTCGACTCCGCATCCGATCCGTCGACATCGCGGGAGTCCTCGTCGGTATGCCCGATGTCCTCCACCTCGCCGAAGTCCTCCTCGGCATCCTCCACTTCTCCGGTGTCCTCCTCGGCGTCCTCCCCTTCTCCGGTGTCCTCCTCGGCGTCCTCCTCCGCGTCGTGGTCGTCCGACTCCTCGGAGCGATCGAACTCGCGGCGGGCCTGCTCGAACCAGTCCTCCTCGTCGTCACTCATGGCAGTCCCCGTGACTCGCTCGCCCGCATCCCTCCTCGGGTCGATCGGCGTGTCACATTCAAATACTGTGTCGGCGAGGGCTTGAAACTTTACGTGTGGTTTTTCTCGGCGGCGACACACCACCCGGTATGCAGACCGGCATCGTCGCACAACGGGGAAATCCCCGGGCCGCCTCGCTCGCGGACGAACTCCGACACGCGCTTGGCGACCGGGACGTCGCGGTCCGGATCGACGAGTCGACCGCCGCGGCACTCGATCTGGAGGGTGCTCCGATCGAGACGTTCGACGACTGTGATCTCGTCGTGGCGATCGGCGGCGACGGAACGCTCCTGTTTGCCGCCCGCAACGCCGACGGGACGCCGATCATCGGTGTGAACCTCGGCGAGGTCGGCTTTCTCAACGCCGTGTCCCCCGAGAACGCCGAATCGGCGGTTCTCTCGGCAGTCGAGGGAATCCGAGCAAACGACCTCTCGGTCCGAGAAGCGCCGCGACTCGTGGCGCAGGTCGACGGCTGGGAGTCGAATCCGGCGGCAAACGAGATCGTGATCCAGGGCGAACGGCGTGGACACGGCGGTGGGGTCGACTACGAGGTTCGCGTCGACGGTTCCATATACACCGGGAGCCACGCCGACGGCGTGCTCGTCGCGACTCCGACCGGCTCGACGGCCTACAACCTCTCCGAGGGCGGGCCGATCGTTCATCCCGATCTCGAGATCGCGATCGTAAACGAGATGTGTGCACGCGATGGAATGCCGCCGTTCGCCGTCGATCTCGATACCGAGGTGACCGTCTCAGTGACCGGAGCCGGCCCCGCGATCATCACGAGCGACGGACGCGAACCGCACGAGATCGAGGGACCGGCCGAGATCACGATCTCGCGGTCTGCCACCCCGATGCGGATCGCCGGGCCCCAGTCCGACTTCTTCGAGGCCCTCGGAAAGCTGAGCTAACGATCCGGGAAGTCCCGGCTCCCGGCGAGATATCGGACACGACCGGCAACGTCTTTGTCCCTCGCGATCGATCGAGCGGCGTAATGTACATCGGCGCCGACGAGGCTGGAAAGGGGCCCGTTCTCGGGCCGATGATCGCCGCCGCCGTCCGTGCCGATCCGGACCGATTACCCGATGGAATCGACGACTCAAAGCGGCTCACGGCCGACCGCCGCGAGGAACTCGCCGCACGTCTTCGTTCGGATTCCGCGATAGCCGTCGGCCTCGGCGCGGTCGAGCCGGCCGAGATAGACGATCCGACGACCGACATGAACACGCTCACCGTCGCCGTGCAGGCGCGGGCTATCGCGGACGTTCTCGCATCGGTCGACCGTTCCGAGCGGGAGAACGAGCCGATCCGGCTAGTCGTCGATGCGGGTGACGTCTCCGAGGAACGGTTCGCCCGGCGACTCGAGGGGGCGGTCGAGGAACGTCTCCACGAGGAACCGGGCGGAGAGCATCTCCACGAGGGTTCCGGATCGAGCGATCCGATTCCGGCGATCGAGATCCGCGCCCGTCACGGTGCCGACGAGGACGACCCGGTCGTTGGAAGCGCCTCGATCCTCGCAAAGGTCGAACGCGATCGACGGGTGGCGGCGATCGACGCGGCACATCCCGATCGCGGGACGGTCGGCAGCGGCTACCCGAGCGATCCCGATACGCGCGCGTTCCTCGAAACGTACGTCGCCGAGACGGGAGACGTTCCCGCATGTGCACGCCGTACGTGGGCGACCTGTAAACGAGTCCTTGCGGAGCGTGAACAATCGGGACTGAGCGAGTTTTCGGGCTAAGACGAACGACCACCAGACGCGAACGGACGGACGAATCGTTAACTCGTCACCACACCCGATCCAGGACCGTCGCCGTCACCGCTCGGTCAGAAGCGACCGGAGGATGTCGCCGTAGGCCGGCCGGGTGATCAACACGCCGATGAGCACGCCGAGGATGGTGAAGATGGCGAATCCGGACAGATCGCCGAGACTCAACACCATAAGCGGCGACATCGCGATGATCGTCGTCGCCGCGGCGGCGCCGATCACCCAGAAGGCCCGTCGGAACCGCGAGTTGAAGACCTTCTTCGAGTGGACCTCGCCCTCGCTCATCACCTCGTCGGCGATGATGACGAGGTCGTCGACGCCCGTCCCGACCACGGCGATGAACCCGGCGATCACGGCCAGATCGAGTGGATATGCGACGAGCGCGGCGAACCCGAGGAGCGCATAGACCTCCGAGAGTGCCGTCACCGTCATCGGCAGCGCGACTTTCGGTTCGCGATAACGCAAAAAGACCATCCCGGCGACGGCGAACACGGAGAGAACGCCCGTAATGAGCGAGTAGAACTTGAACTGCTCACCCTGAGTCGGCGAGATGTACGAGGAGGAGCCATCGCCAAGCTCGGCCGGGAGCGCACCGGCACGCAGGTTGATCGATATCTGCTGGGCGCGCTCGAAGGAGCCCTCTCCGGCGCCGGTCGTCAGGCGGAATCCGGGGTCATTCACCCAGGTGCCCGAAACCATCGGGTTGAGTAGACTGCCATCCATTCCAAAGGAGTTGACGACCTCGTCGTCGACGACGAGCAGGAGACGCGGCTCCTCGCTTTGGGTGTAATCGTCCGCGCACTTGTCGCGTTCGGCCGGTGATTCCGCACATGTCCACCCGTCGGTGTTCGGATTTCCGGCGGCCTGATTGGCCTCTCGAACGCTCCGCTGGAGGCGTTCGGCGGGCGACTCCTCGCCCTCCGGTGCGTCGTCGACCACGGAGACCGGAACGTAGGACCCGCCCCGGTCGCTGCGGGTTGCGGTGCCGATGTTCTCGAAGTCCTCCTGGGTCAACACGCCCCGCTCGACCGTTCCGCCCGAATCGTTCGGCACGAAGATGTCGATCCGGACGGTGCCCCGCTCCGCCAGCAGACTCTTGACGTCCTCGATGTCCTCACCGGGGACCTCGACCAGCACGTACGATCGACCGGAGGCGTCGACGATCTCCCGGACACTGCCGCCCGAGAGCCCTGCCTCGTTGATCTTCCCCTCGATGACGTTGATCGTGGCCTCGCGAGTCTCGTCGGTGACGCCCGGCCGGATCCCGTCGTGGGTGTACCCGGCGGCCGAAAGTGCCGACTCAAACTGCGCCTCGCTCACGTCGGGGTCGGTGACTTCCACCTGACCGCTTCCGCCCTCCTCCTGGGTCCGGAGTTCGGCGTTGACGTCACTGCTCGTCGTTTCGGGAAGTTCGTCCGCGACCTCGCTGGCGACCGTCGCCGGCGCCGCTCCGTCGAAGGGAACCTCCATCGCGGTGTAGCCGACGAGTGGCGCACGGATCCGGGTTCCACCGTCGAGATCGAGACCGAACTGGAGGTTCGTCAACCCCCCGGCGGCCTCCTCGCCGTCGGCGACCCCCTCCGCGCCGGCGTCGGGGGCGAACTGCGGGGCGAACAGGACGACCGTCGACGCGAGGAGGACGACGACGAGCAGTCCCACTCGCCAGTGTTTCTTCACGGCGTCGATCATCGATCCGTCACCCCCTCGAATTTGTACCATCGAAGCAGCGAGACGTTGAGCAGATACGTGTTCATCAGGTCGGCACACAGCCCGACCGCGAGGATGATCCCGATGTCACGAAGCAGGTCGATCCCGAAGATCGCCGCGACGATGCTCATCACGATCATCGCGGCGATGGAGGTGATCGTCATCGTGACACCGGTGCGCATCGCCCGCTGGACGGATTCGTAGAACCCACCCGTTCTGCGCAACACGGAGTTGTTCAACAGGATGTCGGAGTCGACGGAGTACCCGATGATCATCAAAAGCGCCGCCACGGTTCCAAGCGTCATCTCGATCCCGAGAAGGTTCATGACGGCCACGGGGATCACGATGTCCGAGAAGGCCGAGACGACGACGGCGATGGAGGGGATGAACGTGCGGAACATCGCGAAGACGAGGACGCTCATGCCGAGGAACGCGACGAGGACTGCCCCGAGTGCCTGGGTTTGGACGCCGCTCCCGAAGCTCGCCGAGACGATGTCCTGGCCCTCGACCGTGAAGCCGGCCGCGCGCGCCTCCTCGGCGATCGATCCGAAGTCGCTACCCTCCTCAGGGTCCTCGGGAAGGGCGTCCGGTCGGAACGTCACGACGTAGGTCTCATCGCCGGGGACGTACTGGATCGAGGAGGGCTCAATCGAGAAGGCATCCTCGAGTCGGGCGTCAGCCGCGTCGCTGCCGACATCGTCCGCCGACAGCCGTAACTCCGCACCGCCGGTGAATTCGACCCCGAGATCCGCGGGGGCGCCCGTCGTGAGGTACCACCCGCCGAGTATCAAAAGTGCCAGCGCCAGGATCGCAAGTGGAACCGCGATCAGCTGGCGGTTGGTGTAATCGGTGTAGTCGACCTCCGGTACCTCGATCGCTACCATATGTCTGCGGGGTCCGGCTGCATGCCGAATAAGCCTTCTTATCGACGTCCTCGCGGGACCAATATGTCGACGATCCGATCGCGTCGAAACCGGTCCGATTCACGCGGGCCGGAACCGGTTAGATCAGCGACGCTCGGGGACCGCGATCGTCTCGTGATGCCATCCCGTCGCGCCGCTCGGCCGAGGACTCGACTCCTCGTCGGTCTGGACGGTTCCGTCCTTCCGGATCGCTCGTGTGACGACCTGAAATTCGCCTCGATTCGGGGCCTCGAACTCGTGACGCCACCGACGCCACGCGTGGGCGTCGAGTTGCGGTTCCAACTCGGCCTCGCTCCACGTCTCGCCCCCATCGACGCTGACCTCGACGGTAGCGATCTCCTCGACACCGGTCTCGAGGCCACCGAATGCGACGCCGCCGACGATCACGGTATCCCCCTCACGTGTCGCGCCGCGAACGTAGGAGGTGGTGTTGACGATCGCCTCCTCGTCCCAGTTTCGAGCCTCCCAGTAGGCCTCGTGGTCCGCGGGGGCGATCTCGATGCGATCGATCCACTTGGTCATCTTCATCCCGTATCGTCCCGGGACGATCAACCGGGCCGGGAAGCCGTGTTCAGTCGCGAGGGTTCGATCACCCATCCCGTAGGCGATCATCACGTCCTCACGCTCGATGCGCTCGATCGGGATCGCCTCGCTGTATCCGTCCGCAGCGTGGGTCACGACGTCGACGGCCTCCGCGGTCGGTTCGGCTGCTGCTACGAGTTCCGAAAGCGGGACTCCAGTCCAGTGTCCCGTTCCGATCAGATCGCCACCGACCGGATTCGAGATACACACGAGCGTTACGGTTCGATCGACGGCGGCGTCGTGTTCGAGCAACTCGTCGTAACTCAACGAGTACGACCGCTCGACGGCGCCCACGATATCGAGCGCCCACGTCTCCGGATCGATCGTGGGCGGATCGACGTTGATGTCGATGACGTAGTGGTCCGCTGGCGAGGTGACGGCCGCCGGCATCCCGTCGAAGTCGAACGCCGGGTCACCCGCCGGCAGCGAGGTCGGCCGCGCCAGGGGTTCTCGAACTCGTTCGCTTTCCGACCCGCCGGTGAATCGGTCTGACCCACCGGCGAGCCGAGCAAAGAGCCATCGAAGACCGGCGACCGAGGCCGTTCCGAGGACTCCCACGGACCCGAGCCGGCGGAGGAATCGGCGGCGATCGGACGAGTTGGGCACTCTCCGGAACGCGAGAGCAACCAGAGACGGCAACGCGATCGTCACCGCAACCGCGGGGAAGAAGCCCACCGAGACGCCCGTGCCGACCGCAAGAAAGAAGACGGCTGTCACGCCCGCGCCGATGGTGACCGCGGCGGACGTGCCGAACGGTAGATGCGGCCAGACGAGGCGTGCGATCGCACTCGCGAGCAGGAGCGCAACGAGCACTCCGCCAACCAATACCGGCTTGGCACCAAATCCGAGGAGACTCACTGCGAGGGTCGAAAGCCACCCTGGCGATCGGATGATGATCCCCTCCGCGACGGCGACTGGAACGAACTGGCCGACCAGCGGCTCGACAGCGAAGAGTCCCGCAATCCACGCTGCACCGACCGCAAGACCCCTGGAGGCACGTTGACGGCCGGACGGTTCCGAACGTTTGGAGCCGCTTCCGTTCACGATCGGGGCGCTCTTCGATTCGGACCGGTCAGCTTCTGCACTCGGACCGGTCATATCGATCCGATCGAACTCCAGCAGGATAACGGTGTTCCACGGTACCAGATCAACTGGTCGACCGATAGGGATCCTGTCGCCGCCATCGGATTCGATCGGTATTCGATCGGAGACGACGGCGGATCGCGACGGAATCCTTATGCCGCACGATCACCTACCAACAGTCGGACAGAGGGAGCTCGACCCCCGTGCCACGGGCGGTTTCACCGTCCACGGTATGAGGAAAGTCCCCCCACCGGCCGGACGGGCGACCGGGTGTAAGCCCGGAGCCGGAGACGGCTGGCTCTGGAACAGAAACGCGACCCCCTGCCCCGACCGATGAGGCGTGCGAACCGACCCGTAAGGGAAGGGAGCTAACCCGCCGAGGGAAATACGGTACCCGTGCCGCAGCCGACCCGAACGGCCTCGCCGTGAGGGACGTGTGGTGCGACGTGCTGCAGACGGGCAGGAAGGGATGGAACGGCGAATCCTCGCCGGTGCAAGTCCGTACCGTTAGGTAGTCCGGCCACGGTGCGGACGCTCAGCCGAATGTCGAGTCGAACAGAAGGGGGCTTACTCCCCTCAGTCCGTTTACAACGACCAGCGGCGGCTCCGGATCGACGCTTCGGTCCTCCGAGATTCTCGTCTCGAACTGCGATCGGTGGCTTGGACTATTCCACCGCGATCGGTGGGCTCCAGCTCTTCAGTCACGTCTCCCCCGAACGGACGCGCTTATACGCGCCCATGCGCAATGTGACGTATGATATTCGAGGACCTCCCGACGACTCCGCGCGCGGAGGAACTCATCGACAAGGCGTTCTCGCGGGCCGCCCGTTCCGGACGTGCGAAGTCGGGACATGAGGCCCAGGAGTCGATGCTCCGAACGGCAGGGAACATACTCTCCGATAACCTCTCGAACGTGGTCACCTCCTGGCCGGATTTCGAGTACGACGTCGATCCGTTCTACTACGAACTCGCCGACGCGATCGTTGACGTCGACGCGCTTCGGCAGTCGCTTTCGGAAGTGATGTGGGCAAGCCGCCAGATCGAATCGCTTCGCGACGAATACACCACGAAGCTGCGGAAAAGCGACGTCGACGGAGCACGGAAACACCGAAAGCAGGCGTTCGCACGGATGGCCGACGTCGTGGAGGAAGTGTCGGACGATCTCCGGATGATCGGCGACGCGCGCGACGACCTGAAGACCCTCCCCGACATCCGGCTCGACGAACCCGCGATCGTCGTCGCCGGCTATCCGAACGTCGGCAAGTCCTCGTTCGTCAACCGCGTCACTCGCGCTTCAAACGAGATCGCCGAATACCCGTTCACCACGCGCGGCGTGCAGATCGGCCACTTCGAGCGCGATCACATCCGCTATCAGATCGTCGATACACCCGGGCTACTCGACCGCCCGCTTGCAGAGCGCAACGACATCGAATTGCAGGCCGTCTCCGCGCTCAAACATCTCGCCGACTGCGTGCTGTTCATCGTTGACGCCTCCGGCGACTGCGGGTACCCGGTCGACGTCCAACTCGAGCTTCGCGAGGAGCTCCGGTCGCTATTCGACGATGAGGTGCCACTCATCACCGTCTGCAACAAAGCGGATCGTTCGAGAGACGTCGAGGCCGACGCGTACATGAGCATCACCGAGGATGAGAACGTCGAGACGGTTCTCGACATGACCGTCGAGGCGGTCGGCTACGAACCGAAGTTGCCCTCTCGGGAGTGAGCGGTCGGCATCGAGCGTCGACGGCGCCTAACGGATCGAGGACGGACGTGGATCAACAACAGAAGATGAACGGATAAACGAGGGCGACCCGATCGCCGTCTTCCAGTTCCGTATCGAAGCCGCGCTGATTCTCGTTGAACCGCCCGTTGACCAGCACGCGGGCGTACGCGACCGTCTGCTCGCCGACCGGGTTCTTTCGCCACGTTCCCGGAAGCTCATCGGGAGCGGGCGCCCACCCGTGGGCGGTCGACTCCGCCTCGGATTCCGCGATGAGCAACTCCTGGAGCTCGGGATACTCCGAGAACAGCGCATCGAGGAACTCGCGTAGTGTGTTGCCTTCGAAGCGATAGGTGAACTCCGATCGACCGAGCTCGGTCCGAACGTGGCCGGTACATCGAACCGTCACCGTCGTCTCAACGGCCTGCTCCTCGGTTCGATCGTCCGGGCGTGTCCGCTCGTCGCTCGTTGCGTGCATACGCAATTATCGGATCGCCATCCGGTTACTCCCAGTGGCGAACATGTTCGTGGCCAGCGGACGTCACGGCGGACCGGGTGACCACCGAAACGATCCGGATCAGGCGCCGGATTCGGCTTCGAAGACGATGTGGACGTCAACGTTGACGGTTACCTCGCCGCTTTCGATCCTGGTTGGGGCGCCGCCGTCTCCGGGCTCCTCGGCGACCGCGGCGTCAGCCCGGGCCGTATACGGCGAGACGCGGTGGTCCGTCGTCGAGATCGTGTACACGTCGACGATCTCCAAGCCGGTGCTGTTCGCGAGAGTTCGCGCGTTCGCGTCGGCATTCTCGACGGCGTTTTCGAAGGCGGTCGTTCGAAGCTCGGATTCTCGCTCGTCGCTCAATCCGAACTGGATGCGTTGAACGCGGTCGGCACCGGCGTCGATCGAGACGTCGATGACCTCGCCGACGGCGTCCACGTCGTGAATCTCGAGTTCGTACTGGTGGATGCCCACGTATTGGGTCGAGCCGTCCGAATCATCCTCCGGTCGGGGGCGTTCCTGGCGGACGTCATACCTCGTCGTCCGGATCTGGTCGTCCTCGAGGCCCCACTCCGCGAGGGCGGCTCGAAGCGCCTCGTCATCGTTCGCGATCTCCTCGCGAACGGCTTGCGGCGAGTCACCGCGTGCCTCGACTGCGACGGTGATGGTGGCACGATCCGGCTCTGCGGTCGCCTCGCCGCTCGCGGTCACTTCGACGGTTCGTTCCGGTTCGGCCTCGTCCGGTGCGTCCGCGCTGCCGACGATCCCCGCACAGCCGGCAAGCAGCACCACCACGACGATCGCCAGCGCGCCGATGAGTCGTCTGTCCATAACGGTCCTTTGGCGGGGAGGCGTCTTAAGCCAGCGATGGCACAAACAGCCGTTTGTCTCACCCGGAGCGCTCGATTTCGAGGATGCGAACCTCCACGTCGACCGGTCCGTCGACGATCGGCTCGATCCGTGAATCAAGCCGGTCCGCGAGACCGGAGACGGTCGATCCTGGCTCCGAACCGACGGTGATCACCACGCGTTCGGTTTCTAATGGAGGGAGTCGACCTGTCCGATGGATCTCGAGATCGAGCAGTTCGAGTTGGGCCTCCGCGAGTTCGAGTTCCGACTCGACCGCGTTTCGAACGTCCTGTTCGGTCGTTGTCGCAACGTAGGTGTCGTAGGTGACTCCGCCGAGGAACACCGAGAGGAGCGCTATCGCGGCAAGCAGGAGCGTCACTCGTGTGAAAAGGGCCGACCGTGCCTCGGCCTCGCGAAACCACGAATCCGGTCGATATCCCGAATACCACAATACGACGAGCGCGGCCAGGTTGATCGACAGCACGTTGAGGGCCACGAGCACGCCGGAGCCGAGCGCCAGTCGAGGGATCCCGAAGGCGATCCCGATCCCAACGGCGGCTGCCGGCGGAATCAACGCCACCGCGATCATGACGCCGACGAGCGCGGAGGAGATCCCGGTCATCAACGAGACGATTCCGGCGACGCCTGCTCCGAGCGCGACTGCGAGCGCGAGGACGTTCGGCGCAAGTCGCTCGGAGACCTCCGCAAGCGCAAGCGGATCCATTCCGGGAGGAACGAGGTTGAGCGTCCGCAACGCCGCGGCGAAGACGGCCGACGAACCGATCGCGAGAGTGATCCCGAGCACCTGCATTCGGACTCCTTGAGCGAACAGCTCCTCGTCGTCGACAACGGTTCCGACGGCGGCGGACATCGCCGGACCGATGAGCGGCGCGATCACCATCGATCCGACGACCGTCGCCGGCGAATCGAGGAGCAAGCCGGCAGTCGCGATGACGGCGGATATCACCGTCATGAGGACGTACGTCTGGACCCCCGAGACCAGATCCTTTGCTTTGGTCTGCAGTTCCTCCTTGGCGATCCGATCCTCGTTGTGGTCGGATTCCTCGGCGTACTCCTCCTCCAACCGCTCGAAGCGACGCGAGATGACCGTCTCCGCCTCGACGATCACCGTGTAGCTCTCCTCATCGATCCCCGCCTCACGGAGCCGATCGAGGACGGGCTCTACGGCCGCCGTCGGTAGCGGGAAGAAGACGACTCCCGTGTACTTGCGCCCACTCGTCTCGTCGGTCACGACGTAGTCGATATCCTTCTCGTCGAGAGCATCGACGACAGCCCCTCGCTTACCCGGCGGGATAATGACCTGTACGAGTCGCACGGTTTCGGGTGGGGGCGGGAAGGGATAAAAACTCGGGGACGATTCACGTGAAAATCCGGAGGGTATTCACGTGGAAACTCGAGGATGAGTCACGTGAGATCGGTCGAATGCCGGAACGGCGCCACGAACCTCACCGATCGTCCGTTCGCCGCGCATCCGGTTGCCGAGTGTACGTTCGAAGCGAGTCGATCCGGTCCGATCCCAGCGAGAAGACGTCGACGAAGGCAAACAGTACGTTCCCATCCGCATCGAGGAGGGACCCGCGGACCGCGCGGTCATCCCCATTCGCATAGACCGCGTCGATGACGTGTTCAGTGTCCGTGCGGGGCCGCTTTTCGCGCATGAACGCGAGGAACCGGTCGCGTCCGGTGAGCGTTCGATCCGGACGATCGTGGACGAACTCCGGGTCCAGAAGTTCCGAGAGCCCCTCGTAGTCGCCGTCGTCGATCGTCGCGTAGTAGCTGTGAACGAGCCGTTCGAGGTCCTGCACGCCCGGATCGTCTGCCGTCCCCGATCGATTCTGGCCGTCCATATCGAACGATGACGCTCCGGAGGGAAACGTTTCCGGATGTCGAGACAACGTCCGTTCGTCGATCCCTGCCGTTTTTACTCGATGGCGCCGAACTCCGGACAGTGAGCGATCCCGTCCCCATCGGCTGTGACGCCCTCGATGACCTGCTCGGCGGCGGGTTCGACCGCGGCGTCGTCACGCAGGTGTACGGCCCGCCCGCGGCCGGAAAGACGAACCTCGCGCTCTCGGCGGCGGTGGAGGTGGCCCGCGACGGCGGAACCGTCCTCTATATCGACACCGAGGGACTGTCCATCGAGCGCTTTCGACAGATCGCCTCCGCGCGAACCGACGGCGACGTGGAGACCGTCGCCTCGCGACTGATCATCACGGAGGCGTACGACTTCGATGATCAAGCGGAGGCGGTCCGCGACGCCGCGGAGTTCGCCGAGGAGGCCGACCTGATCGTGCTTGATTCTGCAACCGGTTTCTACCGGATCGAACGTGCCGCAGATGTCGAAGGGGGCGAAACGCTCAGAAAGGTCGCGGATCAGATCACGCACCTCCTCTCGCTGGCGCGGCGACACGATCTCGCGGTCGTCGCCACCAACCAGGTATTCACCGATCCCGAAAGCGACAGAACGCGCCCGCTCGGCGGAAATACGCTCGAACACTGGACCGGCGTGATCGTCCGCCTCGACCGATTCCGCGGCGGCAATCGCCGGGCAACCCTCGAAAAGCACCGATCGCGGGCGGCCGGCGATCAGGCGACCTTTCGAATCACCGGATCGGGGATCGAGGAGACCGACGGTGCCTCCGGGCTGGACGCGCCGTGAAGTCGTCCGCGGTCGACCGTAACCACGGCTGGTGAGGAGATCGGCCCGCAGTTGCCCTCACAGTTCGCCGAGCTTACGAAGGAGCTGTCCGCGGTGTTTCTCGTCGGCGTTGACGCCCTTTACCTCGAGGACGTTCCGTTCGAGCTTGTCAAGCGCCACGTGGAAGGCGTGTTCTGCGCCGTAGCCCTCGCCGGTTCCCATCACCTGTCCTTTGTTCGTGCGAAGCCGGATCTGACACTGGAGGAGCGGCGTCCCGCGGAGTTTCTCCTTGTGTGCCTGCAGGCGAACGTGGGCGTGAAAGACCTGCATCCGACCGTACTTGTCCGTGACCTCCTGGATCGATTCGACCACGTGTCCCCTGGAGATCGTATCGAGCAGCTCGATGTTCGTGATCTGGACGTCCATCGACTCCTCCTCGGTGAACGTCAGCGATCGCAGGATGTCGGTCTTCGTGATGATTCCCTCGACGACGGTCTCGCCGTCGGCGGGGGTGACGACGAGGCCGGCGACGCCGTTCTCGAACATCCGTTCGAGGGCCGCCTTCGTCGTCTCGTCGGGATGGGCGGTGATCGGCGGGCTCGACATCAGGTCGTAGACCGGGAGATCGAGCATTCGGTCGATGTCGCCGGCCCGATCGCCGCTGCCCTGTCGATCCTGATCGCGCACGACGAAGTTGACGATGTCGTTGGTCGTGACGATCCCGGTGAGCGTTCCCTTTTCGTTGCACACCGGCAGCCGCGAGATCCCGTGTTTCCGGAGCTGATTTATGCCCCGTCCCACGTGCTCCTTCTCGCCGATCGTGACCACGTCAGTCGTATACACCTGGTCGACGGTGTTCGCATCCAGGCTCTCGACGACCGTCTCGAGGATCGCGTCCTCCGTGATGATCCCGTAGAGCTTCTCGCCGTCGTAGACCGGGGCGATCTTCACGTTACCCTCGATAAGCAGCCGCGCGGCTTCCCGGATGTCCTCGCGGCGATCGATCTCCGGTGCGGACTTCATTACCGCCGAGACTTTCGTATCGTCGCCCACTCGCGATCGGATCAGCTGTTTTTCACCCACGACGCCCGCGTAGTCCCCATCCTCCGTGATGATGATTCCCTTCAGATTTCGCTGGTCGAAGAGTGATCGGACCTTTGCGAGACGCTCGTCGACGTCGACCTCGACGTATTCCGGCACTGCGATGCCATCGATGTTCATGGACCAACTCGAAAGTACATTCGGATGGGTATTGAATGTACGGACATCGGACGTCGTGGTCGAACGGACTTCGGACGCAGGCACGGGGGCAGCCATGGTCGGACGGACATCGAACGCAGGCACGGGGTCAGCCAAGGTTATATGTCTCTATCGCTAACTTCACGTCAATGGACTCCGCGGTGTTGCTCGATCTCCTCGGCAACGAGAACCGACGGCGCATCCTCCGCTTGCTCTCGCATAAGTCCTGTTACGTGACGGAGATCTCCGAGTACCTTGGCGTCAGCCCGAAGGCGGTCATCGACCATCTCCGAAAGCTGGAGGAGGCCGGGCTCATCGAGTCGACGACCAACGGAACGCGCCGCAAGTACTTTCGCATCTCCCGGAGCCTGCGCCTCGAAGTGAACGTCTCACCATACGGATTCGGCGCAAAGAGCGCGTATCCCGCGAATCCTGGACTGGACATGACCGGTTGCTGCCCGCACCTCTCGATCGAAGTCGAGGAGGGCAACGATCCGGACGAACTGGCGGAGATGGCTGCCGAGTTCGGTCGACTCCAGGAACTCGATCGTGAGCTGTCGCTTGCACAGCGGTGGGTCCACGGCCGGATGGAGAACGTCCTCTCGCGGATCGACGAACGGTTCGGACCGGAGGCCGACAGTCGCTTTTACGCGGAGGTCCTCGCGGCCGTCGTCGAGACCGACGGATCACTCGAGGCCGTCGCTTCCGAGGTACAGACAGCCACCGACGTCGTCGAACAGGCGCTCTCGCGGCTCCAGGATGCCGGCTTTCTCAGTCACGAGGACGGCCAATTCTCGATTCGATGATCGGCCGCCGATTCACGACCGATCAGTGACCGCCGTCAGCGGTCGATATCGCGAGTCAGTCCGGCCCGGAGGTCCCGCCCGAAGTAGTACCCGACGAGCGCGAGAACGATCCCGATAGCGGCGCCAAAGCCCGCCACGCCCATCCCGTACTCGCGGAGGAATCGAACGCCGACGGGGAGGATGCCGACCGAAACGAGCCCCGCAAGCGCGCTCACCGTCCCGACTCCCGCGCCAGCGAGTCCGGTTTCGACGTACCGCCGATCGGCACCGATCGAACCGAGGAGGAAAGTCACAACGACGACCCCGATCGCATTGCCGAGCGCCCCTCCGACCAGCGGAACGATCCCGAGGAGGGATCCACCGAGGAATCCGCCCACCGCGATCGCGACGAGAGCGATCCCGAACGCCCGCAGGGAAAATGCCCGCCCGTCGATCCCGACGATCGGACGGCTGTCGGAGCCCGACGTCCCGGACGATCCGCCCGACTGCCCGGCATCGGAGGGCGCATCCACGTCGATGGAGGTATCCATGTCCCAAACACCGATCCGGCGAGGCTTGGGTCTTGTGCCGACATGAACGCGAACGGGTGGATCCGCGGTCGGAATCACCATTAGGGGCCGTCATATATGTCCGGGCGATGGATCCACGAGACTGGCGGACGTATCTCGTCACCCAACAGCATCTCTCGGCGGGTCGCGAGACGGAGACGGTCGTCGAAGCGGCGCTCGCCGGCGGCGTCGACGCCGTCCAACTTCGCGAGAAGGACCGAAGCGCACGTGATCGCTATCGATTGGGCCAACGGCTCCGCGAACTCACCGATGCGGCGGACGCGGCGTTGATCGTCAACGATCGGATCGATCTGGCGGCAGCCATTTCGGCCGATGGAGTCCACCTCGGGCAGTCGGACCTCCCGATCGAGGTCGCTCGCGAGCAACTCGGCGAGGAGACGATCGTCGGTTGTTCGACCTCGACGGTCCGGGAAGCCGAGATCGCCGAGGCGGCCGGTGCCGACTACCTCGGCGTGGGGGCCGTCTACGGAACCTCCTCGAAGGAGGTCGACGGAGCCAAAGACGGCATCGGCCCGGGCCGGATCCGAGAGATCGCCGAAGCGGTCGAGATTCCGATCGTGGGGATCGGCGGGATCAACGCCGACAACGCCGCGGCCGTGATCGAGGCCGGCGCGACCGGCGTCGCGGTCATCTCCGCGATCACGGCCGCTGACGATCCCGAGGCCGCTGCGCAGAATCTACGGGAGGTCGTGGTCGATGCCGAGTGACGTTCCGCTCGCACCCGACGGAATCACCGGTGACGTGCTCTCGGATACCCTCGCAGCGATCGCGAAGGCGGGACCGCTCGTTCAACATCTCACCAACGAGGTGACGATGAGCGAGACCGCGAACATCACGCTCCACTGGAACGGATTGCCGGTGATGGCCGACGCGCCTGCGGAGGCCGGTGAGATGGCCGCCGGCGCCGACGCCGTCCTGTGTAACACGGGACGGATGACCGACCAAGATGTCGAGGCGATGATCGACGCCGGAACGAGCGCCAACGGGACCGCGAGTCCGGTCGTGCTTGATCCGGTCGGCTACGGGGCGACGTCGTTTCGCGTCTCGGCCGTCGATCGGATCCTCGAGGCCGTCGACGTGGCCATTATCAAGGGCAACCGCGGCGAGATCGCCGGCCTCGCGGGTGAGACCGCGACCGTCCGCGGGGTCGAATCGGTCGGCGAACACGGCTCGATCGTCCCCGCCGCGAGAGCGCTCGCGGACGAAACCGGCGCGGTCGTCGTCGCCTCCGGCGAGACCGATGTCGTCGCAACCGCCGAAAGCGCCTACGAACTCGCCGTCGGACACGAGCGGATGGGGTCGTTCGTCGGAACGGGTTGCATGCTCGGGAGCACGCTCGCGATCTTCGGATCGACCGTCGAGGACGCTGACGCTCCGGCGACGACCATGATCGACGCCGCGCTTCTCGCGACGATCGCCTACGGGCTTGCGGGCGAACACGCAGGCGACACCGAGGAAGTGGCTGGTCCGGCCAGCTACCGGACCGCGTTCATGGACGCCGTCGCCGCCTTGGCACGCGATCGCCCGACGCTTCCGATCGCCGACCGAATTCGGATCGTCGATCAGGGATGATTCAGTGACGGCGATCCGCACAGCGTGAGGAGCGACACTCACGCCGCAAGCCGGAGGGTCGTCTCGGCGAAGGCCCGCGCGCCGGCCACGCAGTCGTCCCACGGTGTGAATTCCGCCTCGTTGTGGGTGATCCCGTCGGCGCTCGGCACGAAGAGCATGGCGGCGTCGGTAACGTCGTTCAGGTATTTCGCGTCGTGTCCGGCCCCCGACACCATCCGCTCCGCACGTACGCCGACCGCCTCCGCCGCGGCCGCGGCCGTTTCACACACGGTCGGCGAGAAGTCGGTGTGGGGAATTCGCCAAAGTTCCTCGACGGTCGCGTCGGCACCGATCCGTTCGCTGGCGGTCTCGACTTCGGCGATCGCGCGTTCGACGGCCGTATCGACGATCGCGTCGTCGTAGCTCCGCACGTCGATCGTGAACTCGACGCGGCTCGGAATGACGTTGACGGAGTTCGGCTCGACGTTGAGACGACCGACGGTTGCGACTGCATCCGCCGAGAGGTGGCTCGGAAGCGCCTCGATTTCATCGATCGCGGAGGCGGCCGCCGCAAGCGCGTCGGTCCGTGCGTGCATCGGCGTCGGTCCCGCGTGGTCGGCGTGACCCTCGATCGTCGCCTCGAGCCAGGCGATCCCGAAGATGCCCTCGACGATCCCGACCGCGTTGCCATGGGTCTCGAGGATCGGCCCCTGTTCGACGTGAAGCTCTACAAACGCGTGTAGCGGACGCGGCTCACATGGAGTTTCGCCACGATAGCCGATCCGTTCGAGTTCGTCGACGAACCGATTCCCCTCCTCGTCGCGCAGATCGTATGCGGCCTCCAGGTCCACGTTCCCGGTGAATACGCCGCTTCCGAGCATCGGGTTCTCGAAGCGCGATCCTTCCTCGTTGGTCCAGTTCACGATCTCGACCGGCCGCGTCGTTTCGATCCCGGAATCGTCCATCGCGCGGAGGGTTTCAAGCGCCACAAGGACGCCGAGTTGGCCGTCGTACCGTCCGCCGTACGGCTGGGAGTCGAGATGTGATCCGATCAACACGGGATCAGCGTCCGGATCGGACCCCTCACGACGCCCGAAGACGTTGCCCATCTCGTCGATCGTGACGGCGAGATCGAGCGCCTCAAGATCGGCGACGAACTGGTCTCGGACGGTCGCGTCGGCGTCCGAAAGCGCCAGACGGTGGAGTCCATCGTTCTCCGTTGCTCCGATCGCGAAGTACGTCTCGAAGCTCCGCCGGAACCGTTCCGCGTCGATCGCGAGTTCGGGATCGCTCATCGGTCCGACCACGGCCGTTCGTGGGTTAACGATGACGATGGAGAGAATCACCCGTCCTGATCGGCGGTCGCGGATGGCCGTGGTGGATTGGTAGCGTCGAATAGCCGTGGTGGATGGCGGCGTCGAATGGCTGTGGTGGATGGCGGCGTCGAATGGCTGTGGTGGATGGCGGCGTCGAATGGCTGTGGTGGATGGCGGCGTCGAATGGCTGTGGTGGATGGCGGTCGCGGTCCGCGGTCGATAGCTAATTAACCACGGCGTATGATGTATCGGTCATCATCGCATGACACGATCAGGTGCGGACTACTTCGTGGAGGCGTTACAGGAATACGGCGTCGAGTACCTCTTCGGGAATCCGGGAACGACCGAGGTTCCGATCGTCGACGCGATCGAGCAAAGCGACCTCGAGTACGTCCTCGGCGTCCACGAGGACATCGCGGTCGGAATGGCCTCCGGGTACGCCTGTACGCGCCGGGAACACGGCGACGAGACGCCGGTCGGAGTAGTCAACCTCCATATCGCGCCGGGGATGGCACACGGCCTCGGAAACCTCTACGGGGCAGCACGGGCGAACGCGCCTCTACTCGTCACCACCGGTGCCCACAAAACCGGCGTCCAACACCAGGAACCGATCCTCCACGGGGACGTCATCGAGATGACCCGCCAATACACGAAATGGAGCGCCGAGGTGAAGGACTCGACGGCCATCCCCGGCATGCTCCGGCGGGCGTTTAAGCTCGCAACGACGCCGCCGATGGGTCCCGTCTTTCTCTCGTTCCCGGCCGATGTCCAGTTGGGTGAGGTCTCGGAACCGGTCCAACCCTACACGCCGACGCCCTCGATGGGTCCCGGCCGATCGGACGACGTGGAGCGGGCCGCCGAGATCATCGCCGGAGGGGAGGAGGCCACGATCATCGCCGGCGCCCAGATCGCCTGGGACGGCGAGGACGCCATCGACGAAACGGTCCGGCTCGCCGAGGCCGCTGGCGCGCGCGTGCACGGCGAAGTCCTCCAGTCGGCGATCGCCTACCCGACGGATCACGACCAGTGGATCTCCGCGGCCGGCAAGAGCGCCGACGCGCTCCGGGAGATCCACGACACCGACACGCTCCTGCTTTTGGGGTGTTCCCATCACACGCCCACGCTCGGTCACACGGAGCCGATCACGCCGCCGGAGACCGACGTCGTCGCCGTCGGAACGAATCCGTGGGAGATCGGGAAGAACGAACCGGTCGACGTGAGCCTGCTCGGTGATGTCTCGGAGACGGTCGCAGCCCTTGCGGACGCGGTCGAAGAGCGGATCCCGGAAGCAGAACGCACTCGGCGCCTGGAGACGGTACGGCAGTATAAGTCATCCCGGACGGCCGAGGAGGACGACGCCGGCGAGGACGACCGGATCGATCGATTCCTCTCGAAAGACGAGCTTGCCGACGCGATCGCCGAGGTCGCCCCCGAGGCCTACCTCGTCGACGAGAGCGTCACCACTCGGGGATCCCTGTATACGCAGATCGATCTCGGACCGAGACAGCTCCACGGCAACAAATCCGGCGGACTCGGATACGGCCTTCCGGCCGCAGTGGGCGCCGCCATCGCCGAGAACGACCGCGAGGATCCCCGTCACGTGATCGGAACGCTCGGCGATGGATCCTATCTCTATTATCCCCATACGATCTATTCGGCGGCCCGATACGGCGTGGATCTCACCGTCTTGATCTCGAATAACTACAACTATCGCATCCTCAAGGACAACGCGGCGCGACTCCTCGGAGAGGAGGCCGAGAACCCGGAGTTTTCGATGATGGATTTCGATCCAAGCGTCGACTTCGTGAAGAACGCCGAGAGTCACGGCGCCGATGCTGCATCCGTGGAAACCTACGAGGAGCTGACGGCCGAACTGAAGTCGGCGATCGACGAGGACGGACCGAACGTGATCGACGTCGCCGTACGGGACTGAATCCATCGAGGCGCCGACGACCGTACCGAACGGACTGCCGACGTCGTGGGACCGAGCACGTCCTGAAGACGCCCGAGAGCACGCCCTGGAGATGCCTGAACGGCCGCAGGATCAACTATATCCCCGTGCATGTCCGTGTGTGTGATAATGGACGTTCGCGAGGCCGATCGAGCACAGTCGGTGCAGGTCGGCGTCATCTTTCTGTTCGGATTCCTCATCGTCGGCCTCTCGCTGTATCAGGTCACGGTCGTCCCCGAACAGAACCAGCAGGTGGAGTTCAACGCCTACCAGCAGGCGGCCGAAGATCTCACCGACGTGCGAAACGACGTCCTCACCGCGGCCGGCCGTGACACGACGATCGGGACGACGGTCAAGACCGGCGTCGAGTATCCGAGTCGGGCGATATTCGTCAATCCCGGTCCGCCACCCAACCGACTCGCCACGACCGGGGAACGGAACGTGACGCTCGAGAACGTCGAGGCGGTCGACAGCGAGGCGGAGAACACTCGGACGTTCCTCGAGAGTAACGTCAGCGGCCGGAGTTACGCGACCCGTGACGTCGTGTTCACGCCCAACTACGACCGGTTTACCGGCCAGCCGATGGTCGTCACCGGTCACCAGTCCTACCGAGTTGCCGGCGATCGACCGATCCCGATGACGGGGCAAACCGTCCTCCAGGAGGATCGGATCCGGCTGATCCGCATCGATGGCGATCTGGAGGCCGGCGGATCGAGCGTCGGCGTGACGACCGAACCGGTGAGCCCGGCGACGCGAACGGTCGTCGTGCAGGGGAAAAACGACGAGGACATCACGCTCCGGTTTGAGCCACCGAGCGGCATTTCCGCGAGTGGATGGAACGAGACGACAGGACAGGAACTCCGCACCGCGAATCCACAGCGCGTCGAGCGGGTGGTTGAAGCGCCGGACGGCTCACATGTCGAGGTGATCTTGAACGGATCGATGACGTATCGACTCCAACTGGCGACCGTCGAGGTTCGAGATCGAGAGACGCAACGAGCGAGTGAGGATCCGGTGGCTCGGTACCTCATCACGATCCAGCCGTCCACACAAACGGTTCGAACGGGAGAGACGACGGAGATCGTCGTCGAGGTTCGAGACCGGTTCAACAATCCGGTGTCCGGCGAGACCGTAACCGTCGACGGGAGCCCGCGAGGGGCCCTCGATTCCACCTCGGAACGAACGGACGGCGATGGGACTGTACGGTTCGAATATACCGCACCGGAGAACACCGGTGCTGATTCCGTGGATCTCTCGATCAATGACGGCAGCGAGTCCTACGAGCGCGTCGCCATCGGATTCGACGTCGTCTCACAAGCGGCCGGTGCACCCGGGAGTGAGCCGCCGATCGTCGACATCACGTCGCCCTCCGAGGGTGAGTCCATCGAGGACGACTTCGATCTCAACGCGACCATCACCAGTATCGATCAAAGCGGCACCCCGATCCTCGCTGCGAACTGGAGCCGTCAGTCACCCGTGAACACCGATCCGGAACCGTTTGACAGCATCTCGGCGGATGGCCCCGATGGCTGTTCGTACTGCGTGATCGATGGGACCCAGCCGATAGACATCTCCGGATGGACGTCCGGAGAACACACTCTCCGTGTCACCGGACGGGACGCCAGCGGTCAGGTCGGAAATGACACCGTTACCATCGACGTCGCGGAACCCGACCTCACGTTCACCGATCTCCGAGACAGCGGGGACCGACTCGTCTTCGGAATAGCTAACGAGGCTGGACAAGAGGTTACGATCGAGGAAGTCGGCGTCGATGCGACGGCGATCGATACCGAGATCTACGTGGATCACGATAATAATGACAGGGAGGTCCAAATCACAGGGACGTCAGTTCAGGACGGCCATATCGATACTCGAGGGGAGAAGACGTTCTCGGCCGATGGCACTCTCTACGACCTCGAGAACGGTGGAAACAACGGTCAGTACGCAACCCTCGGTCCGGACGATTCCGACGTGGAGATCGATATTCGATACTTCAGTCAGGACTTGGGGTCGCTCGAATACACGACTGACGAAGCAAACGCGGACGTGTCCGTCATTCTGCGCCTCTCGGACGGTTCTGAGTACACGTTCCACTTCAGACAAAGCAACTAACCCAAGCGTGGAACGCAAGCGATCCGGAGGTAGCTTCTCGATCGGGGTCCGGCCTCAATCCTCCTCGACGACTTCCGGGTCCTGAATGGCCGACTGCAGGGAGTCGAGCCCGTTGACCCACTCGGAGACGAGACCGTACTCGATGTCCTCAACGAGGGCGATGTCGAGGCGATCGCCATCGATCACGCGCGTACCGGCCTGGACGACGTAGCCGAGCGCGGCGTCGAGGTCCTCCTCGGCCTCGGCGTCGGCGGCCGCGCGGACGTATTCATCGAGGTCGCCTTCGACTGCACCGCCGACCACGTACTCCTCGGCAGCGTAGAAGACGGGGACGAGGGAGGTCTGGACGCCGTCTATCAGCATCTCCTCCTCCTCGTCCTCCAGATCGACCTCGGCGAGCACGATCTCGCGGACGGTCTCGATCTCCTCGAGGGCCCGATCCTCGTCGATCCGACCGTCGTCGTACGCCGAGAGGATCTTTGCGACCGCGATCGCCGCGTCGTCCTGGAGGTTCAACAGGAGTCGTGCGGACTCCTCGTTTTCGGGATCGAGATCCTCCTCCTCGACTCGGGAGATCCAGTTTTGCCATCGTTCTTCGGTGTAGAAGGTTTCTACGGCGTCATCGGCGTCCTCGGTCATGTCAAAACTGTCTCGTGGGGCACTCAAATGCCTTTCCTATCCGCCACCCTCGCGGGAGGGACTCGCATGCCGTGGACACGGACCGGGGATTCCACGGCTGGATCGCGCCCCCGGCTTCAAGTGGATCCGTGACTTTCGACCGGCATGGCGCTGTACGACGCGATCGCCGATCTGCCAGTGTCCATCGAATCGGAGAGCCGGAGCCGACACCGCGGCGAGACCACGAGCGACTTCGAGCGTGTCACCACCGAGATCGCCCTCTCCGGGAAGGACGCCGTCGGGCGCGGCGAGGACGTCACCTACGACGAGGTCGATCACCAGGCGTTCGCGGACGCCCCCAGCCCCGATCTCACCGGCGACTGGACGATCGACTCCTTCTCGACACATCTCGCGGAGATCGACCTCTTCGCCGGCGATCCTCCGGAACGGGAGTCCTCGCGGGCGCATCGCCAGTGGGCCTACGAGAGCGCGGCACTCGATCTCGCGTGCCGGCAGGCGGGTACGGATCTCGCGAGCGTCCTCGAACGTGAGACCGATCCGGTTCGGTTCGTCGTCTCGACACGGCTCGGCGATCCGCCGAGTGCGGACCGGATCGAACGGTTGCTGTCCGCGGATCCGGGCGTCGAGTTCAAACTCGATCCGACGCCGACGTGGACGACGGACCTCGTCTCGGCGCTTGCGGACACGACGGCCGTTCGCATACTCGACCTGAAGGGGTGGTACGAGGGGACTGACGTCGACGTCCCGGCCGATCCCGAGCTGTACGAACTCGTGCGTGACGCCTTTCCTGACGTGATCATCGAGGATCCGGCCTTCACCGACGAGACCCGGGAGTTGCTCGTCGCCGAGGCCGATCGGATCGCCTTCGATTATCCGGTGACCGACCTCGAGAGCCTTCGATCGCTGCCCGTCGATCCGGGATGGTGTAACGTCAAACCCTCGCGGTTCGGCTCGTTGCGGTCGCTTCTGGAGACGATCGAGTACTGTCTGGAGAACGACATCCGGCTGTACGGCGGCGGACAGTTCGAGCTCGGCGTCGGTCGCGAGCAGATCCAGCTTCTCGCGTCGCTTCTGTACCCCGAGGGGCCGAACGATGTCGCGCCGCGCGCGTTCAACGATCCGACTGCCTCGCCGCCGTATCCCGAAAGCCCGCTTTCGATCGACGACGTGGTCGGGTTCCGGATCGATCACGAGTCGTGAGTGGCGGTCGATTCGATGCCGAGAGGTGCAGATTCAAGACGCACGGGACGAAAGCCGATCCGACGTGAGCCATTCGATGATCCGTCGCGCATGGTCGGACCCGTATCGCCGGCGCTGGGTGCTATGGAGCATCCTCGCCGTCTCCTTTCTGCTCGTCAACATCTACCGGCTCTCGACGGCCGTACTCGCCGGCGAGTTGATGGACGCGCTGGGAACGACCGGCACCCAACTCGGGACGCTTCACGCGATGTTCTTTCTCATCTACGCGCTGTTACAGATCCCGACGGGCGTCCTCGTCGATCGAGTCGGTCCACGATTGACCGCCGCCGGCGGAGGCGTCGTGATGAACGTCGGCGCGATCTGGTTCGCGCTCGCTGACACCTACGTCGCCGCGCTCGGGGGACGGTTCCTCATCGGTCTCGGCGGGAGCGTGCTTTTCGTCTCCCTTCTCGGCTTTTGTGCCAACTGGTATCGCATCGACGAGTTCGGAACCATGAACGGCCTCTCCTTCGGGGTGAGCGGTGTCGGCGGCATCCTCGCGACCACGCCGCTCGCCGTCGCGGTCTCCGTGGCCGGATGGCGAACCGTGATCGCCGGACTCGCGGGGTTCGGGCTGTTCGTTTCGGTGCTCACCGTCCTCCTCGTGCGTGACTCGGCCGAGCGCGCGGGACTGTCACCGATCGAGGGCACCCCCAAGCAGTCCCAGCCTGCGATCGGGGAGATCCGAACGTTTCTGAGCCGTATCCTCGCGGATCCCTGGACGTGGATCGTCGCGATACTGCTCTACTGTGTCGGCGGGATCAACTTGACGCTACTCGGTCTGTGGGGGATCCCATACGTCGTCCAGGTCTACGACGTGACGGTGACGACCGCCTCGACGATCACGCTCCTTGGCGGGATCGGTACGGTCATCGGTCCCCCGGCGTTCGGCTGGATTACCGATCGGATCGGCAGACGCTCGGAGTTCATTCTCGCGGCGACCGTCCTGTATACGGTCGCGGTAGGCACGATCGCCGTTATCGGCGATCCGCCGTTCCTCGTCGTCGGCGCGGCGTTCTTCCTGGTCGGGGCCCTCTTTGGCGCCGTCGTGTTGACCTATCCGATGGTTCGAGCGCGGTTCGACGATCGCGCAAGCGGGATCGCATTGGGGACGATAAACGGAGCCGCCTTCTTCGGAGCGGCCTCGTTTCCGACGCTCATGGGCTGGGTGCTCGACGTCTACTGGACCGGCGAACTGCTCGATGGGGTCAGAGTGTACACCGAAACCGGCTATCGCGTCGCGTTCGCGATCGGGACGCTTGCGGGCGTGATCGCCTTCGTCTGTGCGATCTGGATACACCGCCAGGAGCGGTGAGTCGTCCGACACCAGGAGCGGTGAGTCGAGTCGACCGCGACTCGACGGGGACTCGCGGCTCCGAGTCGCTCACCGCGCAAGCGGCATGTTGTAGGAGGTCTCCTCGGCCATCACGTGGTCCCAGGTTCGCTCACACGCACACGACACCTGCTCGAAGACGCTCGGGTCCTGTCGCAGGTCGAAGTCCTTGATCGCCGTTTGAACGCGCTCGTCACACTCCCCGCAGTTGTGCGCGCCGCGATCGGATCCGTGACCGACCGGGTCGGAGACGACGATCGCGTCGACGTCAGCGGTCTCCTCGAGGACGTGTGCGACGCTCCAGAGCCACGGCGGACGGTAGCCTCCCTCGAAGAACAGCTCATCAACCATCGTGTACCGCTGGACGTTACACGGGTTCATCGAGACAGTGTGACACGCGTCAACGTCCCCACAGCGGCGAATCGAGGAGATCATGTCCGCCACCGCCTCCGGCTCGGCGAGGAATGGGGGCTTCAAGAGGAGATACGCCTTCACGCCCGCGCCGACGGAGGCGGCCTCCGCGCAGGCATCCTCGAAGTCCGTGAACTCGAAGTACTTGTTCACGCAGTCCTGGCGGACTCGATCGGTGGCCGTCTCCAGACCGATCGCGACGTCCGTCTTCAGGCCGACATCGGTAAAATCGCGTACGGCGTCGGCCGTCACGAAGTCGGGAAGCGACTCGACGACGATCCGGTCGCGATCCGCGAACGTCTCGGCGATCGCTGCGCGCGTCTCGGCGGGGACCTCGCGCTCGTCGAGGAACGATCCGGAGGTGTATATCTTGACGAGTCCGGAGGGCTCCGACGCGTTAGAACGTTCGTGAGCCAGACAGGCGTCGATCTGGTCCATCAGCGCCTCGTGAGGGACGCTGCCTCCCTCGACGGATTCAGCGACGTAGCCGCACATCGTACAGCCGCCAGCGCGGGCCCACCGGCACCCGCCGGTGTTGAGGATGATTGTAAGCGACTGGCGGACGCCGTCGGGGGTGTTGTCCTCGTCGATCCACACCCGAGTCGGCTCGTGAGGATCATAGGTCTCATCGCGCTCGGCGCGGATGTCGCGCATCACCGCGTTGTGCGCGTCCATTCCGCGCCCCTGCTCGTAGGCGTCGGGGCTCGGCGTGCTCATTACGTGTCGTTCCGGGACGACCGCGTAAATCCGCTTCGTCTGGACGGGGACGTCAGTACGGATCCGGCCGGATCCGCCTCAATAATCGAGATCGAGCACCCAGTTGATCGCGAGCGTCGCGGCGACGAACGCCAACAGGACGGCCAGAAACCCGAACGAAACGCCCCAATCGAACAGGTCGGCGAGGATCCCGAGAACGACCGATCCCAGCGAGGCGACGATCATGTAGACGGTTCGAACGAGCCCGAATCCCGCGCTTCGTTCCTCGTCCGACATCTCCTCGAAGAACCGGGGTAAGACGGCGGGGCCAAAGCTCATACTGACGCCCAACAGGACCGCACCGGTCGCAAGGACCACGAGTCCGCTTTGCAGAGTCAACGCCGCGATCCCCACAATGCCGACGACCATGCAGCCGGCGGTCACCCCATCGCGCCCCACGCGATCGGCAACGATTCCGATGCCGACCTGACCGATCCCCTGGGCGACGAAATACAGCGAGAAGAGCGCACCGGCGAGCGCGGTCGACTGCCCGTGACGTTCGACGAGGAGGGTTGGCAGGAACGAGGCGATCCCCTGCCAGGCGAACTCGCCGACGACGGCGAGCCAGAGGGTAAAGACGATCGACGGTCGCGAGAGCAAATCGACCATCGGTTTGAGCCGAAACCGGTCACGAAGCGGCTCCTCGGTCCGGCGCGGTTCGACCGGTCGGACGCGCAACGCGAACAGAACGAAGATAGGGACTCCGAGTACGAACGTGATCGCGACGGCGGGCCGCCAGCCGTACCGGTTCGCGACCCAGGCAACCGCGACCGGCGTCGCCAACCCCGCGATCGTCCCGCCGGCGTTGTGGACCCCGATTGCGCTGCCAACGTTATCATAGAGCCGCGACAGGAGCGTCGTCGCGACGCTGAAGTGTAAGCCGGCCAGTGCGCCCAGCAGGACCGTCGCGAGAAAGAAGACACCGAAAATCGGCGCCACAGCCACGATCAGACACGCCGTCGCGGTCCCGCCGACCGAGACGAGAACGACGGTCCGGTCGCCGTACCGGTCAGCGAGGACGCCGCTCGGATACTGAACGAGCCCGTAGGTAAGCCACATGCCGCTTAACGCGACGCCGATGGCGGTGTTCGACACCCCGAACTCGTCGGTGATCGCCGGCACGACCGGACTGATGGCCAACCGGCCGACCATCGTCACGAGGAAGGCGAGCGTACACAGCGTAAGGACGGTATCGCGGTACCGCCACGTCGAGAGCCATCGTCCGAGCACCGTCTTCGGATATCGATCCCGCAGTAAAGAACGTGCGGATCCCGGCGATCGATCGCCGGGAGCAGCCCGCCTCCCTTCAAAGAGCGTCCTGAATGCGAGGATCAAACGGCTTCAACGTCCGTTCCGGGTCCCGATCATCCGAAGACGATGGTGCAACCCCGAGGATGGCCACGAGTAGTCACCCCCGGACGCTTTCGGTCACTCGGCGTCGAACCCCTCGTAGATCCGATCCATCCGCGCGGCCATGACGAAATCCGTCTCGTGAAGCCCGTCGATCTTGTGCGTCCACATCTCGATCGTCACTTCGCCCCACCGAAGGTGGATGTCCGGATGGTGCCATTCCTCTTCGGCGAGTTCACCGACCTCGGTGGTGAACTCCAGCGCCTCCCGAAAGTCCTCGAACTCGTAGGTCCCTTCGAGGTGGTGATCGTCGACGACGGTCCAGACGTCGTCGTCCAACTCCTCGATATACTCCGCGTATTCGTCCGCCGAGAGCGGGTCCTCACTTGACGTGCACGCCTCACATTCCCGGTCCGCGAGCGTCGATGCCATGATCAGTTGTAGGGACTCCGTCCGCATGTATCTTAGCCGGGATGGACGATCGAACCGAACGGATGCAACCGAACGAACGTGATCACCGAGGCAACCGAACGGATGCGTTCGGTTCTGAAGGTGACCGATCGGTATCGATCCCAATCCCTATGCCGATACGCGGCACGGATGAGGTATGTACGCCACGGCGCCCGACCTGCTTCGGTTGGCGATCGTGCCGGTCTTCGCGTGGGCGGCGCTTCGCGACGTCCGGACGCGTCGGCTTCCGAACCGGATCTGGCCGCCGGTCTACCTTCTCGGCGCGCTCTGTCTCGTCTGGGAGACGGCGATCCGGTGGCCGATCGGCGGCTTCGAGGGACGACTGTTCCTCATTCGGGTCGCGATCAGTCTGCTTGTCGTCGCACCGCTCGGATTCGGATTCTGGTACGCCGGTGGGTTCGGTGGAGCCGACGCCAAGGCGCTTTTCGCACTCGCGATCGTCTTTCCCACGTTTCCGAGTTACATCCTCCCGATCGCAGGAATTCCGGCGCTGCCGGCAGTCCAGCCACACATCGGCGTCTTCTCGTTGACCGTCCTCACGAACGCCGTTCTGATCGGTGTCTGTTACCCGATCGGTCTCGGCGTCTACAACGGCCTTCGAGGCCGGATCACGTGGGCGATGTTCCTCGCCCGACCGGTTCCCCTCGATCGACTACCCGATATTCACGGGCGGCTCTTCGAGACGCGCGAGGGATACACGCGGAATGGGCTCGATGTCGATGCGCTCCGGATGTACCTTCGGTGGCGCGGGGTGACGCTCGCGGCAGTACGCGATGATCCCGATCGCTATCGTGATCCCGAACACGTCGGGAAGACCTTCGATCCGACCGACGGCGGAACGCACGTTGGCCCCGCGACGGACGGCGGCGAGCCAGCGAACGCATCAGCAACCGCCTCGATGGAGGCTGCGGACGACGATCCCGGCGGCGGCGGGAACTACGACGATCCCTGGGCGGCAGAACGGTTCCTCGCGGCGATCGAGGGATCGGCCTACGGGACCGACCCGGAGATGCTTCGTGAGGGGCTCGACACCGTCACCGAGCCCGGCCGCGAACGCGTGTGGGTCTCGCCGGGAATGCCGTTCATCGTGCCGATGTTTCTCGGGCTCCTCGTCGCGCTCACCTACGGCGACGTCCTGTTCGCGTTCCTGCAAGCGATCGGAGCCGTGTGAGACGATCGAGATCGGTCACGTCACGTCGTCGGTCACGGGTCACGTCGCGTCGTCGGTCACGATGGTCGTCTCGCGCGTGCGTTCACCATCGCGCCACTGGAGGTGAAGCCGCATGCTCGGAGCCTCACGGTTTGCGATCTCCGGATCGGTGACAGGGAACTCGAACTTCCGGACTGAAACCTCTCCAGCCGGCACCGCGACCGCAATCGCCTCCTCGGGAGCGGAGGCGATCTGCGGCCCCTGACGGTTGATCGCGGCGACGAACGTCCCATCGACGTCCCCCACATTCGAGATCGTCACGCGTGCAGTCACGGTTTCTCCGATCGTCACGGACTCGGGTCCCTTGAGGGAGACCTCGAAGTCGGTTGAGGGGCGAGTAAGCCGATCGACCGCCTCGGTGGCGAGCGCGTGTTCGCCGTCGGCCCAGGCGAGTCGCGCGTCCGCGGCCCCCGAAAGCGGCTTTGGCACCGAAACGGCCAGCCAGCCGCGTGCCGCCGGATCGGAGTCGGGCCAGCCGTAGGGATCGCCGTCGTCCGCCATCGACTCCGGGTTGGTTCCGATCTCGATCGTCGCCGGATACGTCCCGTTCGGCGTCTCGATGGCAAACTCGTCGACGGGAAACGGCTCCGGGTCGGAAACCTCGACGTCGGCGATAACGTACTGGTCCCCGCGATCGCCGTAGACGCCGTACGAATCCGGAGAATCGAACGCGACGACCTCCGGTTGGACCGTCACGTCGTGGACCGTGACTCCGCCACCGGAACCGTTCCCGGACTCCTCACCGATCCCGTTCCCGGGGCCACCGATGAGTCCGTTCCCATCGAGGGACGAATTCGTCCCGTTCGGGCCGTTTCCCTCGCCGATCGAGCCGACGATCCGGAGACAGCCACCGAGCGAGGCGGCAACGGGGAGACAGAGTCCGGCGAGAACGCGTCGTCGAGATGCGGTCATACTCGCGACTACGCGCCCGTCCGTGAAAACTCCATAATTGGCACAAAGGTCCGTTTGAGTCATCCGAAGGAGGTGACCGATCCACTACACCGGTCGGAACGGGATGCGGGATCAACGATCCCTCCAAAAGGCCTATTCGACCACTCCGCCTCGATGGAGACATGAGCGAAAGCGAGAGCGAGGAGTCGGATACGTCCCCGGAGGACGAGAGCCTCCGACCGGACGGGGAGGCCGCGATCGACGTCGAGTTTGGGGAGAACGGCCTCGTCCCCGCGATCGCACAGGATGCCGACTCGGGGGAAGTGTTGATGCTCGCATACGTCTCCCCCGAGGCGCTCGATCGAACCCTCAAGACGGGAGAGGCCCACTATTACTCGCGCTCGCGCGAGGAACTGTGGCACAAGGGCGCCACCTCGGGACACACCCAGTCGATCGAGGAGGTCCGGGTCGACTGTGATGCGGACACGCTCCTGTATCTCGTCGACCAGACGGGCGGGGCCTGTCATACGGGGCATCGGTCGTGTTTTTACCGAACGATCGACGGCGAGCAGGTCGGCGAGCGCGTCTTCGATCCCGACGAGGTGTACTGACCGATGCGAACTTCGGAGGGGCAATGAGATGACCGACTCGCGATCGGCGGCGGAGACCGGAGCGGGCGGAAGGGAAGGGGATCTGGACGATCGGAGTGGGACGGTCGCGGCGGCCGCACGCGCTGCCGCCGAGTTGCGCGAACGGTACGACGAACGCCACGCGATCGAGGACCGGATCGAGGACATCGGTCGCGATCGGGTCGAAGCAGCCGCGGACAGCTATCGAATTGCGATCCGTGTGCTCGATCAGTACGAGGAGAACGCGACCGGAACCGGCGATTTCGAGTCGTACGTTCGCTTCGAGAGCGAGTTTGACGCCGCGACGAACGTGGACGCCGACGTGCCGGCGGCCGACGCCTTCGAGGCGGCCGACGAGGCAGTCGACAAACGGCGCCTCTCGACGGACGATTTCGACGCCGCGCGCGATGCGCTCGACCCCGCGGGCGAGTACGTCGAACTCCTCGAGCGCCGCGACGAGGCGATCGACGACTATCGCCGGGCCAGACACGACGCGCGGGAGGCCCGCGATGAGCTCGCCGAGCACGTCGAGGAGCTAGAGCGGATCGAGGCACACAGCGACGTCGATCTCGACGTGCCGGTCGCGGATCTCCAGGAGCCGATCGAGGCGTACAACGAGGCGGTCGAGGAGGACTTCGAGACGGTTCTGAAGGGGAAAAGCGCACGCGAGGTCTTCGATCTCCTCGAAACCGCGGAGCGCTACCCGCTCGTCGACATCGACCAGCCGCCCGCCGACCTGCGCGAATACGTCGAGGAGTACGCCGCCGGCGAGGAGCCGCTCGTGACGCTTCTGGAGTACGCCGACTACTCGGCCTCCAAACTCGATCATTACGTCGACGATCCCGGCGCGCTCCGAACCGCGGTCGCCGTCCACCGCACGTGGATCGACCGACTCGACGGCGAGCCGTTCACGGTCGCCTGGCCGCCGAAGCCGGCCGAGGAGCTTCGCTACCGGATCCGGGAACTCACGCCGCTCGTCTCCAGGTTCGCCGACGAGGAGACGGTCGCCCTGTTGCGGGAGATCGACGACTGGACGCGGTCGGATCGCTACGAACCACTGCGCGAGGCGGCAACCGTCCGCGCCCAACTCGACGAGGAGGACCTGTCGCTTCTCGTCTCCGGGGATATCCACGATCGGCTGGCGGAGGCGAATGACGTCCTCGATCTACTCGAGTCCGTGATCGCAGAGACGGAAGAGTGAACGGATAGAGGAGGGAGCGGACGAAGAAGTGGCGGAAGAGGGATCAGGCGGATGAGGGAACAGACGAAGGGAGAAGTGTCGGGAGACGAACGGAGAGGACCGGGCTACCGCGCGTCCGCGAGTGCGTCGAGAACATCGTCCGCGAGTTCGTTCGCGCGGGCCGAGGATCGTGCCTCGGCATAGACGCGGATCTTCGGTTCGGTCCCCGAGGGACGCACGAGCACCCAGCCGTCGTCGTAGTCAAGTCGATAGCCGTCGGTGGTATCCAACTCCGCATCGACTTCCCCCGCGTACTCCTCGGCGGCGGCGAGTAGCCGGTCGCGTTCGGTCTCGGAATCGTATGGGATGGCGGACCGGACGTTGTGATAGGCCGCGTAGGGCTCGACGACCTCGCTTGCGGCCGCGCCGTCCACGAGAAGTTCCAGGAAGCGAGCGGCGATGTAGGCGCCGTCACGCGAGAGACGATAGTCCGGAAAGAAGACCCCGCCGTTCCCCTCGCCGGCGATCGGGACGCGCCGACCGGCGGCCTCCAGTTCGCGAACCCTGGTGATGATGTTCGTCGCGCCGATCGGGGTTAATTCGAGGTCGGCACCGACGTCCGCACAGACGTCGACGAGGCGTTTCGAGACGTTGACAGCCGAGACGGCGACGTCGCCCGTCGAGAGCGCGTCGGCCGCGAGAGCGGCGAGAGAGGCGTCACCCTCGATGTACGTCCCCGTCTCGTCGACGAAGACGGCCCGGTCAGCGTCGCCGTCGTGGGCGATCCCGAGATCGGCGTCGGTCGTCCGGACCAGCCGGCTGAGGTCCGCCAGATGCTCCGGGATCGGCTCGGGAAGCCGGCCCGGAAAGTGGCCGTCCGGTTGGGCGTTGACCGTTCGGACCGCACAGCCGAGTCGGCGAAACACCTCCGGATTCGTGATCGACCCGGCTCCGTGACCCGGATCGACGGCGACGGTGAGGTCGGCGTCGGCGATAGCCGGCCGGTCGACGGCGTCGACGACCGACTCGACGTAGGCGTCGGCGACCCCGTCGATGCGACGGCTGGATCCGGCGCCGCGCCAGTCAGTCTCGGCGAACGATTCGTCGAGAACGTGATCCTCGATGGTCGAGAGTGCGTCGACGGAGAGTTCGACGCCGTCGGACCCGATGAGCTTGATCCCGTTGAACTCCGGCGGGTTATGCGAGGCCGTAACGAGGACGCAGGGAGTCCCGTATTCGGCACAGTGGTGACCCACCGCAGGCGTCGGAACCACGCCGAGGTGATCGACGTCGCAACCGACCGTGGCGAGTCCGGCCGCGGCGGCATCACGGAACACCTCGCCGGTGGTTCGCGTATCGCGAGCGATCGCAACCCGGTCCGCCTCCCAGACCGTCCCCGCAGCCTTCGCGATCCGCAGGACGAACTCCGGCGAGAGGTCGTCGATCGCGACGCCGCGTACCCCGCTGGAGCCGAAGATCTTCATACGCCGAGCCAGGAGTGCCGACCGGAAAGCGGTTCCGAAGGACGCGACCGGCTCGGAGTGGGACGGTCGACTGTGGTCCGATCCGATGACCAGGCTCGGGGCACGTCGGGACGTTCATACGACTGCGGGCGGTACCGTCGACATGGAGCTGTCACGACGGGACCTGCTTGCAACCATGGGAACGGCCGGTGCTCTTGGCGTCGCTGGCTGTCTCGACTTCGCGGCCGGCGAGGGACCACAAGGACCCGACGGGGAGATCGACGATCTGCGGTGTGATGAGTCAGGATTTCACAGACTCGACCAGCGCTTCACCGAGGCGACGACGAGCTACGTCAGCGCATACACCGCCGACGAGGCTCGATTCGAACTCGCCGCCCAGGGAACCGAAAAGACGTACGGCAGCGACTTTCGGGTCGTGCTCCGGCGTCTCGATCAGGGTGCCGACGTCGAGATCGCAAGCAGAGAACACGTCGCCATCCAGCGCCGAACCACCTCGGGCTGGCGCGACGTCCGGGGAACGACCGATGGAAACGAGGCCACCTACCCCGAGGAGACGAAGACGGTCGGCTCGGGCGGCGGATACACCTGGTCGATCACGCTTCGGGAGACCGACGTCGCCGACACCCTCTCGACGGCCGACCTCACGGTCTGTCCGGATCTCGGCGTCGGGGACTACCGGTTCGTCTACTGGGGACTCCCCGATGAGGTGGCGATCGGCCGCCAGTTCGAGCTAATCGGGTGAACACGCGACCGACCGGATGAGGGAGTGAGTACTAGCAGCGAGTGAGCGTGTGGACTATCAACGATTGAGCGTGTGGATCGCCTGATCCCGAACGTTCTCTGCGGCTTCCATCACGGCCTCCGCGAGAGTCGGATGCGTATGGATCGTCGCCGCGACATCCTCGACGGTCGCGCTCATCTCGACGGCGAGGGTGACCTCCGCGATCAGCTCGGAGGCCTCAGGACCGACGATCTGGCCGCCGAGAACGAATCCGGTCTCCTCGTCCGCGACGATTCGAACGAACCCATCGGTGTGACCGGTCGTGACCGCACGTCCGGAGGCGTTGAACGGCATTTCCCCGACGACCGGATCGAACCCCTCCTCGGCGGCGTCCGATTCGGTGAGGCCGACGGTGGCGATCTCCGGATCAGTGAAGACCGCCGCCGGAACTGCCCGATGGTCAAGCGCGGCCGGCTCGCCGGCGATCGTCTCCGCGGCGACGATCCCCTCCGCGGAGGCCGCGTGTGCGAGCATCGGATCGCCGGCGACGTCGCCGACGGCGAAGACGTGATCGAGATCGGTTCGTGCCCGCTCGTCCGTCTCGATGAACCCGCGATCGTCCGTCTCGATGCCGGCGGTTTCCAGATCGAGGGTGTCCGAGACCGGACTGCGACCGACCGCGACGAGCACTCGATCTGCGGGGTAGCTCGCGCCACCTTCCTCGCCGATGTCGCCCTCGTCAGTATCAGACCCGGAACGTTCCTCGTCCCCGTCCTCCGTTGGCTCCGTCTCGACCAGTATCCCGCCGTCGGCGGCGTTCGACCAGCCGGTCGCCCCCTCGCCGGTTCGGATGTCGATGCCGAGTTCCTCGGCGCGGCTTTGGACCACACGCGTGACGTCGTCCTCGTAGGGCAAGAGGATCTCGTCGAGCATCTCGAGAACCGTCACCTCGCTTCCGAGCTTGGCGTAGACCGTTGCGAGCTCCATGCCGATGTAGCCGCCCCCCACGACGACGAGCCGATCGGGAACGGTCTCAGCGGCGAGCGCCTCCTTCGAGGACCACACCGGATCGTCCCCGAAGGAGAATCCGGGGATCTCGATCGGTCGCGATCCCGTGGCGATGATCGCATGTTCGAACTTGATGGACTCCGATCCCCGGCCCTCCCCCTCGTGAGCGACGCGAGCCGTCTGCTCGCCGACGAAGGTGGCGGTTCCTTCGAGGAGGGTCACCCCGTTCGCCTTACAGAGCTTCTCGACGCCGCCAGTTAGCTGGCCGACGACTCCCGATTTCCACGACTGCATCCGTTCGAAGTCGATTGCAGGGTCCGCATGGATACCCATGTGCTCTGCTGTGTCCGCTTCGTGGGCCACGTCCGTCGCCGTGATGAGCGCCTTCGAGGGGATGCACCCGCGATTGAGGCACGCGCCACCGTAGGCGTCCCGTTCGACGAGCGTGACGTCGAGTCCGTGCTGTGCGGCGCGGATGGCGGCGACGTAGCCCCCGGGTCCGGCACCGATGACCAATACCTCCGTTCCTGTTGAAACGTCTCCAACTACCATTGTTGTGTAGGTTCCGTGTTACTCCGAAAGCAGAAGCATCGGGTTCTCCAGATGCTCCGCGACCGTGTTCATGAATCGGGCAGCGACGGCACCGTCGATCACGCGGTGATCGATCGAGATCGAAAGCGGGAGGGTTTCCCGAGCGACGACCGTGTGGCCACCTCTCGATTCGCTCCTCTCCATGTTCGGCTCCGCCCCGTCGAGATCGGCGATCGGCTTGGCGACCGGTCGGTGTTCGATGGCACCGAGCCCGAGGATCGCCGTCTCGGGAGGATTGATGATCGGCGTAGCGTACTCGCCGCCGATCGCCCCGAAGTTGGTGAGCGTGAACGTACTCCCGCGAAGCTCATCGGGTGAGCACTCGCGGGCGCGGGCCCGCTCGACGAGATCGTTCACCGTCGCGGCCAACTCGAGGAGACCCATTCCATCGGCGTTCTCGACGACCGGAACGAGAAGCCCCGCGTCCGTATCGACCGCGATTCCGATGTCGTAATAGTGCTTTTCGACGATCTCGGCGTCGGTCGGATCGTCCGAATCGGGCGCGCCTTCCTCGACTGCTCGAAGCTCCGAGTTGAGTATCGGATACTGCTTCAACCCGGCGATGACTGCCTTGATGAGGAACGGCAGGTAGGTGAGTCGCACTCCTCGCTCCTCGGCCTTCGAACGGAGCCGATCGCGCGCCTCGACGAGCGCGGTCACCTCGGCCGTATCGTGGTGGCTGACGTGTGGTGCCGTGAACTTCGACTGCCGCATCCGTTCACCGGTCATTCGACGAACGCCACGATAGGGGATCGTCTCTTCGGAACGTGACTCCGACGATGCCCGACCCGATCGGGCGGACTCGTCGGACCGTCCGGCTTTCGTGTCGGTTGGGCCGCCGGTACTCGCGCTCGTCTCCGTCCCTTCACGACGGGCGGCAGCCGCGTACTCACGAACTTGCCCCGCAGTGACGAAGGGCTCGCCCTCGCGAGTCCGATCGGTCGGGACGTCGTCGATGTCGACCTCCTCCTCGCGGGCGATCCGCCGCGTCGCGGGTACGGCGAGCGTGCGATCGCGCCCGGTGGATTCGAGTGAGGGGAGGGACGACTCCCCTGAAGCGCGCGGTTGCGCCGCTGGCTCGGTGGCATCGTCCGAGTCGCCACGAGGCGGCGCCGACGAGCCGATCGTATCTCCCTCTCCCGTCCGATTCGCTTCCGCGCTCGCTCGTACGTCCGATTCGGTCACTCGCCCACCGACGCCGGATCCCCTGACTGCACCAATGTCGACGCGGAGTTCGCGCGCGATCCGGCGAACCGAGGGGGGCGCGAACGTCCGGGAGCCGGGACCCTCGATGTCCGATCCCGACGAGGAGCCATTCGCAGCCGATTTCTCCTCGACCGATTCGTTCTCGCCGGATGTCTCAGCCTCCCCGTTCGCGTCGTCTACGTCTCCCCCGGAAACGTCGACGGTAACGATCACCGTCCCGACGGGGACGATCTCCCCCTCCTCGACGTGCAACTCCCGCACGGTTCCCTCATACGGCGAGGGGATTTCCACGAGCGCCTTGTCGGTTTCGACCTCCGCGATCGGCTGGTCCTCCTGGACGGGATCACCGGAGTCAACGAGCCAGGTCACGAGCTCGCCCTCCGCGATTCCCTCGCCGACGTCGGGCAGGGAGAACTCCTCGAGGGATGTGCTCAAAACGCCACGACCTCCCGGATCCCCTCGATGATTCGCGCCTCGTTCGGAAGGTAATAATCCTCCATCGCGTACTGTGGATACGGGACATCGAAGCCGGTTATTCGCTCGATCGGCGCTTCCTGGTACAACAGCGCCTCCTCCTGGAGGATAGTGGCGATCTCGCCGGCGAGCCCGCCGGTCCGGGGTGCCTCGTGAACGACGGCAGCACGACCGGTCCGCTCGAAGGCCGAGACGATCGCCTCCCGGTCGAGCGGGGAGAGCGTTCGAAGATCGAGGACCTCACAGGAAATGCCTTCCTCGGCAAGCGTCTCGGCGGCCGCAAGCGTCGGTCGAGTCATGGCGCCCCAGGTGTAGACGACGATGTCTTCACCCGTCCGTCTGGTTGCGGCCTCGCCGATCGGCACCGTGTACGCCTCGTCAGGAACCGCTTCGCGAAGCGCCCGGTAGATGAGCTTCGGCTCCAGAAAGATCACCGGGTCGGGATCGCGGATCGACGCGATCAAAAGTCCCTTGGTGTCACGGGGGGTCGAGGGAACGACGACCTTCAGGCCCGGCTCGTGGACGTAGAAGGCCTCCTTCGACTCCGCGTGGTGTTCGGGCGCACGTATCCCGCCGCCGTAGGGTGCTCGAAGGGTGATCTGAAGCGGCATGCATCCCTGAGTTCGCGTTCGAAATCGAGTCAAATGGGAGACGATCTGGTCGAATGCGGGATAGATGAATCCCGAGAACTGGATCTCCGGAACCGGGGTGAGTCCCATCGATGCCATGCCGATCGACGTGCCCACGATCGCCGATTCCGCAAGCGGCGTATCGACGACGCGATCGTCGCCGAACTCGTCCAAGAGCCCCTCCGTCGCCCGGAAGACGCCGCCGTTCATCCCCACGTCCTCGCCCATCACGATGACCTCCTCGTCGCGGGCCAACTCCGCGTACAGCCCCTCCCGGACGGCTTGGACAATCGTGATATCCGGTTCGGTGTTTCCCTCATCCGCGGCATCCACGGCGTCCGCGTGTTGCTCCTCGTCGATCCCACCCGCCTCCGTCGGTGACGGTTCGCTCATCGGAGCCTCCATCCCCAAGGCGATGGCTGTCCGCCAGTTCGGGGCGATCCGACCGGATCGGTTCCGCTCACGGCTCGCGTCCACCGTCCCATACGCGAAGACACCGACGCACGGGTATTAGGATTTTCGTCGGGATCGAAAGCACGGTTCGTCGGGATCGAATCCCGGCTCGTAATCGGCCGACTCGACGGCCACCGGAGACGATACGAGGCCGGATCGTGATCGGAAGGCTCGACGGCCGGCGGAGACGACGCCCCGGCGTTCACGTTCCGCCCGCGGCCGCTCGTGCATGGCGACGTGCCTCCTCGATTGATCGTCCCTCCCGGATGAGCGCGTCGACGAACAGCTCGCCCGCCTTGTAGGAGGACCGAACCATGGGACCCGAGGCACAGTAGAGAAAGCCGAACTCCTCCTCGGCAACGCGTCGCCACGTCTCGAAGACGTCCGGGTGGACGTACTCGAAGACGGCGAGATGCGAGCGGGAGGGCCGAAGGTACTGACCGAACGTGACGATGTCGACATCGATCGCACGGAGGTCAGAAAGCGCCTGATACACCTCGTGGTCGTACTCGCCAACCCCGAGCATCAGACTCGTCTTGGTGTAGATATCCGAGGTCCGATCGACACGGTCGAGGACCCGAAGTGACTGCTCGTAGTTCGCCCGGCGGTCGCGGACCGGCCACTGGAGGCGTTCGACGGTCTCAACGTTGTGTGCGATGACGTCCGGGGCGGCCTCGACGATACGGTCGATGGCGTCGGGATCGCCACCGAAATCCGGGATGAGTACCTCCACGAGGATTCCGGGATCCCGGTCCTTGATCGCCCGTATCGTCTCGGCGAAGTGAGCGGATCCGCCGTCCTCAAGGTCGTCACGGTCGACTGAGGTGAGGACCACGTACTCAAGACCGATCTCAACGACGGCCTCGGCGACGTTCGCCGGCTCGTCGGGATCGAGCGGCTCCATCCCGCCGGTCTCGACGTCACAGAAGCTACAGCCGCGAGAACACCGGTTGCCCATCAGCATGAACGTGGCCGTTCCGGGCCCGTCGCGGCCCGACCAACACTCGCCGAGGTTCGGGCAGTTGGCCTCCTCACAGACCGTATTGAGGTTCCGATCGCGAAGCGTCGACCGGATTTCCGTGAACCGTCGCCCGGCGGGCGGCCGCATCTTGAGCCAGTCCGGTTTGCGCCGCCTACTGCTCATGTTCGATCCTCGAACGGAGACGCCAAAAGCGTGCGGGTCGATCGCGGGACTCGGGTGAGACGACGATCGGCTTCGGCAACCTTTACCCCCTGCAAGGAATATCGAGGAGTATGGAGTGGAGCACCGACTGGGGACTGAAAGGCAGGATGGCATTGACCATGTTCCTGCTTTTCGCCCTCTATCTCGTCTTCATCGCGTTCCTACTTGAGACGGAGATGATCAGTATGGGCGGAGCGATCGTCTTCTTAGGCGCGTTCTCGTTCATCCAGTACTATTACAGCGACAAACTCGCCCTCCGGAGCATGGGCGCTCAGGTCGTCGAACCGGAGGAGGCCCCGGAACTGCACCGAACGATCGAACGGCTGAGTCAGCAGGCCGACCTTCCGAAGCCGACCGTGGCGATCGCCGAGACGAACGTCCCGAACGCGTTCGCGACCGGACGCAACCAGCGAAACGCGACCGTCTGTGTCACCACCGGGCTTTTGAACACGCTCTCACAGGAGGAACTGGAGGGCGTGATCGCCCACGAACTGGCACACGTGAAGAACCGCGACGTGATGGTGATGACCATCGCATCGTTCCTCTCGACGATCGCCTTCTTCGTGGTGCGCTGGGGATGGCTCTTCGGCGGCAACGACCGGAACTCCCCGCCCGTGTGGGTGGCGATCGCCGTCTCGTTGGTCATTTGGATCGTCTCGTTCCTCCTCATTCGGACGCTCTCGCGATACCGCGAGTTCGCCGCCGATCGAGGGGGCGCAAGCATCACCGGAAATCCGAGCGCGCTCGCGTCCGCACTTCTTCGGATCGACGGCCGGATGGACCGTGTACCCACGGAGGATCTCAGACAGGAAGCGGAGATGAACGCGTTCTTCATCATCCCGATCCGGTCGGGGATCATCGGCAAACTCGCGAGCACGCACCCCTCGACCGAACGACGGGTCGAGCGACTACAGGATCTCGAACGCCAGATGGAGACGGCGTGAGAAAGGCCCTAATCCCCGGGGACCGTACTACCTCCCAGTAGATGGGACTTTTCGAGACGATCCGATCGGTCCTCGGCACGAATGCGGAATCGGACGCGACGCGGAAGGCCGATCCGGAGGACCTCTTCGGGATGTCGACGGCATACATGACCATGCAGGCGGATCTCGGATACGACCATGCCGGCGAGGCGGCGCTTTGTTTTTCAGATGTCGACTCGACTGCCTTCGGCGACGCGGTCGACGACGTTGAGGCGATTCTCGGCGCCGGAGAGGCGGAAACAGGAACCGGCTTTCATCAGAACACGGACGACCACGGATACCGATGGTTCGTCCTTGAGGACGACGATCCGGAGGACCTGGTGACGAGCGTCCACTTTGCCGCGGACACGTTCGTCGAATCCGGATTCGGATCGCGACTGCTTGCCGCGGTCTTCGGCTTCGAGGACGACGACCGGCGTGCCTACTGGATCTACTCGTTCCGACGGGGGAGCTACTATCCGTTCGTCCCCGAGGGGAACCACGACCGTGACGAACGAATCGAATTCAAACTTCGGTCGGTTCTCGAGGGGGAGTTAGATATCGAGGACGACGAGTCCTACTGGTACCCGCTGTGGCCGGATACGCCCGGTCGTCATCCGTGGGAGTGATCGCGGTGAACGGATCGGAATCGGCACCACGGACCGAGACATCCCGATCAGGACGAAAGCGGGCGATACGGTTGATCGCCGTTCAGGCGAGTCTCCTGTCGGCGGCAGCGCACGTGCTGTGGGCGTGGCCACGGCTGTCGACGAGCGGTGACCCGCGACCGTACGTCTTCATCCTGGCAGCAACGTTCACGCTCGCGATCGCGGTCGCGACGTTCCGCGGTGGCGAATACCGTCGGCTGTACGCACTCGGAGCCGGAACGCTTGCGTCGTTCCTCGTCGGCTTTGTACTGTGGCACCGATCGGCGCCGATCGAGGCGTTCGTCGCCGATCCGTATGCGATCGTGGGAACGCTCGCCGAGATCCTCGGGGTTCTCACATTCGCGGCGTTATACCGTCTCGCGCCGCCGACACGAGTCGCGGTCGAACGCCGGCGCGAGGAGAACAAGATGAAGGAGAAACGATGACCGATCCCTACCGGACGGTCGCGGAACGCTCGCGGTCCGCCTTCCAGATCCGGGGATCGGAGTTCATCGGTCACGTCGCGCGGGCAGAGTCCGTCGAGAGCGCGGAGGCGTTCATCGAGGCGATCGAAGAGGAGTACTCGGACGCGACCCACAACGTACCGGCGTATCGCGTTCCGAGCGATTCGTCCGAGGAACGGTCGTCCGACGGAGGGGCGATGCTACGGGAGTACGCGAGCGACGACGGGGAACCGACCGGATCTGCCGGAAAGCCCGCGTTGAACGTCCTTCAGGGTCAAGACCTCCAGAACGTGGTCATCGTGATCACGCGCTATTACGGTGGAACGAACCTAGGGATCGGCGGGCTCGTCCGAGCGTATTCGCGGGCAACGTCGGAAGCGATCGAGGCTGCGGGCGTAATCGAGGAGAAACCGCATCAGCAGATGAGCCTGCGATGCACCTACGACGACTCCGGAACCGTTCGCGGGATCCTGGAGTCAGTCGGGGTCGATTTCGAGGCGAACTACGACGAAACCGTCACCTTCGAGGTGCAGGTCCCGATCGACGACGTCGAAGACCTCGAAGAACGACTCCGGAGCGCGACCAGTGGACGCATCGCGATCGACGAGTGAACGCCAGGCCGTGACAGTAGGAGAGGGACCTCACAACGAGCGGTGGCGAACAGGTAAGACGTCGATCCGTCGGAAGCAGGGCGACGATCGAAACCGATCCCGCGGCGGTGTCTCACACACCCGCCTCGTTCGCCGCGGGGAAGACGATCAGGACACGCGGGGGCTGGGTCGTGATCGGATATAAACCATCGGCCGTTTTAGGAACCGTGGACATCCGAGGCGATCGAACCGAGGAGCGAGGCGACCACGGCCCGACTCAGTCGACGATGATGTCCGAATGCTCTCCGCCGCCGTCGATCGGGTTGGGATCAGTCTGCATCTCGCGTTGATAACGCGCGATCCACTCAGCGAAGCAGTCGGGACAAAGTCGCTGTGTGTCGATGTTCGCACGATCGACACTCAATCGGACCGTCCGGGAAAGTGCATCCGGCGTCGGATCCCCACAGGCGCTACACGGGTCGTCGGGCTCCGTATCGCTCATATCGGCACGTCGGCCGGCGTCGACTTAAAAGGAAAGGGGGATGACGTCGGGAGAGATGGAACGGATCACGTCGTTCGGAACGCCCGATCGCCGGCGTCGCCGAGACCGGGGACGATGAAGCCGTCCTCGTCGAGTCGATCGTCGATAGCGACCGTAAGGAGATCTGCCTCCGGAACGGCGTTCCCGACGCGGATGAGTCCGTCGGGCGCTGAGACTGCCGAGAGGACGAACAAGTTCTCGAAGCCGTCGGCTTCCGAGAGGACGTGATCGAGGACGGCTGACATCGTCGATCCGGTCGCGAGCATCGGGTCGGCGACGATGACGGTGTCGTGGTCGGTGATATCGGGAAGCTTGACGTAGTCGATCGTGATCGGGAACTCGCCGTCCTCGTTCATCCCGGCTTCCTCGTCGCGCCCCGCCGAGATGATTCCCTGTTTGGCGCGGGGGAACGCTTTGAGAAGCCCCTCGACGAACGGGGTCGCGGCGCGTAGAACGTTGATGATCACGACGTCGTCAAGCCCCGTTACGCGCTCCCCGGTCGTCTCCGCAAGTGGCGTCTCAACCGGGACGTACTCCGTCTCCATCGCCCCGTCGATGATCTCGTAGCCGCAGATCCGGCCGAGCTTGACGAGCCCCTTCCGGAAGGCGACCTGCTCGGTCTCGACATCCCGGAGCCGCGAGAGGGTGGCCTTCGCCAGCGCGTGCGTGATGAGGTAGGCGTCATCGCGGTCTTCGATCGTCATCGTCGACGATATCGGCCGCCGAATCTTTAACGACCCGGTTTCGCGCTCCCGTTTCGCCGTCGAGGACGACTGGCCGTGCCGACGGCAGGCGGCGAACCACGTTCGCCGAGGCACCCGACCCCTTTTGGTCGATGACGGCTAACTCGGGGACGTGTCAGACTCGGCGTATCTGCGGTTCTTCCCGTACGAGGAGCCCTACCCGAACCAGCGCGAGGCGATGGACCGGATCGCGAACGCGCTCTCGCGCGGACAGGACGTGCTCTTCGAGGGCGCGCCGGGAACGGGAAAGACCCTCTCGGCGCTCGTTCCCGCCCTGGAGCACGCACGTGAGAACGATCGGACGGTCGTCATCACGACCAACGTCCACCAGCAGATGCGCCAGTTCGTCGAGGACGCGCGGGCGATCACCCGAAGCGAACCGATCCGCGCGGTCGTATTCAAGGGGAAATCGTCCATGTGTCACATCGGCGTCGACTACCGGGAGTGTCAGACGTTGCGGGATACGACCCGATCGCTCGTCGAGACCGAATCCGACAGAGCCGAACTCGAACGGCGCCAGCAGGAGCTGCTCGCGGAGAGCCGTGAGGGGAACGACGACGCGGCCGCGGCGCGCGAGGGGGTCATGGAGGAGCTCGATGAACTCGAATCGGAACTCCAGGATATCGAGTCGACGAACGTCTGTGAGCGCTATCACGAGAACCTCACGGGGGAGACGGACGCGTTCTTCGAGTGGCTCTTCGACGACGTCCGGACGCCCGACGACGTCTACGAGTACGCCGACGAGCGGGGACTGTGCGGATACGAACTCCTGAAGGAGGGAATGGAGGGTGTCGATCTGGTCGTCTGTAACTACCACCATCTGTTGGATCCAACGATCCGCGAACAGTTCTTCCGGTGGATCGACCGGGATCCAAGCGAGATCATCACGGTGTTCGACGAGGCCCACAACGTCGAGGACGCCGCTCGCGAGCACGCGACGCGAACGCTCACCGAGAACACTCTCGAGTCCGCGCTCAACGAGATCGAAGAGGCGGACGACTCGCGGGCGGAGGCGGCCAAGAACGTTCTCTCGGCGTTTTTGGATGCACTCGAAGAGACCTACGAGGAGTCGTTCGGGTTCGGTGCTGAAGGGTCGATCGGCGATCGTTGGGAGGACGTCTCCATCGAAAACGATGATCGCCGTGACGACCTCACGCTCGCGTTCCTGAAACGCTACGAGGGACGTGGGATCGACGTCGAGACCGAACTCGCCGTTCAGCTCGGCCGCGCGCTGGAGGAGGAGTACGACCGACGGTATCGCGAGGGCGAGACGACGACGCGCAAGGAGTCACAGACGCTACAGGCCGCACGGTTTATCGCCACCTGGATGGAGGAGGGAACCGAACTCGGTCAGTACCCCGTCGTCTCCGTCCGCCGGAACGAGGCCACGGAGGAGGTCTACGGGCGTGCGGAGCTATACACCTGCATTCCACGGGCGGTGACGAGCGAGCTGTTCGAGGAGGTCGCCTCCTCCGTGTTGATGAGCGCGACGCTTCGGCCCTTCGACGTGACCACGGAGGTGCTCGGACTCGAGGACGTCGCCACGCTGGCGTACGGGATGGGGTATCCCGAGGAGAACCGGCTCACCTACGCCGTGGACACGCCCCCGCTTTTCGCCTCCGATCGGTCGGATCCGGAGATACAGCGAACGATCGCCACCCTCCTGCGGGACGCGATCCGGTTTACTCCCGGAAACACCCTCGCGTTCTTCCCGTCATACTCGGAGGCGGAACGATACCACCAGCGATTGCAAGGTGGAATCGACGGCGGCCCGGCCGGGACCGGAATGGACGGTGACGACGCGCTCGGAACACTGCTCCTCGATCGCCCTGGCGAGGACGCGGAGGACGTCAGACGACGACTCGTCGAGTGCGACGACGCCGCCCTGTTCACATCGCTTTGGGGGACGCTCGCGGAGGGAGTCAGCTTCGACGACGAGGATGCCCGGACGGCGATCGTGATCGGGGTCCCGTATCCGCACCTCGACGATCGGATGGAGGCAGTCCAGAACGCCTACGATCGCGCGTTCGCGGGCGCCTCCCGGGGTCGCGATCCGGGGTGGACCTACGCCGTCGAGGTTCCGACGGTCCGGAAGACGCGACAGGCGCTTGGACGCGTGGTCCGGGGACCGGAGGACTTCGGCGTGCGGATCCTCGCGGACAAACGCTATACGAGCGCTGACATGGGCAAATACTCCGTCCGCGGGCGCTTCCCGCCCGAGGAGAGCGAGGAGCTCATCGACGTGGCGCCCGAGAAGGTAAAATTCGGGATGTTGAACTTCTACAGCGATCACGATGCCTACGAGGGATCGCCGCCGGAGCCGTGATCGCGGCGATCGACCGGGGCGTCAGCCGCCCGTCGCGACCGACCGTGAGGTCGTCGACCGCCCACAGCTCTCGGATCGGGAGCCGATTCAACTCGGGTTCTTCCGGGTCAGATCGCTCCCACAGATCGGACAGCGGTCGGCCTCCTCCTCGAAGGTCCGTCCGCAGCCGGTACACTGAAAGAGCCACTCACGCTCCTCGGTGATCCCCTCACGGGCGATCGGTTCCACATCGACGTCGAGCCGCTCTGCGACGTTCTGCATCGCGTAATCATCAGTGACGAGCGTGGCATCGAGCTCGAAGGCCGAAGCGACGAGCCGGATGTCAGTCTCGGAGAGTTCGTCGGCGTCGCCGGATTCACGCGCGGCTCGTTCGACGCGGCGGATCGCGTCCTCGGCGGGGACGTGGACATGCATCCCCGAACCCTCCATGGCGTCGAATCGAAGCGCGTGGCCGCCCGAAAGCTCGTCGTGAACCTCCGGGATCGACGCGGTCGGTTCCTCCGTATGATACTCGTGGATGAACGCGGAGGAGTCGAGGACTCGCATCAGCGTGCGACGACGATGTAGTCTTTCACCGCCTGTACGTTTCCGACCGGTACCTCGAGTCGGCCTCGTTCGTCGGTGGAAAAGCCGCTGTGGCCCGGATCAAGCTGTTCGTGCGGGGAGACGAGTAGGTGTTTGAGTCCTCCCGTCTTCAGGTCCATCGTGATGTTGTACAGATCGCCAAGTTCGGTCCCGTCGGACCCCATGACCGCCTTGCCGGAGAGGTTCTCCGCGAGGATCTCTGCCATGTTCGAACGAACCCGGCGGTCCACCTTAAACGCCACGGGGACGTCAGACGGCCGACGAACGCGATCGGAGAGAATGACCACCGATCCGGAAAACACGATCGTCAACTCAGAGAAAACGACCGACGGGCCAGAAGAAACGGCCGACAAACCGGAGAAAACGGGCGTCGATCAGGCTCTTGCGTTTTGAAACACTTAACTGGCATCCGCGACTCGAATACGATACGACCTTCTCGGGGCGATTCTCATGACTGACGACACACATCCCGACACCCTTCGAACGCCGATCGTCGCCGTGCTCGGCCACGTCGACCACGGAAAGACGAGTCTACTCGACAAAATACGCGGGTCCGCCGTAAGCGAGGGCGAGGCGGGCGCGATCACCCAACACATCGGGGCAACCGACATTCCCCTTTCGACGATCTCCACCATGGCCGGTGAGTTGGTCCAGCCCGAGGACTTCGATCTTCCCGGGCTCCTGTTCATCGACACGCCCGGCCATCACTCGTTTTCAACGCTTCGCGCGCGCGGCGGGGCGCTCGCGGACATCGCGGTGCTCGTCGTCGACGTCAACGACGGCTTCCAGCCGCAAACCGAGGAGGCGATCAACATCCTCCGACGGACCGGAACGCCGTTCGTCGTCGCGGCGAACAAGATCGATACCACCCCGGGATGGAACCCCAACGAGGGACGACCCGTCCAGGAGACCTACGAGGCCCAATCCGAGCGTGCCCGCTCGATGCTGGATGAGAACCTCTATTCGCTCATCGGGGAGCTATCCGACGCCGGCTTCTCGGCCGATCTCTACTGGCGGGTCCAGGATTTCCAGAAGAACATCGGCGTCGTTCCCGTCTCCGCGCTGACCGGAGAGGGAGTTCCGGATCTGCTCACCGTGTTGATGGGGCTCTCCCAGCGGTTCATGAAAGAGGAGATGGAGATCGACGTTGCGGGCCCGGGCATCGGGACGGTTCTGGAGGTCAAAGAGGAGCGCGGCTTCGGCGCCACCGTCGACGCCGTGATCTACGACGGCGTGATCCGAACGAACGACAAGGTGGTCATCGGGGGACAAGACGAGCCGATCGTCACGGATATTCGCGCGCTGTTGCAGCCGGAGCCACTCGCCGAGATACGCACCGAAAAACAGTTCGAACGAGTAGAAGAGGTCGCCGCGGCCGCAGGTGTGAAGATCGCGGCCCCCGACCTGGAGGAGGCGATGGCCGGCGCGCCGGTTCGCGTCGTCCGCGATCGCGACGTTGAGGACGTCATCGCGGAAGTGAAAGCCGAACTCCAGGAGATCGATGTCGAAACGAAAGAGGACGGCGTCGTGATCAAAGCCGACACGCTCGGGTCCTTAGAGGCCATGGCGAGCGCGCTCGAGGAGGTCGAGATCCCGATCATGCGCGCGGAGGTCGGAGACATCGCTCCACGGGATGTCGCGATCGCCGAGACGGCGAACCAGGAGGAACACAAGGCGATCTTAGGGTTCAACGTGGAGCTTCTCTCGAGCGCGCGCGACGAACTCGAGGCCGCGGACGTCAAGCTGTTTTCGGACAACGTCATCTACCAACTGATAGAGGAGTACGAGACGTTCGTCGAGGAACGCAAACGGGCCCAACAGGAGACGGTCCTCGACAAGATCGTGCGTCCGGCGCGCTTCCGACTGCTTCCGGATCACACCTTCAGACAGAACGATCCGGCAGTGGTCGGCGTCGAGGTGCTCGCAGGGACCCTCCAGAACAACCGTTACGTCGCCGAGTTCGAGAACGGCGAGACGGAGCGGATCGGACAACTATCGGGGATCCAAAAGCAGGGCGAGGACGTCGATGAGGCGCGGGCTGGCGAGCGCGTTAGCGTTGCCATCGACGGACCGACGGTTGGCAGGCAGATCGAGGAGGGCGACGTGCTCTGGACGGAACTTCCCGAAAAACACGCCAAGATCCTCGAACAGGAGCTCACTGACGAGATACCCGCCGACGAATTGGAGGCGCTCCATGGATATCTCGACAAGCGACGAAGCAGGGATCCCTTCTGGGGGAAGTGACTCGATCCGAAGTCACCGTCGAGAACCGTTCGTGCTCCGGCGAGAAGGCCCCGGCAGACGTGACGGCGTTACTTCGCCGTCGGCGTGAGATCGCCGATCGCGTTCATCACTTGCAGCGCCGCGCTGGCGGCGAGACCCTTGGCGACCTCGTCGGTTTCAGTCTTCGCGAGCCCCGCATCCAGATCGTCCGGATCCGGAGTGAATCCGGCCGAAACCGGATGGCCCGCGGGCGGGTTGACCGCGACGGTCGCTTGCGGGCCGTCCGTCCCCACGGAGAGTTCCGACCCGACGATGTAGCTGTCGGGAAGATACGATTCGGTTTGGGTGACGATCCCGGCGACGGCGCTTCGAAGCTCCCGTTCCTGGTCGGACGAGAGATCGATCGTCGCCGTCTCGGGTTCGCCGGCCGGGGTTACGCCCGGCGGTCCGGCATACGGGTTGTTGCCGTTCATTGAAGGTGTAAGCAATAGGGGCAGCACGTTCAAAAAGGCGTCGGCGGTTGAGCCGTTCCATCCGAGCCACGATCGGCCCGATCGGACGATCGGTTCGGAGTCGTCGTCGCTGGCAACTCAGACGATCGGCTCGGAGTCGCCGTAGGCGGCAAGCACCACGACGCAAGTGTAGGCGTCAGCGACCGGGACGGTGGACTCCACGTGGATCTCGCGGTCGGGTAGCTCCCACTCGCGAAGCTCGCCGCCAGCGTCGAGCCCCTCGCGGATCCGGTCTCGAACGGAGGCGGGATCTGTACCGGTCACCTCGTAGAACAGCCCGGGACCAGGTCCGGTAGCCCATCCGAGCCCTGCGACGATCGTGGCGGGCTGGCTATCGACCGCATCGTCGTCGGCGGTCGTCGCGTCCGATTCGACGGGGGGCGCAACGCGTTTTGCCTGGACGACGGTTAGACGATTTCCGGCCGGTCCGAGATCGGGAGCGCGCTCGACGCGCTCGACGGTCGCGTCCGCGGGAACGATCGAGGAGACGGTGACGAGGTTGTAGTCGTGGAGGTTCGTGTCCGCGAGTGCCGCGTCGTACGCCGCCATCTCGGTGGGGGCGACGCCGACCCCGCCGGCGACGTGGATCGATGCCATCATCGATGATTGGCCGCCGCGGCGCTAAGGGGTTACGAAACGAGGGGGACGAATCGGTGTTCAATACTGGTAATGGACGTTGCGGTCCGCGATCTCGTCGGCGTCATCGAGCTTCTCAAGGGCGTCCTCGAAGTCACTCCGACGGACCGTCGTCCGGTCGTCACGGATCGCGAACATTCCGGCCTCGGTGGCAAGCGAGGCGATGTCGGCACCGCTGTAGTCCTCGAGTTCGGCAGCGATATCGGAGAGGTCGACGTCGTCGGCGACGTTCATCCCGTCCGAGTGTATCTCGAGGATCCGCTCGCGTCCGACCACATTCGGCTTTGGCACCTCGATGAGACGGTCGAAACGACCGGGTCGCAGGATGGCCTCATCGAGCATATCGAAGCGGTTAGTCGCGGCCATGATGCGGATCTCCCCCCGGTCGTCGAACCCGTCCATCTCCGAGAGCAGCTGCATCATCGTCCGCTGGACCTCCGCATCCCCGGAGGTCTTCGAGTCGGTCCGCTTTGCGGCCACGGCGTCGATCTCGTCGATGAAGATGACGGCGGGCTCACGCTCCGCCGCGAGTTCGAAGAGGTCACGAACTAGCCGTGATCCCTCACCGATGAACTTCCGGACCAGTTCGGAGCCGGCCATCTTGATGAAGGTGGCGTCGGACTCGTTGGCAACCGCCTTCGCGAGCATCGTCTTCCCGGTCCCCGGCGGACCGTGCAACAGGACGCCGCTCGGTGGATCGACACCAACGATGTCGAAGACCTCGGGGTTTTCGAGGGGGTCCTCGACGGCCTCGCGGACTTCCCGGATCTGCTCGTCGATCCCACCGATATCGTCGTACTCGACGTCGGGGGATTCCTGGATCTCCATTGCCTGCGCGCGGGCGTCCGTCTCGTCGTCGAGGACCGTCTGGATCGAAAACGAGTCGTTTATCGCCACGCGGTCGCCCGGTTCGAGGTCGGATCCGACCCGCGAGGTGGTCTCGGTGAGCACCTCCTGGTTGTTGCCGTGCTGTTTGATCACGACGCCCTCCTCCGTGAGTTCCTCGACGGAGGCGACGTACAGCGAGGACGTCTTGAGAACCTCGTTTTCCCGCTTCAACGAGTCGACGTCGTCCTTCAGTTCCTCCCGGTGGGTCTCGGCCTCGTCGAGCCGATCCTCGAGTTCGTCGTTCACCTGGACGATCCGGACGAAATGTTTACGGATCGCCTCGAGTCGCTCGGCCTCGCTCATCTCGGGATCGAGGTCGAGACGGGGTCGATCCGGAAGTGACGGACTGTGGGACATTCGTTACCGACGATTGGAGTTGGGCGTAAATGTGCCTTTGGGTCACGGACTACTCGTGAGCGGTCAGGAGGGCCGATCGCATCGCCCGACGGAAGTGGCGGCGGTTACCCGTCGGAGCGGCCGAGCTGTGAGAGGTTCTCGAGGTCGATCTCCTCCGGAAGCCGATCGAGCGCCGCGGGATCCCAGTCGTCGTGGGCGAGCGTCACGCTCGCGTGGGGGTGCTCGCGAATGAGTCGGCACACACCCTTCACAGCAGCCGTCTTCGCGGCGATGTCGGTGCGTTCGGGGACCTCCGCGGTCAACGGATACGTCTCAGAGAGCGCGGGGGGATAAGGGCCAAACGGCGGCTGGATCCGCCAGACCTCGTCGTACTCGTGGGTCGAGGGAGGCTTTGACTCGGTGATCAACAGGCGGCCAGGAACGGAAAGCCGTCCAAGCCGGTCGTGGTGCCGTGTGACCTCCGGACGAGCGGCCGAGTCCGCCGAGACGGCGAAGAAGGTCCCTTTCGAGACCGGATCCGTCGCCTCAAGCCGGTCGCGATGATCCAGAAGCGCCCGGTAGCCGTCCCACATCGCCGGATGACCGCGCGCGCGACGCTCGACGAGTTCCAGCAGGTTCCCCGATCGGATCGCGTCCTTCACGCGGCGAAGTTCCGCGAAGGTGGCTCGAAGGTTGTGTTCGGCAAGCAATCGCTCACACTCGTCGTCCGACCGGGAGCGAAGGTCCTCGGGGGTGTACTGCGAACAGATCGAACACGAACACGGAAGATACTCGAGATCGTCGAGGTGTTCGGTCCCCGAGACCGTAAGGTATCGTCCATCTCGGGCCATCAGCGCGTATGCTGCGGAGTCGAAGAGATCACAGCCGCACGCAACCGCGAGCGCGAGCATCATCGGATGACCTGCCCCGAACAGGTGGACCGGACAGTCGGGATCGAGCCCGCGTTTGGCACTCATCACGATCTCGACGACGTCATCGTATCGATAGCCGTTCATGAGCGGAACGACAGCACCGACCGGGAAGACGTCGAGATCGGTGGCAGCGGCGTGACGGCCGGCCCGCTCGCGAAGGTCCGAATACGTCGACCCCTGGACGGGAGCATTCACGAGCATCCCCCCGGTGTTCGCTTCGGCCGCGTCGGCGAGTGCGGTCTCGGTCGTCTCCAGTTCCGTCTCCGCGCGCTCGCGATCGACATCGGGGGGCGTCGGGACGTCAACCGGCGTGGCGATGTCCGATCCGATCGCGTGCTGGAATTCGAGAATCTCGGTCGTCGTCACGTCGATGTCGCCGTACTCGGCGAGTTGGAAGGACCCCGAGTCGGTCATGATCGCGCCATCGAACCCGAGGAGATCGTGGAGTCCCTCCTCAAGCGCGCGCTCGCGGAGGCGGTCGGTGCTGTGGATGATATAAGAGTTAGTGATCAGTATCTCGGCGCCGAACTCCGATCGAAGGCGTTCCGGGTCGATCGTGAGCACGTTCGGATTGACGACGGGCAAAAGCGCAGGCGTCTCGACGGTGATGCCCGCCCGCGGAACCGACAGGGCACCGATCCGCCCCGCCCCGTCGTGGCTCCGGATCTCGAAGTGCTCGCGCATATCCCGTCTCCGCGGCCGCAAGCGGTAAGGGTTGCGTTCGACGGAGCAAACGTAGTCGTTCGAACCGAAGTGAGGACGCCCTCAGCCGACGCCACCAGACGTCACTGAAGCAGTACCGGGCCGAAGATCATCACCGAAAGCGCCGCAAGCATCGTCACGCCGATCGCGGTCGTGATCGCCCGTGTGAGCCGTGATTTCGAATCGACAGGAAGCCGCGAGACCACGGCCTCCGTGGCGGTTCGGAGAATGCGGCCGCCGTCGAGCGGGAAGGCGGGGATGCAGTTGAAGAAGGCCAGCTGGAGGTTGATCCACCCCGTCCAAAACAGGAGGTTCGCGGCGAGGAAGAGGGCCGGATCGCCCAGAGCCGCGAGCGGCCCTGACACCTCATAGAACGGGATGTTCGTCCCGACGAACCCCGCGAAGTTGAACTCCGTTGCGGGATCGACGATCGAGTAGAACGGAAGGACCGTGACGAGCAGCAGCGTTCCGATGAGCGAGTCGCTCGCAGTCCCGGTCAACATCGAGAGGTACTGGTCGGCCGGATACGTCCGTATGCCGAGGCTGTCGACGGTCACGCCGCTCGTCCCGCCAGCGATCTGGACGCCGAGATAGGCACCCTCGTCGTCGGAGCCGTCGTCTTCGATCGATCCGAGCTGGACGTCGTATTCCTCGCGATCGCCATCAACGTAGGCGACGATCGTAACCCGCTCGTTCGGTTCCCGCGCGTCGATGGCCTCGCTCAGCTCCTGCTGATCCACGACGCGATCGCCGCCCACCGAGGTGACGACTGCGTGCTCCGTGGCCGGAGCCCCAGCCGCGTCGAAGGGAGCGTCCGGAACGACCGCAACGAGTGCGCCGACTGGCCCTTCAACCGTGGTTCCCTCGGCCGTCTCGAACGTGTGAATCTCCCCGTCTTGGACGGCCGTCCGAAGGGCGGCCTCCGTGCGAACCGGATCGCCGTCAACGGCAGCGATCGTGTCGTTGGTCGAGAGACCGTCCTCGCCCGAAAGCGGCGATATCGAGGCGACACCGGTCACGAGCAGTCGACGGTCGACGGTCCGTTCGCTTCCGTCGTGAAGCGAGATGTCGACGCGCTCGTTCGGGTTCTCCGAGAGAACACGCTGGAGTTGCTCGGAGCTTTCAACGGATCGACCGTCGACGGCGACGATCCGGTCACCGGGCGAGACGCCGGCCTCGGCAGCCGGCGACCCCGGATAAGCGCCACCGACGGCGGCACCGGATGCAACGGATACTGCGCCCGCGATCGGGACGAAAAGCAGGCCGAACGCGAGGATGACGACGAGGAGATTCGCGGTGACGCCGGCGGCGAACATCCGGGTTCGGCTCCCACGATCGGCTCGTTTCGTTGACTCTTCGTCGGGCTCGACGAACGCTCCGATCGGCAACAGCGTGAAGAGTGCAACGCCCATCGAGTCGATATCGATGTCCTCGACGCGGCACAACAGCCCGTGGGCCCCTTCGTGAACGACGAGCGCGACCAACAGGCCGAAGACGATCTCGACGGCGACCGAAAGGGGGAGGAATTCGTTGACGCCGGGGATGATGAGGACGTTTTGGGGCGTGTTGATCCCGGTCGGAGCGGGGGGGTTCGTGAGGATCTCCACGGCGTTGAAGATCAAAATCAGGAACGTCCCAGCCATGACGACGAGCGCAACGCCGACGCCGAGGTTCGCGATCGCCCGCAGGAACCGTTTCGGACGTGCGAGTCGGTCGAGGAGGACTCGGCCGCGCGTCGTGTGGATCGTCGTCAGGGGCCCGGAGACCCGAACTGACTCGGGGAGCATCCCGCGGTTGCGAAGCCACATCGCGATCGCGGTGTAGGCGAGAACCCCGGTCAAGATCCACAGCAGGGTACTCATTGGTCCGTGTTTGCCGTCGGATCGGGTAAGGGGATCGGATCGGCTGCGGAAGGAGTGAACCAACGTCCCCCGGCCACGGTGTCGCCCGGAATTCCACAGCAGTTAGGACCCCCCGCGACGTAAATTATCGTATGTACACACCGGTGGAATTCATCACCGAGCTCGTCGGCGACGTCCCTCGACTCATCACGATCTTCCTCGAGAACGTGGTCGGTACCGGGGATCCGCTCTCGATCGTTTCCGTCGCCGTCGGACAGGTTCTGATCATCGTGTCCGTGCTCGCGTTCGCCTACCTCGTGGTCGGCGCGCTGGCGAACGAGGTCGGCATCGAGTTCCCGTCACTCGGGAGCTGAGCCGGACGAACGGTGGACGACATCACGGATCGCTTCCGCCGCGAGGTCGACGGCGGCCTCGAGATCCGGTCCAAGCGGCGATCCGACGACGATCCCGTCAGCGTACTCGAGAATGGCTTCGGCGCGTTCAGTGACGTCCGCCGGCGTCCCCGCGATACAGAAGGCGTCGATCATTGCGGGTGTGACGGCATCGAAGGCCGTCGAGAACTCGCCGGCGCTGATGTGGCCGCCGATCGCGTTTGCCGTTCCGGCGTCGATCCCGTGGCGATCGAGGACGGGAGGCGCCGCGCCGGCGGTGATGAACGCAACCGCTGGACGGGCCGCCGCGCGAGCGGCGGCGGCATCCTCCGCGATGCTGATGCTAGCGTACGCGAGTAGCCGGAACCTGCCACGGGAGTCGGAGCGTTCAGCAAGTCCCTCCGCGACCCGTTCGCGCGCCCAGCGAAGATCGGCCGGATGCGAGCCGTTGAACAGCAGTCCGTCCGCGTGTTTAGCCGCCATCCGACACATGTGGGGCCCCTCCCCGCCGACGAAAACCGGGAGATCGGAGCCCTGTGGCGGTCGGTAGTTGAGCCCGGCGGCGTCGGCCTCGAAAGTCCCTTCGTGGTCGATCCGGTCACCGTCCCACAACCGTCTCGCAGCGCGAAAGGCCTCCAGGACGGGACGAAGTCCCCGTTCGTCGGAGAGACCGAGGTTTCGGAGCGTCGAGGGATCGCCGGGTCCGATCCCGAAAAGGCCCCGGCCATCGGAGACCTCATCCAGGGTCGCGACCCGCGAGGCGATCGTGACGGGGTGCGTCTCAAGAGGGTTGACGACGCCGGGACCTAACCGCACCGTCTCCGTCTCGGTGGCGAGCCGCGAGAGGAACGACCACGGGTCGCGATTGTTGTAGTGACACGTCGCAAAGACGGCGTCGTAACCGGCCGATTCGGCGGCGACGCCGAGATCGACCAGTCGATCCAGTTCGTGTTCCGGGGTGAGTTCGATTCCGAACATGTCTGAAGGGGGTGATGGAGTCTCTCTTCGTCGTCGATCGCGATTCCTCGTCAGGTCTCGTGGGTCCACTCGCGAATGGCCTGGCGGACGAGATCGCCGTCTATCTCACGAAAGTGCGCGTCGGAACCGACGTGGTCGCCGAACTCGAAGTCACGAACGACGACGACCGGAGTGCCCCCGTCGCCCTCGCCAGCGACGAGATTCGCGGCCGCCGCGAGTTCGTCGATCACGTTTTCGACCGTGACGCCGAGTTCTCTCCCATCGCGATCGGTCTCACCGCGCCAATCGCGGCTGGCTTGCAGTCCGGACCAGCCGATCGCGACCCCGCGTTGGCCGTGGCGAAACGGACGTCCGCAGGTGTCCGTGACGATCACGCGGTCCGCCGCGATCCCGGAGCGGATCCGCGCTGCGCTCTCGGAGGGCCGCTCGGGGAGCAACAGGAGGTCCCCGCCGGGGACGTTGGAGCGGTCGATCCCAGCGTTGACGCCGACGTGACCGAACCGCGTGGCCGTCAACAAAAATGGCGCCTCGATGAGAACCTCGGTGGATTCCTCAAGGACCGCCTGGGCGAATCGCGGGTCCTTTCGATCGCCGGAGATCGTCTCGAGTCGGTCGGCGATCTCGCGAGCGCGCGGGCCGGGCGGGAACGCCTCGTAGTCGTAGACGCGTCCCTCCGCCTTTGAGACGACCGTGCTTGCCACACAGACGACATCGTCGGGGCGGAGATCGACCCGATCGTCGATCAGGGCGGCGAGGTCGTCACCCTCCCGGATCTCGGGGAGATCCGGGACCGCGAACAGTTCCATACCCGTCGATTTCGGGTGCGTAGTCAAAACCCCGACGATAGCGGAGATGTCCGGCGGACACATCGGGATGTCACTATCCGTTTCCCTGATCGAATGGAGATTCTTCGGCGGATCGGTCGACTGAAGGCCCGGGGCGTCCTACTCCCGTTGGGCGGCGGTGACGAAGGGTTACCCCCACCGAGCCCCGTGTGACGATGGGTTTTTTCCCGAGCCGCCCGTTTCGGATGCGATCGTCGCGGTGTTTCATCACGTGAAACGAGAGCGGAGCGTAACTGAAGAGTTACCGGTCGGAAGCGCTTCCGTCGGTTGGTTTCGACGGGAACTCAGTGGGTATTCACGATCGGCAATTCCGAAGGTGACAGTCGTCCGGAGGTATATATCGGAGGACGCCACACTCTCTCCGAATGATCTGACCGATCACCCACGACGGTCGAGGCGGGTGTCCGGCGACCCGTCGTGGATCCACTGACTGCCGGCTGCTCGCCACTCGCCAGTTATCCGTCCCCTGTTGGAGAATTAGTACGACGCGGCCCGTTTATCGAGCCCGGCCGCCTCGATATCCTCGCCCTCGACGGAGGTTCGAAGCGCGTCCATTCCGTCGAACCGGTCGATATCGAAGTTCGACGCGTACAGCTCCTGGACACGGTCGTACTCCGCCTCGGTGAGCGGCGGTACCTCACTGGCGGCGGCCCACTCGTCGATGTCCGCCGTCGTGCGGAACGTCGGCGTCACCGAGGCGACTTCCTCGTGGTGAAGCAGCCACTGGATCGCCGCCTGGCTCATCGTCCGATCGCCGTCCCGCTCGAGGAAGCGGATCGATTCGACCTTCTCCCAGCCGGTTTCGTACCACTCCGCCGGCCGATGTGATCGATGGTCATCATCCCCGAGTTCCGTCTCGGGAGTGACCTGCTCGTTGAGCAGTCCCGACGAGTGAGGCACTCGTGCGAGGATCGAAGTGTCGGAATCGAGTTCGCGAACGGTGTCGACGAAGTGCATTCCCGGCTCTTGCTCGAGGAGGTTAAAGACCATCTGGACGGCATCGAAGACGTCGTCCTCGATGGCTGCATCACCCTCGGCGAGCCATCCGATCGAGGGGCCCAGCGCCCAGCCGATCGCCTCGGCTTTCCCGTCGGCTTTGAACTCGCGAAGGACGTCCCGCACCTCGGGCGTCACTTCCGCAACGTTGGCGTTGTGCAACTGGAGGAACTCGACGTGGTCAGTTCCAAGCCGATCGAGCGATCGGTCAAAGGCCTCCCGGAGGTACTCGGGGGTCAGTTCCTTCGGAAGTTCGCCGTGTCCTGCCTGCGGGTTGTCGTAGAAATCGTATCCGATCTTCGTCGCGAGCGTCACCTTATCACGGTACTCGGCGAGTGCCGTCCCGACGAGGTCCTCGGAGTCGCCGTGGCCGTAGACGTCGCCGGTATCGAAGTAGGTGATTCCCTGATCGAGGGCGTGTTGGACCATGTCGATCGCCTGCTGCTCGCTACGGTCGCCCCACCAGTCCGTGCCGACGACCCAGGCACCGAAACCGACCTCGCTGACCTCGACGCCCGAGTCTCCGAGCTCGCGGTAGTGCATGCGCGTTCGTAGGAGATCAATCCACTTAGCGCGTGTGGTTCGATCGTGATGCGCCAGGCACAGATCCGAACGTGGCGAACTCACACGTTTTTGACCGGCTCGGCATGATCGGCGCACAACCGAATTCCTTTGTGGGTCGGCGGGGAATGGTCGCCGATGACAAAGCGACACGTGTCCCTCCCCGACACGGCCGAGGCCGGGGTTCAGACCTTCATCGACGAGGTGGACGAGCGCCTCTCCTCGGAGGAGGACACCTGTGAGGTCGTCAGAGATGTGCTGGTAGACCTCCACGGGGATCGCGAGGCGTGGGAAGCGTGGCAGGACGGCGAGCGCGTTTCCAAAGCCGAACAGGTTCGACTCCAGAGTTACGATCCCTGCAACGCCACGCTTGAGTCGGAATACTACGCCGAAAAGGACGAAGAGGCCTTCCAACAATCCAAATACCTCCAGTGGCTCTGGCGACAGTTCGACGCGACGCCGATGGCCGACAACATCCACTTCGCGTTGCGATTCCGGCAGATGCTTGGTACCCATCTCTTCGCGGAGTGCGGCGACGACTGTCGGTTCTTCAAAGGGATCACCTTCACCTACGGACACAACATCGAGATCGGCGACAACGTCGTGATCCACGACGACGTGCACCTCGACGACCGCGGCCGGTTGACGATCGGCGATCAAGTGTCGATCTCCGACGGCGCGCACGTTTACAGCCACGACCACGACATCGTCGACCAGACCTCGATCCGGAACTACCACACCGAGATCGGCGACGGCGCACGCCTCACCTACGACTCGATGGTTCGTGCCGGCTGCCGGATCGGTGCGAACAGCGTCGTCGGCGCACGGGCAGTCGTCCAGGGTGACGTCCCGGACCACCACATCGTGGTCGGTATGCCGGCAAAGAGCGTTCGAGTGAAGCCGGGATGGGAATCCGTCGCCGTCGATCTCGAGGACGGGGATCTTCCGAACCGACAGGACGAACGGGAGATCGAGTTCGACCTCCCCGACGATCTGAATCAGTTCGACGAGTTCAAACGGGATCTCCCCTCCCCAGATCGAGAGGATTGAGACTGCCGATCGAGACGAGTCGAGACGTCACCAGGCTACGTCGGAAAACTCTGCCGTCCAGATTGTCGTGAGCAGAGCGAACGGGAAGTGGGACGACAAACGACCACAGGGAGTGCGCCGTCCGAGAATTGAACCGGAGCCAGACGGTCACTCTCACTCCGTTCGAGTGCTGCGACTGGCAGGGTTACAATTCTCGCTGGCGATTTCGCCTCACTTCGTTCGGCAGAAGTGCGCCATCCGAGATTCCCGTGAGCAGAGCGAACGGGAAGTTGGACGACAAACGACCACAGGGAGTGCGCCGTCCGAGAATTGAACCCGGGCTAGTGGCTTGGGAAGCCACTGTCCTACCACTGGACCAACGGCGCGTGCATCGAATCGTACCGACTGATCACACTTGAACGTAGCGCTTCACCGAGCGATCGGGACGGGGGAAACACCACCAGGAGACAGGGCGAATCGGGGAAAATGGGACCGCTACCACGAGGGGAGCGCCGGCGTCGAACGTTTGTGACCGGTGCGCTCGTGGCGGGTGAGAAGTCGTGCGACCACGTCCTCGTCGATCGAAAGTCGATCGACGATCGTTCCGGCATCCATTCCCGCATCGACCGATAGCGACAACACTGCATCGACGACCTCGTAGGGTGCCCCCAGATCGTCGCGATCGTCGTGGGCCGGAAACAATCCCACAGTTGGCGGCTTTTCGGTGACGAACTCGGGGACATCCAGGGCCCCAGCCAGCGCACGGACGTCGGTCTTGTAGAGGTGGCCGATCGGACGGAGATCCGCGGCGCCGTCACCGTATTTAGTGACGTATCCGAGGAGCCGCTCGCTTCGGTTCGTCGTACCGATCACGAGCCGATCCATCGCGTTGGCAGCGAGGTACGCCATCGACATCCGGAGTCGAGCGACGAGATTCCCGGTGAGTGCCGGCTCGCCGTGGAGGTCGAATCGATCGGGAACCAGGCTCCCGAACTGGGAGAAGAGGGGCTGGAGATGTACCGAGTCGTATTCGATCCCGAGGGCTTCAGCGAGTCCCTCCGCGTCCCGGGCGTTCACCGCGCCGGTCTTGTTACCGGGCAAAACGAGCCCATAGACACGATCGGGCCCGAGAGCCGCCACGGCGAGGGCCGCGGTCACCGTCGAGTCGAGCCCGCCGCTCAGGTTCACGACGACGCCGGTGGCCCCAGCCTCCCGAACCCGATCGTCGATGAATCCGGCGATCCGATCGCGTTCGACGGCCGGATCGTCGATCGTTCCGACATCGATATCATCAACGTCGTCGAAATCGGCCGATCCGCTACGATCGCTGCCAACCGGACCGCTATCGGCATCCGCGACCGTAGAATCACCCATCGGGTACCTCCATCCGCAGGGCAGAGAACGTGTTTCGGATCGCAAATTGGATCGGGGATGTAGCGAACATACATAGTTCTTTTACCATTTCCAATATCATATTGACCACATCTATCCAAGTATACAAAACGAACGTATAAATGTTCTTTGTGGAAATTGTATAAGGGGATCCCGGATCCTCACTCGCCGACGGGATCGGTCTCAACACGGTCACGAACCGCGCCGATCGCCGCCGCCGCGTGTCGCGCTTCGACGTACTCCTCGCCGAATGCGGCCGACGCGCTCTCGACAGCCTCTCGATCGATCTCGAATCGAACCGTGTGGTCGGATCGGGTCGCGGTGGATTCGTACTCGACGTTCCACAACACAAGCGGTGTCGCCGGAGCGGGGCCGACTCCCTCCGGGCCCGAGAGGGCGTCCGCGCCGAGAACTCGATCGATCTTCGACAGCGGAGCGTTGCCGGTTCCGACCGCGCGAACGAGCGTGACGAGTCGGCGGACGAACTCCCGGGGATACCCGTCCGCACGCGTCCGGATGACGAGCAGGTCACCCTCGCGGCGGGCAGTCGCGGCGAGCGTTCGTTCGGTTCCCGTGTCATCGGGAGTGAGGTTGTGAAAGTCGTGGTCGCCGGAGAGACGATCGAGCGCCGCATGAACGCGATCGTCGTCGACCGATGGGGCCGACGGCGGCGAACGATCGATGTCGGTTCGGGTATCGGAGCCGGCGTGTTCGTCGGTCGGCGCGTACAAATGATATCGGTAGATTCGGTCGCTGACGTCGTGTCTCGCGTGAAAGTCGTCGGGTACCTCGGCGGCGGCCCACGCCCGGACGTGCTTCGGAAGGTGCCCGTTGAACGCCCGCGGAGTGAGCCACTCCGGTGCCTCGAGAGCGATCGTTTGCGCTGCGGCGGAAACGCCGGCGTCGGTACGTCCCGCGGCGGCATATCCCGGTGGACGGGAGCGCCTGCCGCCGGATTCACGGGGGAGATCCGCCACGCCGAGGGAATCGAGTGCGTCGAAGATCACGTCCTCGACCGTCGGAACGTCCGGCTGACGCTGGAACCCGGAGAACGGTCGACCGTCGTAGGCGATCCGAAACGCGCGCACGGGTGGCCCTGGTCGAGGAACGCACATAGTCCCGTCGGACCGATCGATTCGGGATCGACCGATCAGTCGCCGGGCGCGTCCTCTTCCATTGGGATCGAGACGACGGGAACGGGCGACTCCCGGATGACTCGCTCCGTGATCGAGCCGAGCAGCACGCGTTCGAGACCCTGCCGCGTGTGTGTCGGCATCACTACGACATCGGCGTCGACCTCATCGATCATCGACAGGATCGCCCCGTGTGCCGTTCCACGCTCGACATGCGTGACGATCTCCAAGTCGGCGTTGATGTCCAACAGCGCCTCGGAAACCTCGTGAACGCGATCGTGGGCAGTCGTCTGGAGACGGTCCGCGAGCATCTCGACTCGGGGATCGTTGATCATCTCCTCTACCGAATCGACCACGGAGATGACGTGTACCGTCGCGTCGTATCGATCAGCGAGTGTTGCGACGTGCGGGATGGCACGCATCGTTCCCCCCTCGGGAGCAACAGGAAGAAGCACAGTCTCGTACATACGTCCCGATTCGACGGGGGACACTAAAACCGTGATGGGGGAATTCGGTTACAACAGAACGAACCGGGCGAGCCACAACATCCCCATCCCGGCGGCGATCGTCGCGAGAACGTTTTCGGTGCGCCAGGCGACCGCGCTCGCTACCACCCCCGCGATCAGGCGCGCGTCCAGAAGGGTTGCCTGGACCGTCGACTCGATCGAGACGAGCTGTGGGACGACGAGAGCAGCGAGAACGGCCGCCGGTACGTATCGGAGCGTTCGCTCCAGTTTCGGCGGAACGTCGTCGATCCGGCCGAACAGGTGGATAAACGAGAGCCGAAGGCCGTAGGTTGCGATCCCGATCACGAAGATCGTCACCCAGATCGTGACGGGTCCGTATTCGGTCATCGATCGCTCACCGCCCCGGAGGCGAGGCCGGCGGCGATTCCGGCGATTGCGCCGATCGGAAGCGAGAGGTTGAACGGGACGCCGGCCGCGAGGACGGCGACGCCACCGCCGACGAAGGCAGCGATCGTTCGAGAGCGGTCCGTCAACAGGGGAACGAGGATCGCGAGGAAAACGAGCGGCACGGCAAAAGACAGCCCCCATTTCTCGGGAACGGTCGTTCCGATGACGACACCGAGAGCGGTCGAGATGAGCCAGACGACCCAGATGGTGACCCCGATCCCGAGGTAGTACGCTCGCTTGTCATCAACGTCGCCGGTTTCGTATTTGGTGACCGAGAGCGCGTATGCCGGATCGGTAAGAAGATACGCCATATATCCACGGGTGCGACGCCGGTACGTGGCAAAGTGGGGAGCGATCGAAACCGAGTACATCACGAGCCGGAGGTTGATGACGACCGCAGTGAAGACGACCACCGCGAGTGGCGCCGTCTCCCCAAGCAGGTCGGCAGCCGCGATCTGGGAGGCACCCGCGTAGATGACCACCGACATGCCGATCGCCTGTGCGGGCGTCAATCCGGCATCGATCGCGGCGATTCCCGTGACCATGCTGAAGGGCACGATTCCAAGTAGAAGGGGCAAAGAATCGCGAACGCCGGAACGGAGGTCCGCATTCATACCACGGCATCGTCAAGGGTGCATCAAAGTGGTATCGGAGTCGATCCGAATGACTGGGCCTCCCCTGGACGAGTGAGCATCTATCCGGATGACCACGACCGGAACGTGGATCATTCCTCGTCGACGCCGATGACCACCGCCGATCGGATCTCCAAGGCGGATTCGAACTCCTCGCGACGATCGTGGGTCGATCCGGAGCGTTCCAGTTGGGTCTCGTGGGTCCGACGGACCGCTTTGCGGGTTCGATCGTCGAGGTCGAGATCGCCGCCGATCTCGACCCAGTGGTCCGGCTCCACGAGAAACATCTCCCTGTCGGGTTCACGGAGAGCACATTCATACTCGCGGCGGTACTCGCCGAGGCGGGGCGAAAGATATCGTTGGACGGTCCATAGAACGTCCGGGAGTCGCGAGAGCGGAACGCTCGCCAGCGCGCCGGCCGTCACGAGGACGGGGCCGTCAAACGGGAGCTCATCACCTCGATCCATCGTTCGAGGTTCGTTATCCGCCCGCACGCATCGCCTTCTGCGAGAAGCTGTCGATGAGATCGTCGAGGGCTGCCGCATCCCCCGTGAACGTGATCCGGACTTCCGTCAACTCCAACGACCCCGCGACCGCCACCGTCTCAGCTGCGAGGTCGGCCGTCCATCCGTCACCTTCGATTCGAGTCGCATCCGCCGGATCGTCGGCGCCGACGAACGATCCGCCGAGGTTTCGGAGATAGTGGGCAGCGAGCCGTCGGGAGATACCTCGATAGGACTTCTCCCGACGATCACCGGTGTTCACATCGTCGGTTTCCGCAACCGCCGATTCCTCGCCGCCGCTCTCCGCGTCGACGCTATCCGTTCCCCCGGCGACCGGCGGGAAGATTGAGAGCGTGTCGCCGGGCGAAAGCGGCGTGTCGAGCCCCTCCATATGCAACACTTCGCGGCCGTTCAACAGGACGTTTATGTGCGGCGCGATCGCCTCATCATCGATCAGCATGTCGCCGAGACCGTCGTATTCGGTCTCGAGTGTCGCGAGCACGTCGCCGACGGTCGCGCCGTCGTCCACCTCGAGGGATATCGTCTTCGACCCGACGGCCTCCCGAAAGGTCGCGAAAAACCGCAACTCGAGTTCCATATGATATCAAGGGGCGGCGGATGCTTAAATACGGTCGGTGGGCGCTCGCCGACAGTCTCGTGAGCACCGTCGGGAGATGGCGGATCGGCGATTGCGTCCGGTTCGCGATCGGTTATCCGCCAAATCGGATCCCGTCCTCGACGATCCGGTAGTTGCGCTCGCGATCGAGTTCCTCGGCGAGCCATTCGTGGTCGTATAACTGCGCGATGAGTTCTGCATAGAGGTTTCGCCAGGTTATCGCGTAAATCGGCGATTGCCCCCACGCACGCAGTTCCGGGACGAACTCGTCGTATCGCTCCATGCGCGCCTCAAGGAACTCGATCGCGTCGACGACGACCCCGGCCGCCTCCGCCGTGTCCGCGGCGTCGTCGATTTCACGGTTGAGCCGCGATTCGATGCCGGCCACGGCGCGTTCGACGTCCCGTTTCGTCGCCTGGCTATCCTCGGGAAGTCCGTCGATGACACCGCCCGGAATCGCGAGTGAGATCTCGGTCATACCTGGAGTGGTGGCCGCAGCGGAAAAAACGTCTCGACGATCGGCGGGCCACTCGATCTCGCTTGCCGACGAGGAGCGAAAGCCGATCGTACACGAGATGCGCTGGCGTTCGACGAGAACGGGACACCGTTCGCGAGATGAGACTCTCGGTCCGCATCGTCGAAAGCCGGACTGCATCACCGGTCCAACCGGCGCTACGCATCCAATCGAGCCGGCGCTACGCATCCAATCGAGCCGGCGCTACTCGTCCGAATCGAGAAAGTACGACTCGTCCTCGAACGGCTCGTCCTCCCCCTCTACGGAAAGGACATCGAGGTGGATCACCCTTGCGTCGACGTCGAGTAGTCCGGCGAGGCTCGGCTCCGTCCGACCCTCGTCGCTCGAGACGAGTTCCTTGATGTAGAGTCCGCCTTCGCCGTGGATCTCGACGATCGCGTGATGAGGATCGTCGGGATCGAACGCCGGGATCGCCTCGTCGTCGAACGTCTCGACGTCCGCTTTTTCGTCAACGATCGCGACGTCATACACCTCACGCTCGCGCGTGAGGTTCGCGCGCCGGTGATCGACCCGGTTGGGAGTGTACTGTTCGATCGTGGCACCCTCGAGTTCGTCCGCAGCCGCCCGGAGGGCGTCGGGAGCGACCTCGTCGTCGAACTCGACGAGTGCTCGATAGCGCTTGGAGGCGTCGAGCCGTTTGACGCGTTCGACCATCTCGTGAGTGGCGAGTCGGAGCCCCTCAACCTCGACTGCGCCGTCTGCAAAGGCGTTGACGTCCTCCTGCAGTCGATCGACGTCGACACGACGACGACGGGGCTCCTCGACTTCCACGACGAAGGGGCGGCCGGTTCCGAGCATCCGCGCGTCGACGTCCTCGCGGCCGGCTCCGTGGAAAACGCTCTCGGTACCGTCCATCACGTCCTCGACGACCGGGGCGACGAACTCCTCTACACTGTCCTCATAGAGGTAGCCCGTCCCGCCACAGTGGTCACACGGCTCTCGCCCGCTTCGACCGGAGCCGTGGCACTCTCGACAGGGCCACTCGGTTTGAGGGATGTCACGCTCCAGTTTCCGGTAGCGGCCGTAGACGAACGCCGAGTTCACTTTGGCGTCGATCCGATCCTCGTCGAGGTCGATGGTGAACTGGACGTGCGGGCGATCGAAGGAGACCTCCGTCTCGGTGAGCCGGCCGACGCGCTTGCCGACCTCGCGGTTGAACTCGGATTTGAATTTCTCACCGGCGTCGGGGTCGAGGCCACACTCCTCACGGAGTAGCCGCCCGTTCTCCTCGATGAGCGGTGGGGGTCGCGTCCCGACGTTGTAGGTGTCGAACTCGATCCCCTCGACGGCCGCCACAGCGCGTTCGGCCCACTCGTCGAATTCGGTGCATCGGCCCTCACACACCCAGCAGTCGGCCGGATCGGGGGTCTCGAAGGGGTCGTCGCGAGCAAGCGCAAGCGCCGTGCGCATCGATCGTCCGCGTTCGGCGTTCGTGAGCCCGAAGCTCCGATCGGCAACGAGGCGGCCGAGGCAGGAATCACACACCGGCCCCGTCGCGATCGCGTCCGCGGCGACGTCGAGTACGTCCATACGCGATCGAGAATCCGGTGCCGCTAAAGCGTGCGGATCCGTGCCGTCGATGGGTATCTCCGTCGTCGACGTGGGGCGGGTGATCGCTCGCGACGATGTCAACATCAACTTGCCCGTCGGGGTATTTCGTCGTCCCAGAGGAGTCGCCGTTCGCGGCGTTTAACCACTCGCGCGGCATCGATCCCGACATGACGAACGCGCTGGAGATCAGCGATCTCCGCAAGCAGTACGGTGACGTCGAAGCGCTGAAGGGGGTGTCGCTTTCGGTCCCGGAGGGATCGTTTTTCGGGCTGTTGGGCCCGAACGGAGCAGGCAAGACGACGTTCATCAACGTGTTGGTCGGTCTGGTCCGCGCCTCCGACGGAACGGCGTCCGTCTTCGGTGCCGACGTGGAGGAGGATTACCGGGAAGCTCGTGACAGGATCGGGCTTGCCCCGCAGGAGTTCAACGTCGACCGGTTCTTCCCGATCCGCGAGGTTCTCGAACACAAGGCCGGCTACCACGGTGTGAAGCCCGAAGAAGCGAGCAGACGCGCCGATGAGGCGTTAAAGCAGGTCGGGATCTGGGACAAACGCAACACGCGGTTCGATTGGCTCTCCGGTGGAATGAAACGTCGCTTCATGCTGGCACGAGCGCTCGTGACCGAACCGGACCTGCTCATCCTCGATGAACCGACCGCGGGTGTCGACGTCCAACTGCGCCGGGACCTGTGGGATCTCGTCACGGACCTCAACGAGCAAGGGACGACGATCCTGCTTACCACTCACTACATCGAGGAGGCGGAACGCCTGTGTGATGAGGTCGCGATCCTCGATTCGGGAGAGATCGTGACGGTCGCCTCTCCGGAGGATCTGATGGATCGGGGGAGCGACCGGATCGTGGTCACGCTTCGTGACGACTCCGCGGACACGTCCACGATCGCCGAGACGATTCGCGCCAGCGACGATCGCGTCGAGGAGGTGACCGGTGAGGACGGTCGTCTCGTGGTCACCGCCCGTCAGGGTGGACTGGTGGCTCCGGATCTGGTCCGCGAACTCGATCGGGGTGGCCACGAGATCCTCGATCTGGAGATCAAACGGACGTCCCTGGAGGAGGTATTCGTCGATCTCACCAGGCGCGGGGAAACGACTGATGGCGGAGCGACGACCGACGGCGACGAATCGCCCGGCAGCAACGACGGTGCCGACGACGAGGCTGCAGACACCGAGGCCGAGCCGATGGTCACTGACGGCGGGGCACGCAACGTTCCGGAGCCGATCGCCGATTCCCGACGGGAGGGAGATCGATAATGGCCACCGACGAGTCCAGTTCGGCGGTCGATCTCACCGGCTTTCTCACGCTGACGAAACGCGAGATCCTCCGGTTCGTTCGGCGTCCCCGAAACACGTTTGCCCCCCCGTTCATCACGAACGTGTTGTACTTCTCCGTTTTCGGAGTGATCCTCGGCCAGCGCGTCGGAACGATCGCGGACGTGCCCTACATCCTGTTCATTCTCCCCGGATTGATCGTGCTCGGAGCGGTCTCGAATAGCTTCGAGAACGCATCCTTTTCCATCTTCCATGGACGGTGGAACGAGTATATCCACGAGGTGCTCACCTCGCCGCTGTCCTACACCGGAATGGTCTGGGCATACATCCTCTCTGCGGCCACCCGTGGCCTGCTCGTCGGCGGCCTGATCGCCGTCATCGGTTGGGGAATCATCTCCGCACTGTATCAGCCCGTTCCGGTCGAAGAACCCGTCTATCTCCTCGCGTTCATGCTCGTCATCACGCTGCTTTTCGCGAGCTTTGGCGTGATCGGAGGGCTGATCGCGACCGACTTCGACGACCTGACCGTGATGAACCAGTTCATTCTCCGACCGCTGGTGTTCTTCGGCGCGGTCTTCTACTCGCTTGAGGACCTCACGCCGCTTTTGCGGGACGTTTCACTTTTGAATCCGATGGTTTACATGGTCAACGGCGTCCGATATGGCTTCCTCGGGACGGCGGAAGTCGATCCGCGATTCTCGCTCGTCGTCCTCACCGGATTGACGACGATCGTCGCCTTGATCGACGTCGTCTTATTCCGGCGCGGCTACGGCCTCACCGACTGACGGAACGATCCGGATCGCAGGAGGACGGTGAGCCCGGCGATCCATTTCGGGACCCAGTTACTACCCGATCGGACAGGGAATTGCTGCCGGCCCCGGCACGCTTAAGTTGACGTAGCCATTTGCTCCAGATGACGCTTCGCTTGGAGGGCCGAAGCGTCAGCGGGGACCTATTTAGGGCGGCACGCCCACGCCGTTTCGGCGTGGGCTCCCCTTTCGTTTTTCATGATCCACTAGCCGACGGCTTCCGAGTGAACAAGTGGAACCTGCCGATCCGTGATCATCGATGGTGAAGCGTCAGTGAGCATCCCTGATCGAGGGCCGGTCATCGAGCGTCAATCGTCGAGCGTCAGTCGTCGAGCGTCGCTGATCGATCGGAGCGCATCACTCGACGTCGTCGTCATCGGAGCGGTCCGGCCGCCGGCGGTGCTCGTCGATCGCCTCCTCGAGGGTCAATTCGCCGGCGGCAACCCGACGCGCGAGGGATTCGTCGATGGTCCGACCACCGGCAGAGCGCCGTCTGGATTCGTTTTGGATCCGCTGGAGTTCACCCTCGGTTGGTTCGATTCGCCGTTGTGCCATCGGTTCACCTTCGATCCGAGCGATGTTGACGGCGGCAAGAACGTCGCCCATCCCGCGTGCACCGCCCCCGAGATATGGCGACGTCCCCGTCTCGTCGACGAGTTCGACGGCGAGGTCTTCGGGTAGATCGTTGATGATGCGGGCGCCCTTCAGGCGGTCACCGTCACCGACACGCACGAGCGGATCGGGTTTCTCGACGATCTCCGAGACGATCGTCTCGGCGGCCTCCGAAAGAGGGACCTGAAACGCCGCAACGACGGTCCCACCGACGAGGACGGCGATTCCCGGCGACGGACCGGGATCGACCCCGACGATGGTCCGTCCACCGCCGCTTCTGAGTACGGCCAACGCCTCGTCGACGGCCGCACGCGGGTGGTCGGGATCGGCCGCGACGAACTCCACGTCGTCTCGATCCCCGAGGTCGACGCGGTCGTCCGGAGTGGCGATCACCACGGATGCACGCTCGGGGATCGGATCGTGTGGTTCGATCGTGGTGAACGAGACCCCTCGGCCGCGCAACTCATCGAGGACCGCATGATACAGGCGGAAGTCGTCCGTGGCGACGACGATCACTGTGCACTCGTACTGGCGGTGGCCGCCTAAGCGTGTCGAAGGATCCGAACGGAAGGGACGAAGATCTGCCCGAGCGGAAGGGAGGGAAACCGGTTCACCGCGACCGACAGACGAAAGGCGCCCGAACACGGAACGGAACGTATGAGCGAGGAGCGCGACGACGTCGTCCGTCCGAGCGAGCTCGGCGGGGAGGGACCGCCTATCGAGGAGAAGCCGTACAAAATCGTCTTCGAGGCCAACAAGTGCTTCGGCGCCGGACGGTGTGCGGAGGCCGCCGACAACTGGGAGATGGACGTCTCGACCGGGATGGCACGTCCGCAGTCCTACTACATCGGCGAGGATGAACTCGAGGACAACATCGAGGCGGCCGAGATGTGCCCCGCCAAGAAGGACGAGGGAGTCATCCACGTGGTCGATCGGCGGACCGACGAGGAGATCGCTCCGGATCCACACGGCGACGGGACGCTCTCAGTCGACTGGTAGCGCAAACGCGGAGCATCACCTTGTCGAAGCGGTATCTCGCCGGTCACGTCGCCGAACGTGGAACGCGTGCCGAAAGTGGTTTGTTTCAGCCCGCGGAACGCGGTGAACGCGCGGGGGTGGCTGAGCCTGGCCAAAAGCGGCGGACTTAAGATCCGCTCCCGGAGGGGTTCGAGGGTTCAAATCCCTTCTCCCGCATTCGTGTCTCGAGCAGTCGCGCGAGAGACACAGCGTGATGAGGATTTAAATCAGGAGCGCTATGAGTAGCTCATCAGTCGGACTACTCGACAGCGGAGTCGGTTTCAAGCAACTCCCGAGCGGCCGCCTCGGCCCGGCGCATGACTTCGCGGACCGTGAGATCGGTTTCACGAGCGAGGGCGGCAGCATCGTCGTACTCCGCACTGAGATCGTACACATCGCCATCGTCGGTCGATGCGACTTTCACAGGGACCTCGTGGGACTCACCGGCGACGTCGATCGTCACCGTCTCGAGGGACCGCTGAGCGATCCACCGGTGACGGGCACTCGACTCGCGGATCCCCAGGGTCCCCGTTTCTCGCGCGAGCCGATCCACGACCGCGTCGGCGTCGGCCGGCTTGCAGACGACCGTGACGAGATGGCCCGGTCGCGACTTCTTCATCGTGGTAGGGACGATCGTCACGTCGAGAGCGCCGACCAACCCGAGTGTCCGCTGAAGCCCGCCGAGGATCTCCGGCGAGGCGTCATCGAGGTGGGTTTCGAGAACCACCACCTCGTCGTGAACGAACCCGCCACGTCTGGTGGGCAGATCGTCGTGTAACTCCCCGTCGATTCCGTCGCCTGCACGATCTGAAGCGGCATCACCGGCGTCCGCGGCGTCGGCAGCGACGGCCGAAGCGTCGTCGGTCTCGATCGACTCACCGACGAGTGCCCGGAGCACGTTGGGGTGGTCGGGGAAGGACCGTCGTCCGGCACCGTAGCCGGCGGCCGAGACCGTCATCGCCGGGAGCGTCGAAACGTCCTCGGCGAGCACACCGAGGATCGCGGCACCGGTCGGCGTCAACAGCTCCGCATCGACGGGACCGCCCCGAATCGCGAGGCCGGCCCGGTTCATGATCTCGACGACGGCGGGCGCGGGAACGGGATAGACACCGTGGCCCATCTCGATTTCGCCGCCGCCAGCCGAAAGCGGAGTCGTCACTACGCGATCGACGTCGAGGTCGGCGACCAAGAGACAGGCGCCGACCACGTCCGCGATCGCGTCGTCCGCGCCGACCTCATGAAAGTGCGTCTCCGCGAGGTCGGTCCCATGTATCGAGGCCTCCGCCTCCCCGAGCAACTCGAAGGCCGCGAGCGCGTCCGATTCGACCGATTCGGGGAGGTCCATCGACTCGACGATATCCACGACCTCCGGATACGTCCGGTGAGCACCCGATCCCTCAGCGTGAGGAGCGTGGTGGGAACTATCGGCGGAGTGGTCGTGGGAGTGATCGTGAGAGTGGTCGTGGGAGTGATCGTGGGAATGGTCGTGGGAGTGGTCTTCGGAGTGGTCGTGGGGATGATCGTGAGAGTGGCCCTCGGAGTGATCGTGAGGATGATCGTGAGAGTGATCCTCGTCCGTCCCGTTCCGGTCGTGCCCGCCCGTCGTCGTTTCATCAACTAACCGAACGTCGACGGTCGTCGATCGGATCCCGTTTTTCGTCGTCTCGCCGACCTCGAAGTGGACGGGAAGTGCGTCCTCGATCGGACCGATGACGGCGGGATCCGCGCCGGCCGCGATCAAGGACGCACAGACCATGTCGCCGGCGGCGCCCATCCGTCCGTCAAACGCGAGAGTGTGCATACGCGACGATCGACCCTCGTAGGTAAAGAGCCTCCAGTTTCGAAGCGGATCGAGTTCGATACGCAAAAAACCAACGCGGGCGACGGGGTTTTGTGTCTCCTCATCCTACCGTGTGATATCATGACATACAAACGGACCCGCGAAACGGCGAAACCGCCCGTAGCGAGCATGCGATCGGGCGGAGCAACAGGCTTATCTCCGGACCACCAGCAGGTTGTGGTACCCCCCGCGAGTCAACCATGAACGAAGTCCAACTCGAAGTGGCGAAGGCGTACCCGAACGACTCGGGACGCGGTATCGCCCGACTCGATCCCGACACGCTGTTGCACTTGAAGCTCTCCCCGGGTGACATCATCGAGATCGATGGCGCCGAGACGACGGCGGCAAAAGTATGGCGTGCTGACCGGCAGGACTGGAACACCGATACCGTCCGCATCGATGGGTTCACCCGGCAGAACGCGGACGTCGGCATCGGCGAGCGCGTGACGATCCGGAAGGCGGAAACCGAGAAGGCTGAGAAACTCGTTCTCGCGCCGCCCGAGGAGGCGTCCGTGCAGTTCGGCTCGGACGCGGCCGGGATGGTGAAACGGCAGATCCTCAAACGGCCGGTCGTCGAGCGCGACATCGTTCCCGTGATGAGTTCGACGAACCATCCGTTCATGCGCTCGCCCGGCCAGGCGATCCCCCTCATTGCCGTCGAGACCGAACCGGAGGGCGTCTGCCTGATCACCGAGGACACGGAGGTCGAACTCCGCGAGGAGCCGATCTCCGGGTTCGAAAAGACCGGCGGCGGCATCACCTACGAGGATATCGGCGGCCTCCAAAACGAGATCCAGCGCGTTCGGGAGATGGTCGAGCTCCCGATGAAGCACCCGCAGATCTTCAAAAAGCTCGGCATCGAGCCGCCACAGGGCGTCCTGTTGCACGGCCCGCCGGGCACCGGCAAGACCCTCCTCGCGAAGGCGGTCGCCAACGAGACCTCCGCGTCGTTCTTCTCGATCGCGGGCCCGGAGATCATCTCGAAGTACTACGGCGAGAGCGAACAGCAGCTCAGGGAGATCTTCGAGGATGCCAAAGAGGAGTCCCCCTCGATCGTCTTCATCGACGAACTCGATTCGATCGCGCCCAAACGTGAGGACGTCACCGGCGAAGTCGAACGCCGAGTCGTCGCCCAACTGCTCACGATGATGGACGGGCTGGAGACGCGCGGACAGGTGATCGTGATCGCCGCGACCAACCGCGTCGACTCCGTCGATCCGGCACTTCGCCGACCGGGTCGCTTCGATCGCGAGATCGAGATCGGCGTGCCGGACGAAATCGGCCGCAAGGAGATCCTCCAGATCCACACCCGCGGGATGCCGCTTTCGGACGACGTCGATCTCGACGGGCTCGCCGACAGTACCCACGGCTTCGTCGGCGCGGACATCGAGAGTCTCACGAAGGAGGCCGCGATGAAGGCACTCCGTCGATACCTCCCGAAGATCGATCTCGACGAGGAGGACATTCCGCCGAGTCTCATCGACCGGATGATCGTCAAACGCGAGGACTTCGGAGGCGCGTTGAACGAGGTCGAACCGTCGGCGATGCGCGAGGTGCTCGTCGAGCTTCCGAAGATCTCCTGGGACCACGTCGGCGGACTCGACGACGCGAAACAGCAGATCGAGGAGGCAGTCGAGTGGCCACTCACCGATCCCGAGAAGTTCGACCGGATGGGCGTGGAGGCACCAAAGGGCGTCCTCCTGTACGGCCCGCCAGGCACCGGCAAGACGCTGATGGCGAAGGCCGTTGCCAATGAGACGAACGCGAACTTCATCTCCGTTCGCGGCCCCCAACTGCTCTCGAAGTGGGTCGGCGAGTCCGAGAAGGCGATCAGACAGACCTTCCGGAAGGCGCGCCAGGTGTCGCCGACGATCGTCTTCTTCGACGAACTCGACTCGCTTGCGCCCTCCCGAGGCCAGGATATGGGGAATAACGTCTCCGAGCGCGTGGTCAATCAGCTGCTCACCGAACTGGATGGCCTCGAGGAGATGGGCAACGTCATGGTGATCGGCGCCACCAACCGTCCCGACATGATCGACCCCGCGCTGTTGCGCTCCGGTCGGTTCGACCGGCTCGTGATGGTCGGACAGCCCGACGAGGAAGGCCGCGAGCAGATCCTCCGGATCCACACCGCTGACACGCCGCTTGCACCGGACGTCAGCCTCCGGGAGATCGCCGAGATCACGGACGGGTACGTCGGATCGGATCTCGAGGGGATCGCCCGCGAAGCCGCGATCGAGGCACTGCGTGACGACGACGAAGCGACGGAGGTCGAAATGAAACATTTCCGTCGCGCCATGGAGTCGGTCCGCCCGACGATCACGGAGGACATCATGTCCTACTACGAGGACGTCGAAAAGCAGTTCAAAGGCGGCGGTCAGAAGGCGATCGGCGAACGCGGAAGCGGTCGAATCGGATTCCAGTAAGCTGCCGACGATCGGTAGCTCGACCGGATCCGAAAGAGACCACGGTTCGGATCCCTTCTCACACGCGAGCAAGCGTCGAATCGCCTAAGTACGCGCGCGTCCGATTTTCGCTTCATGAGGTATCCGTCGTGGCCGCCCTGGTTCACCTTCCGACGGTATGCCGCCGTGACGACGGCGATGACAACGATCCTCGTCGCGCTCGGCGTCTACACTTCCGGAACCGGCTCCGGGCTGGCCTGTCAGGCACAGTGGCCGCTCTGTTCGGACCAACTCATCCCGACGCTCACGCTCAATCCGGACTTCATCGAGTGGTTCCATCGCGTGTGGGCGATGGTGACCGGCTTTCTGATCATCGGCACCGCCGCCTGGGCGTGGCTGGGTAACCGATCGCACCGGACGCGGATCGCCGCCACGCTCACCGTCATCATCCTCCCCATCCAGATCCTTGTTGGCGCGGTGACGGTGACGATCGGCGGGCTGGTTCCCGGCGGCTACACCGTCTCCACGCACGCGGCCCACCTCGTCGTCGCGTTGACGATCGTCACCCTACTCGGGGTGGTGCTGTTCGGGAAGGGCGACGAGGGGAAACCGGACCCTACCTCCCCGCGAGCGCTTCAGCGTACGCTCGTCGGCGGACTTGGCGGCGTCCTCCTCGGGGCGGTCTTCTCGCGGGCGGTCCCGCTCGTGACCTACTCGCCGGGGGCACAGGCCGCCTTCTATCTCTGCTCGCTTGTCGGGTTCCTCGGGCTGCTCGCCGTGATCGTGCGAGTGCCCACGTCGGCGCTTGCCGACCGGGACGTCCGGCGCGTTCGCGTGCTGTCGATGATCGCGATCGCGTCGCTTTTCGTCACGCTACTTCTCGGGCGGGATCTGGTCGTCTATCCCGGATTCTGGGAGACCACCAATCGAGTCCTCCTCGCAGCCACCGTGCTCGCCACGGCGGCCGCCGGTTGGACGCTGGGTGGATCGAAATCGGAGTCGATCGGGACGGCCACCTCGCGGAGGGAGTGAGGATCGCAAACCGGGGATCCGGACAGGGGTGGGATGACGGAGAGATGCGAAGTATCATATAATTCGTCACAAATAATGGGTCGTATGACGGACTATCGAGAACTCCACGATCCGAACTTGAAATACACGATGCGGGACCTGTCGTCGGACACGATGGGACTGTCGGCCGATCGCGGAGCGCGAGACGTCGAGATCACCGACGTTCAAACGACGATGGTCGATGGCAACTATCCGTGGATCCTCGTTCGGATCTATACGGATGCGGGCATCGTTGGAACGGGAGAGGCGTACTGGGGTGGCGGCGATGCGGAGATCATCGACCGAATGGCTCCGTTTCTCATCGGCGAAAATCCGCTTGACATCGACCGACTATACGAACACCTGATCCAGAAGATGTCCGGCGAGGGATCGATATCGGGGAAAGTGGTCTCCGCGATCTCCGGCATCGAGATCGGCCTCCATGACCTTGCCGGAAAACTCCTCGATATCCCGGCGTATCAGCTGCTCGGCGGGAAATATCGAGACGAGGTCCGTGTCTACTGTGACTGTCACGCAGGTGATGAATCCGAGCCGGAATCCAACGCCGCGGAGGCCGAACGCGTGGTTTCGGAACTCGGCTATGACGCTCTCAAGTTCGATCTCGACGTGCCTTCCGGCCACGAGATCGACCGCGCCAACCGCCACATGCGCGGCCCCGAAATCGAACATAAGGCCGAAATCGTCCGGCAGGTCTGTGAAACCGTCGGCGACCGTGCCGACGTTGCCTTCGACTGTCACTGGTCGTATACGCCCGCAAGCGCGAAACAGCTGTTGGAGGCCGTTGAGGAGTACGACGTCTGGTGGATCGAGGACCCCGTTCCGCCGGAGAATCGCGACGTCCAGCGCGAGGTCACGCAGTCCTCGACGACGCCGGTTACGGTCGGCGAGAACGTCTACCGGACCCACGGCCAACGTCAACTCATCGAGGACCAGGCCGTCGACATCCTCGCGCCGGACCTCCCGAAGGTCGGAGGAATGCGTGAAACCCGGAAGATCGCCACACTTGCTGACATATATTACACGCCGATCGCGATGCATAACGTCTCGTCGCCGATCGCGACCATGGCAAGCGCACAAGTCGCGGCGGCCATCCCCAACTCCCTCGCCGTCGAATTCCACAGCTACCAACTCGGCTGGTGGGAGGATCTCGTCGAGGAGGACGATCTCATCGAGAATGGACGCATGGCGATTCCGGAGAAACCAGGACTCGGGCTGACGCTGAACCTCGATGCGGTCGAAGAGCACATGGTCGAAGGCGAGACGTTATTCGATCCGGAATAAATCGGTCGGACGGATCGATACACCTCCTCGCCGCAAGTCGATCCAACCAGCGTGATTCAAACGGGATCCGGTCGGATCGAACCGCTGCCGATCAGGTGAAATCGCCGAAGTCGAGCTGATCGTCGTCGTCGGAATCGGCCTCGGTGTCGCTCGTGGATGCCGTCCCGTCGTCGTTTGGATCGGTTCCCGTTTCGGCGTCGTCAGCTGCCAGCGGATCGGAGGCCGGTTCCGAATCGTTCGCCCGTTCGGTTTCAGTTTCGTTCGAATCGTCCCGATCCGGGACGCCAGCGAAGGCGCCGCCGGCATGCTCTTCAACCAGATCCTCACGGCGGTCCCGTGCGTCCTCGACGATCGATTCGACCTTGTTCGTCGACTCGCCGGAGCCGGTGACGAAGGCGACCTCGGCTTCGTCGAGATCGTAGGCAGCCGCCATCCGCACGGTCAGATCTCGGGGCGAGCAGTGGTGAGTCATCGCGGCAAGGAACGGCAGTATCTCCCGTCGGGCGGTCGCCATGCTGCATCCTTCGGCTGCGGCGATCCGCTGGACGACGGCGTCGGCCGTCGAATCGGAGGCGGGCCAAAACTGCGGTCTCCCCCACCGCGTCCAGCCGCCCTTGGTCCCCTCACGCGAGGCTGCAACCCCGGCAGCCGCGTTGTCGGTGACGTACCGCCAGTAGGAGTAGTCCTGTGAGGCACGCACGCGTCCGAGCCAGACGTCGGCGTTCGCGAGGAACTCGTATGCCCGCGTCGCCTCCTCGGCGTCGTAGACCGTGAGCATGTTGTCCTCGACCCACTTGGTGAGGTCGTCGGGTGTCTCGTCGACGGCGTAGCCCGACTGGAGCGCCTCGCGTGCGCTTTCCTCCTTGAGGACGGCATCGAGGAACGGGAAGATCCCGATCGTGCGGTCCCGGTCGCTGGTGACGACGTCCTCGAGTTCGATCCGATCGCGGTCGTTGGCGATCGCCTGGAGGTCGTTGACGGCGCCACGTAGGTCGCCGGCGTTCCGTTCGGCGATCCGTTCGAGGGCGTCGGAGTCGAATTCGACGTCCTCCCGGCGGCAGATGTCGCGCAGTACCGGTACGATCGACCGCGCGGAGACGTCGCGGAATTCGATGTCTCGACACGCGTTCCGGAGCCCGCGGGACATCTCGTAGTAGTCGTTGGCGATGAGGACGATCGGCTGTTCGGACTCCTTCACGAGGTCGGTGATCGCGGAGGCCCCGCCGCGGTCGTAGTTCCCGTGGATGTTATCGGCCTCGTCGACGATCACCAACTGGCGGCTGGCGGTGTCGCCGCCCACGGCCCCGCCGCCGGACGCGCTCCCTTCGAGCGTGGCGTTTTTCGCCGCCCGGCCCGCGAAGCGTTCGATCACGTCCGCGGTGCGTTTGTCGGAGGCGTTGAGTTCGACGGTCTCCCAGCCCCGATCGGCGGCGAGCGCGTGGGCGGCGCTGGTCTTGCCGATCCCGGGGCTCCCGTGGACGATCACGGCCTCACGATCGTCGTCCCACGTGTCGGCCCACTCGGCCAGTTTCGAGGCCGCTTTGTCGTTCCCGCGTAGCTCCGAGAGGCTACTCGGGCGGTACTTCTCCGTCCAATCGGCCATTACCGGAGAAAGGGACGAGATGCGGTTAGTGGTTTCGGAGCGTCACTCATCGCCAACCCGTTCGGCCTCCACGACCGTTCCGATCATTCTCCACCCGTCCTCGTCGGGACCGTTTCGACCGAGAAGAACGCGCTCGTAATCCTCGGAGGTGACGAGCCGGGAGTCGGCGTCGGAATCGACGTCGATCCGGCGTCCCTCCCCGCGGAACTCGCGCTGGAAGAATTCAGTGGAGTCGAACCGATACACGCCGGTCTCTCCACCGTCGAGGACGAGACGGACCGGATCCGGCTGGATGTTGTGGATGCGTTTTGCGATCGGGTTGAGGTCAGCCATGGCGGATCTCACGGTGCAAGCGATATAAGCGAGTTCGTCGGGAGTGCTGTCTGAGGGGTTCGCCAGGAATGCTGTCTGAGGAGGTTCGTCGGAAAGCGATCACCCGCTCTCGCGAGCGATCACTCCTGTGCGTCGACGACTGCGACGCCCGCGAGGTTTACGATGTCTTTGACCTCGTCGCCTCGCTGGAGGACGTGGACGGGTGCGTCCATGCCGACGAGCATCGGGCCGATCGCCTCCGCGCCGCCGAGGCGCTGAAGCAGTTTGTAGCCGATGTTGCCCGACTCCAAGTTCGGGAAGATGAGCACGTTTGCCGGCTCATCGAGCTTCGAGAAGTCGTAGGTGTCCTCAAGGATGTCCTCGACGACGGCGGTATCAGCCTGCATCTCGCCGTCGACCGGGAAGTCGACCTCTGGATCCGAATGCAGCATCTCGACCGCCTTGCGGGGCTTGCGCGTCCCCTCGTCGTCGACGCTACCGAAGTTCGAGTAGGAAAGCATCGCCGCGCGGGGTTCGACGTTGAATCGCTGGGCTAGTTCCGCAGTGTGTTTGGTCACCTCGGCGAGCACCTCCTCGTCGGGGGCCTGATTGACCGTCGTGTCCGCACAGAAGACCACCCGATTCTTGAAGGTGAGCAGGTAGACGCCGGCAACGTATTCGGCGTCTTCGGCCGAGCCGACGACCTGAAGCGGCGGACGAAGCGCCGAGGGATAATGGTGGGTAAGTCCGGTAAGCAGCGCGTCCGCGTCGCCGCGTTCGACCATCACGCTACCGAGGTAGTTCGTGTCACGCCGAACGAGTTCGCCGGCCTCGGTCCGAGTGACCCCCTTGCGCTTGCGGAGTTCGTGAAGTCGGTCGGCATAGGGTTCGAGGTTTCGCTCGTTCGGGTCGACGATCTCCGGCTCGAAGGAGAGCCCGAGCCGCTGGGCGATGCGGTGAATCTCGTCGGAGTCTCCGAGCAAGACCGGTTCGGCGATACCCTGTTCTGCGATCTGGTAGGCCGCGCGGATCATCTTCTCGTCGGTCCCCTCCGCGAGGGCAACGCGTTTCGGGTCGCTTTTGGCCTTGTTCAACACGACGCGCATCATTTCGCGGGACTTGCCGAGACGGGCCTCCAGTCGCTCGCGATACTGATCGGTGTCGACGGTAGTACGGGCGGCACCGGAGTCCATCGCCGCCTCAGCAACCGCCGGGGCGAGCTCGAAGAGAACGCGCGGGTCGACCGGTTTCGGGATGACGTACTCGGGGCCGAACTGGAGTGGTTCATCGCCGTAGGCCTTCACGACCGCGTCGGGGACGTCCTGTCGGGCGAGTTCCGCAAGCGCGTGGGCGGCCGCCCGCTTCATCTCCTCGTTTATCTCGGTCGCGCGGACGTCGAGGGCGCCACGGAAGAGGAACGGGAACCCGAGAACGTTGTTGACCTGGTTGGGATAATCAGACCGCCCGGTCGCCATGATGACCGTGTCGTCGCGAGCGTTCTTGGCCTCGTCGTAGGTGATCTCCGGGTTGGGGTTCGCCATCGCAAAGATGATCGGATCATCGGCCATCGACCGGACCATCTCCGGTGAGACGATCCCGCCGACCGAGAGGCCGGCGAAGACGTCCGCCCCCTCCATCGCGTCGGCGAGATCGCCGTCCTCGATGTCACGGGCGAATTCGCGTTTGAACTCGTTGAGTTCGCCGGCCTCCGCGCGCGATTCGGTGAGGATCCCGGAGGAGTCACACATCGTGATGTTCTCCTTGCGCGCGCCGAGGGAAACGTAGAACCGGGCGGTCGCGATCGCCGACGCGCCCGCGCCCGAAAAGACGATGTCGATCTCGGAGAGGTCCTTGTCCGCGATCTCGACCGCATTGAGAAGCGCCGCGCCGGAGATGATCGCGGTGCCGTGCTGGTCGTCGTGGAAGACGGGGATATCCATGCGGTCGCTGAGGCGTTGCTCGATGGCGAAACAGGCCGGTGCCGTAATGTCCTCCAAATTGATGCCGCCGAAGGTCGGCTCCATGGCCGCCACCGTCTCGACGAAGGCGTCGACGTCGGTGAGATCGAGTTCGATGTCGAAGACGTCGATGTCCGCAAAGCGTTTGAACAGTACCCCCTTGCCCTCCATGACGGGCTTGGAGGCGCCCGCGCCGATGTCGCCGAGCCCGAGGACGGCCGACCCGTTCGAAACGACGCCGACGAGGTTCCCCTTCGCCGTGTATTCGAAGATCCGTTCGGGATCCTTCTCGATGTCGAGGCACGGCGCCGCCACGCCCGGCGAATACGCGAGGCTCAGATCGCGTTGGGTGTTCGTCGGCTTCGTCGTCGATATTTCGATCTTTCCGGGAGGCTCCTCTCGGTGGTACTCCCGCGCGTCGTCTTCCAGTCCCATATACACCGCTTCCGGGGACCGAAGTAAAAAGCTAACCATACCGTCGATATTGTACTTCGACGACCGTCGAACCAATCCGGGCGGAACGCGTCGAACGGATCGTTTACACACGGTCCGTCAATCGACGGTGCCCGTCACTCGCTTCCTGCCGCCGAGGTCGATCCCGTGTTTCTTCTCGACGCCGGGAAGTTCCGTTTCGGAAACCGGTGTCTTCCCCACGTTGGAAGAACGGAGGGATGAACGGGATCGGTCCAACTCCGATCGTCGACCCCGAATCACCCGATCGTGGCCACCACGACCCAGATCCCGATGGCGGCGAAAAGCGGGATGGTGAGATTATCGTCGACAGCCCGACCGCGAATCACCGGCGGAAGCCCGTCAGCGACCGCTGCCCCGAACGCACCGACGGCGGCCGCGAGCGTGCCGACGGTCGTGCCGAACGCAGGGATGGTGATCGGAAGCGCAACGACCAGACAGACGAGAAACGTCGCGACCCAGACCCGGGGACGCTTGAATTCGTCGGCCGCATTGGTTCCAAGCGCGCCGCTTACGGGATCGCCAAGCGCGAGCATCCACATCGCCGGGATCGCGATCGGCGGAGCGAACCACAGCCCGACCCACGTCATGCTCACCTGATAGAGCGCGTAGCCCGCGACGCTCTCGCGCTCGTAGGGGCGCGTGAGGGCCCGGTAGATCGCGTGATCGAGACCGACGATCAGCCGAAGCCCCTCGAGGAGCGCCACGACGATCAGGCCGACAACGAGAAGCGCCCGTGTCCACTCCCAGGAGAGCCAGCCGAGCAAGTAGGGCGCGACGTACAGCGCGCCAGCGGCGTGAATGATCCGGCGTTCGAACTCGATGCGCTCGCGCCACTCCGCGGAGAGTCCGCCATCACGGCGGGCGTTGGAATCGTTCATGCGCCGCTTCTTTCAGGCGGTCTCGACGTCGGTCTCGACCGAATCGTGACGTTCGAGGAGATCGTCGAAGGTAGTATCGTCCCCACCCAACAGCGCGTCGATCTCCTCAGCGAGGTCCGTGACGGGGACGCGCGCCTGCCGTGCCTCGTCGCGTTCGCGGACCGTCACCGATTCGGGGCCCTCGCCCTCGATTCCGTCGCGGTCGACGGTGACACAAAACGGCGTCCCGATCTCGTCTTGTCTGCGGTATCGGCGTCCGATCGATCCCGAATCGTCGTAGGAGACGGCACTCCCGCGATCACGCAGATCCGCGGCGACGCGGTCGGCGAGGTCGACGAGTCGCTCGTCGTTGCTCACGAGCGGGAAGACCGCGACGTCGACCGGAGCGACCTCGGGGACGAGATCGAGGTAGGTTCGCTCCTCGCCATCGACTTCGTCCTCCGTGTAGGCGTGAGATAGGAGCGTTTGAACCGTTCGACCGACGCCAAAGGACGGTTCAACGACGTGGGGGGTGATGTGTTCGCCCGTCTCGGTCGTCTCCTCGATCGAGAAGTTCGCGACGTCGACATCGACGGTGACCGTCTCGCCGTCCTCGAGATCGAGAGTCACAGTGTCGTCGTCGAAAGCGTCAGGGTCGCGCTCGGCGAGTCGCTCAAGAGCCTCGCCGACCGCTTTAGCCTGGCCGCCGAATTCGGGACCGAGGATGGACATGTCCGGATCGACGGTCGCGCGCTCGACGGTCCTTGGCTCGTCGTAGCGTTTGAAGACGGTGAAGGTGTCATCGGCGTATTCGCCGTGTTTCGAGAGGTCGTAATCGCCACGGTAGGCGAATCCGGCGATCTCGATCCAGTCGCCGTCGATCTCGCTTTCGGCGTCCCAACAGTCGGCGGCGTAGTGAGCCCGCTCGCCGGGCAGGTGCTGGCGGAAGCGAAACCGGCCCATATCGACGCCGATCCGCTCGTACCACTCCCGGGCGACGCCGAGGTAGTAGCCGACCCAGGCGGATCCGATGATCCCCTCCGCGACCGCCTCGCCGATCGTCACGTCGAGGTAGGTTTCACCGTCCGTCTCCTGTTCGGTTGCGGGGTAAAGCCGAACCTCGACGTCGGAGACGCGCTCCAGAGGCGGAGCGTCGTCCTCCGGGTCGATGAACTGTTCCAGTTCGGCCTGGGTGAACTCTCGAAGCCGAAGGAGGCCGCCACGCGGCGATATCTCGTTGCGGTAGGCGGGACCGATCTGAGTGACGCCAAAGGGAAGCTGACCGCGAGCGTACTCTTTGAGCCGCGGGAACTCGACGAAGATCCCCTGGGCGGTCTCGGGTCGGAGGTATCCCGGCTTCGAGTCACCGGGGCCGATGTTCGTCGCGAACATGAGGTTGAAATCCTCGACGTCCTGGCCGGCAAGCGGGGTCCCGCAGGCGGGACAGGCGATGTCGTGTTCGTGAATGAGCGACTCGATCTCCGATCCGGACAGCGTCTCCGCGTCCTCGATCGGGGTCGCGTCCTCGACGAGGTGGTCGGCGCGGTGGGAGGCCCCACATTCGCCACACTCGACGAGCATATCGTCGAATCCCTCCAGATGACCGGAGGCCTCGAAGACGGCCTCGGGCATCACCGTCGGGGCTTCGATCTCGTGGTTGTCCTCCTTGAGCGTGAACCGGTCGCGCCAGGCATCCTCGAGGTTCCGCTTGAGGGCGGCACCGCGGGGGCCGAAGGTGTAAAACCCGGCGGTGCCGCCGTAGGCTCCGTTCGAGCCGAAGAAGAACCCGCGGCGTTTCGCGAGCTCGATCAGATCGCTGCCGGCCATCGATCAGACGCCCTCCAGCAGATCGATATCGCGGACGATCCCCAGGAGTTCACCGCCGACGACGAGGGGAATCTGCTCGACGTCGTGGGAGATCATCTCCCGAGCGGTCTCCGCCGCCGTACGGCGGCTTGAGACCGTCACGACGTCGTCAGTCATGAATTCGCTCGTGGGACCGAGCGGGAGTTCGACGTTGCGCGTCGGGAGGTATCGGTTTCCGACCGCTTTGATCCCCTCCCAGGCCCACTCGTCGTCCTGGTTGGCGAAGCTGTCGCCGGTACCCTCCTCGCCTTCGACGACTCGGGCAACCTCGAGGATGTCGACCTCGGTGAGGATTCCCGCCATCATCGCGTCGTCGTCGAGGACGACCGCGTACGGAACCGCTGAAAGGCCGATCTCGCGTTCGGCGACCGGCAACGGCGTGTCCACGTGGGTCGCATTGACCGCGCGAGTCGCGAGATCCCCGACGGGCGAATCGCCGTCGACCTCGTCGCGGGCGATCGCCCGGATCACGTCGGTGACGGTGAGGATCCCCTCGAGGGCGTCGCCGTTAACGACTGGCACTCGACGAGCGGACTCCGCGACCATCAGGTCGGCGGCCGTACGGATGTCCGCAGTGGCGCCGATCGTGGGGACCGCACGCATCAACATGGCGAGTTGGTCCTCGTCGGGCTGTTCGATCAGATCGTCACGGGAGACGAGTCCGCGGTAGATCTCGCCCGCGTCGGTCTCTTTGACCACCGGAACCGAGGAAAATCCGTGTTCCTGGATGTATTCGAGGGCGTCATCGCGCGTGCCGGGAATCTCAACCACCACAAGCTCCGAGCGTGGCGTCATCGCGTCGGCTACGTTCATGAACCGTCTTTCGCCGTCACACCTCTTGTATACTGCGAAGGTGTCCTGTCAAGCAAGGGACCCTCAATGATCGTGTTCGCGCATCCGGGACCGATCGGAATTCGAAGATCCGAGATAGTGGCATTTTTGGTAAATAGTACAATATATACAAACATATAGTGAGTATATATTCCCATACGTCCATCACGATCGTGTATATTTCGGGTGTTCGAAGATCCGTTCCGGTGGGTTTATATGCGAGTGACAAGTGATGACAAGTATGTCACGGACTTCCACCCCCTGGGACGAGCCAGACACCGACTCACGCGATCCGGTGCTGCCGCAGGCCCGAGACGCGCTCGAGCCGATGTCCTCGCCGGACGTGATGGCGTCGGTGGATGCAACGCAGTCCCGTTCCGAGTTCGTCATCGCGGACGTCTCCCGCGAGGACGCGTGGATGTCGATCGAGGAGGCCGACGCCGCCGTCCTCGAGGAATGGCGATAAGCAGGCGAACAGGCCCTCCATCCGGTTATCCTCCATCCGGCCGATCCATCGAATCGGCCGATCGACGGTGCCGATCCCCGTCGGGCTGAGCCGCGCGAACGAGATCGGCGATCGTCCGGCAGACGGGAACGTCGAACCCGTGAGCGGCCGCGCGGTCCTCCACCACGCCGTAGATCGCCTCTACCTCGGTACGGCAACCGTTCGCGAGGTCCCGACGCATCGAGGACTGGTTTCGTGCGGTGGCCTCGGCGACCCGTTCGAGGGCGACGAGTGCGTCGGCGTTCGAGAGGTCGATCCCCTCCGATCGGGCCACGCGTGCGACCTCTCGGGCCGCCTCGCATCCGACGTCGCTGGCTGGGCCCGCCGCGATCGCGGCGTTATCGACGTCCGCGAGAGCGGTCGGCCCGTTTATCCCGGCGTTAACGGCGAGTTTCTCCCACCGACGGCGGGGCATGTCCGTCGCGAGGACGGCCGTCATCCCCGCCGCCCGGAACGCCTCCACGATCCGCTCCGCGTCCGGGATGAATCCTCCCGAAAGCGATCCGATCGTCACCTCGCCAAGTCCGGTGCACTCGACCGTTCCCGGTTCGCGCAAGCGGGCTCCATAAGTCGTGGTTCCAGCGAGGACGGTCGCAGAGAGCGCGGCGACGAGCCGTTCCTCGGTGAGTCCGTTCTGTAGCGAGAGGACGGTTTCGTACTCGCCCGTCGCAAGTGCCCGCGCGGCCGAATCGGTGTCGTACGCCTTGGTCGTAAGGATGGCAACGTCGGCGCGTTCACCCGTTCCGTCGGTGACCGCCCGGGGCTGCGTGTGTGCCTCGATCGCACCCTCGATCGAGAGTCCGTCCTCGCGAACGCGTCGCATGTGCGGGTCGCGGCCCACGAGCGTGACCTCGTGGGTGCGCGCAAGGAGGCCACCGACGAGGCTCCCCAGGCTTCCGGCGCCGTAGACGAGGACGTGCATGCATGCCCTTCGGGCGGCAGTGGAAAAATCGTTGGTGGTCGATCGCGCCGGCTGGAGGTCAAATGATCCCGATCAGTCCTCGGTCCTCCCGATCAGTCCTCGGCCCAGTAGTACAGGTCCTCCCGGGGTGCTCTGCAACTTGGACACTCCACCGGGAGGTCGTCCGCGATCTCACTCATCTCGCCACAGTCCCAAAGCGCCACATGCCTACCGCTCGACCCGCGCCTGAAGACGTGGGTATGCGCTCTCACGATGCGTCACCGGTCACATGAAGTCGGCGATCCCGGACTGCTTGTTGGTATCGTCCTCGAAGACGGACTCAAGTGATCGCTGGAGGACCTGGAGTCGCTGTTTAGTGTAGGGGCGACAGTCGAACCGATCCGCGACCTCGATGGCGGTATCCATGTACTTGTTCACCGATCCCTCATGGACCGTGAGGTTCACCCGACCGCCGCACTCGCGACACTCCTCGGTGAGGGGCATACGACGGTACTTCTCGCCACAGTCGAGACACCGCGTCTCCTGTCTGGAGAACGCCCGGAGATTGCCGATCAGGTCCGGGAGGAAGTGGTACTCGATGACGCGTTCGGCGACGTCGGTCTCGTCGACGGCCCGGATCTTGCGTGACAGTTCCAGTTGGGCGTCCATCTTGTCCATCATCGACCCGAGGGTCTTGTACGCGGAGAGGTCGGGACCAAGCGCGAGATCTGAGGTGTCGTGGGTGTGATCGAATCCGTGGTACTGGTCGGGAGTTCCCAGGGTATCCTCGCCGATCCGGATCGCGTCCTCGAAATCCTCGGGGTCGGCCATCTCCAAGGTCGCCTCGTAGAACTCGCGGGGATACTGCCGAACGATGTCCATATTGTGCGCCTCGTCGTCGATCTCGGAGGGATCGATACGCGAGGACATCACCAGGGGTGCGTCCATTCTGCCGCCTCGTTTGTCGGGGAGGAATGACTTCGAGAAGTTGAGAAGCCCATCCATCAGGAGCATCACACAATCCTCGTCGCCATCGCACTGACCAGTATAGATGCCATTAGCCACTAACGAGTGGGTTTCTTCTACCGAAAGGCAATAGACGTGATCCAAACTAGATATAGAGTAGTCAACTGACGATATTTTTATATATTCGACAGGATCGCGGTGTCTGAAGGGAATCTCACCCGCACCGCCATCCGCGCGAGCGAGCGCTCGATCGACGCCGTGAGCGGACGATCCAGGCGCTGCCGGAATCTCGTCGCCGGAAGTCAACTCGGCGGCAGGAACGCGTTCGATCACGACGCCACGCTCGTCTCCCGGTTCCCGATCGCCATCGGGGATCGATCGCCGCAACATCGTGTGATCGGGGGTGACGCGAAGCGATCGTCCATCGACGGTCTCGACACGAACGAGATGGTCGGGGGCGGGATGTTTCGACACCGTCTCGATCGACTGCATCGTTCGGGAGCCGTCGTCGGCTATCGAGGGAACGCGGACCGTTCCGTCGAGGTCCTGAACGAGCGTGCCGAAGTCGTCCTCGTCCGCGGTGGCGGGATCGAGGCGATCCTCAACGAACGTCTCGATCGGCTCCTCCCGCTGCCCCGTCTCGTCGTGATATCGGATCGTCGTCTCCGGGTGGAAGCAGTTGCGCCGCTTGGCCGCGTGGAAATACGGATGCGCATACCCGACCGCCGCGGAGGTGAAGCCCACGACGCGGCCGACGGTCGCGGCGCTCGTGTGTGGGGCCATCCCGAAGACGAGTTCGCCGATGAGGTCCTCGCGGTCGTTGAGTTCGTAAAACCGCGGCAGGTCGTAGAACTGCTCGAGGAGGTCGTCGACGAACGCGGCCGTCTTCAACATATGCGTTGCGGCACCCTCCGAAAGCACGACGTCCTGGACGTTCAACTCGACCAACTGGTCGTCATGGCGTAGCGGCTCGCCGTCGATGTCCTCCTCGTAACCGAGCTCACGGAAGTGGTCGGCAGTGACTTGCAGCTCCCCCGGCCGGACCGCAGTGACCGGCAGGTCGGTCATGTCGTATCGGACCGTCCCGTCCTTGAACGACGTCACGCCGTTTTTTGCGCGCAGGACGCCCTTTTCGATCGGTTCTGGAGTCTTGTTCGTCGACGTGAGTCCCTTAACCCCTTTCAGAATCTCGAAGGCGGTCTCGCGTTCACCCACCGACTCGAGTGCCGAACGGTAGCTGTCGTTGAGGTCGATCTCCCGACGAGAGACGGCCGTCACCTCGCGGTCACACCGAGGACACTCGACGCGACCGGCCTCGTCGGGTTCACACTCGGTTCCGCAGTTGCGACATTCGTAGTACGGCTTGGTATGCGTCTCACAGTGGGGACACCGGTTGTGGAAGGTGTGGTCCCCGCAGTCGGGACATTCGCGATCGGCGACGTCCAACTCGAGGACGCCGCGACGTCCCGTGTCGTCCATGAGGCGGGCGGCATCCGTGACGTTTCGCTGTGACCCGCCGGCCTCGCCGATCGGAAACAGCGTGTGCACGGCCGGCGAGAGATCGCGGCTTTCCGATTTCTCCGGACGACCCATCCGGTTACCGATCCGCGTGGGCGCGCGCTCGCGTACCTCGAAGGGCGCGACCTCGTTGACCGCCGTCACCGCGTTCTCCCCGTCGTCCCACGTCCGGGCCTCACGCGAGAGGGACTCCCACGTCCGGCGAAGCCCGTCGTCGACGCCGAGCGACCGGGCGAGGGGTCGCCACTCCGGGATCCGCAGCGAGTCGGGTGTCCGCGAGTGCTCGACGAGCAATGATTCGAGCGTTCCGGTCATCGTCTCGGTGCGTTCGATCACCAGCACGCCCTCGACGACCTCGCCGTCAGAGACGGCCCTCGCAAGCGTCTCGAAACAGTCGACGGACACGTCGTGCCAGAGGTACGTGTAGTCGGGATGCAGCGGGCAGTCGTACTCGGTGGCCCACGAGAGCGCCTCCGCAACGGTGGGATGTTCGAGGTCGACGTGGGGATCGTCCGCGAGAGCCTGCACGTTCGCGCCGGCAGCCTCGAAATCCTGTATCCACCACTCGAAGACGTAGGAGGCGGGCGCAAGGGGGTGGTTGTTCTCGATGAACTCCCCGTAGTTGACGAGGTACTCGCCCAGATCAAGGACTTTCTCGACACCGTTTCTGACCGCAAGCGCCTCCTCGGGGTCGTCGATCCGACGAACGTCGCCGTTGGCGAGCCGAACGGTCGGTCCCTCGATCGAGTCCACGGGGACGACGCCGGCGGCCTTGCCGGGGCGTTCGGTCTTGATCTGTGTGCCGGTCGCCAGGAAGTCGTCCACGAGGTGCATCGTCGCGGGGTGGACGCCAGCGGTCGCGAATCCGTGATTTCGTGCGCGTCCGTATCGAAGCCTGAACCCACCGGATTCGGAGGGGTGTGAAAACACCGGACGGCCGGCGATCAGATCACGCAGGTACTTCGTGGCCGGATCCACACGGGCCGGGCCGTCTGGCTCCGTCGATGGATCCTCGGCATCGGGCGGTACCGCCTCGGGATCGGTCCCGCTCTCGCCCGCGGCATCCTCGGTGTCGGCATCGGATCCGTCGGCGTCGCCCTCCGAATCGCCCTTGATCGTGCCGTCGATCAGATCCTGAAGCCAGGGCCAGTCAACGGCTTCAAGCTCGCGGGTGTACCGCTGGATCTTCGGCGCCTTCAGGGCGATCCCCTCGGCCATGACGAGACACATCCCGCCACGCGAGGAGTTAGTGTCGACGCGTTCCAGATCGCGAAACCCGGAGACCTCCTCGTCGCCAGTGGCCTCGCCGTCGAGCATGATCGGCATGTGCTCGGCAATGAACTTCGTCTCCGCGTCCTTTGGCGAATATTGGAGACCGGTCTCTTTGTCATAAAGGGCGACCTCCTCGGCGTAGCGTTCGATCTCGTCCGTACGCGGGCGAAATTCGTCGATGCCGAGCAGGGATCGGGCGTAGTCGGCCACGAGCACCGACAGTGCCTGGGCGGTCCCGCCGGCAGAGCGGATCGGACCGGCATAATAGACGTTGACGAACTCGGTGCCGTCGTCGTTCTCCAGCAGTTCGACCCGGTCGATCCCCTCTATCGGGGCTGCGACGACGCCCTCCGTGAGGAGCGCGACCGCGGTCCGAACGGCGCCCTCGACTTTGCCGGCGCGGGAGTCGTAGTCCCCGACGGTCCCCTCGACGAAGTCGGTGACGAGTTCGAGGGCCGCTTCCTCGCGGGACATCTTCCCGTCGAGATCGCGGACTCGTTCGGCGACCCCATCGATCCCGAGAATGTTCTCGACGCGGTCGGCCATGTCGCGGGCGACCGGGATCTCGATTTCGGGTTTCGGGTCCTGCCCCTGGCGCCTCGCGGCCTCGGCGACGTCGAACGCCTCCTCCAGTCGCTCCTCGATCCGCGCGAAATACCGCTCGTCCGATGGACGCATCTCGGTCATCAGAATCGCCGTCCGGGACTCACAGCCACAGATCGAGGTCGGTCACGTCGTCGTGTTCACGGACCAGCGGCTCGTCGAAGGTCCGCAGATAAACCTCCCCAGTGAAGACCGTTGCGGCATCGAGATGGCCGGCAAGCGCCTGACCGCTCTCCCGTGAGAGGACGGCGTGTGTGTGTGCGAAACGATCGCCGTCGAGACGGCCGACGTTCCCGACGCAGGCGGCGATCTCGAGTGGCTCGTCGAAAGTGACCGAACGATATTCGGTGTCCTCCTGGTCGTAGAACCAGACGTCCGCGTCCTGAACGGACCCCATCGCATTGAACCAGCCCGCCTCCGCGTCGACCTCGCGCGCGAGATCCTCGATCTCCGTACGCCAGTCCGCACCCGTCTCCAGGCGCGCGAGATACTCTCCCGTCGATTCGACGGATCGGTAGTTCATACGCGCAAGTGACGCGAGTGGCGTGGAAAAATCTTCGTGTCACGACCGTCGACGCTTTCGGTGGTCAAACGACAGCCACGACGCGATCGACTCCGTCGACAAAGCGTAGACCAAAAATAACTGAAATTCATAGTATATGTAATAGTATACTATTAACTGCAAATTAAATATATATTCGGTGCAGGTTGGTATCGATAGGGATCGAACTGATCCGAACAACCGAGCTAAGAATGTCATCAAACCGAACTGAACCACCGCCGAGAGGATCCACGTAGTCGGGATAAACGGACTGAAAAACGTATAAATACCCAATCTCACTTCTCATGATCACACACCGCTTCGAGATCGAGGCTTCGATCGGTCGTCATCAAGTCCCACTGGGTTGGTATGAATGACGTCGAGAATATTTAACATATAAATTTGGTATATTAGGTATAATAATTTAGATAAGAAAACGATCTTAAATCCTATCGATCCAAAACCTAAAGCGGTATTGCCGAGACGACGAACTTTGCCAAAGGTCGGTCACGGCGAGCACCGTCCGAGTACCGCCCGAAGCGACCCGAATCGATCCCAAGCGATTCGTCGAGATCATTACGGTTCGCCTCCGACTCTCGTGTTCGATATTGTGGAACAGTTGGGCGAGAGAATCGAACGGCATCGATAGTTTTAATGTTCCGCTACGGACCCTATCGATCGTATGTCAGACGTACGGATCACCGACGTGGAGACGTATATCGTCGCGAACCCATGGAAACCGTGGGTGTTCGTCGAACTCGAGACGGACGCCGGGATAACCGGGCTGGCGGAGGCGACGACACACGACAAGCCACGGACGATCGCGGCGGCGATCGACGAGATGTCGAAATACTTCATCGGTGAGGATCCCTTCGACACCGAGAAGATCTGGCTGGAGATGTACCGCGACGAGTGGTTCTCGCGGAACGTCGTCAACACGACCGTCTGTTCGGCGGTCGACATGGCCTGCTGGGACATCAAGGGCAAGTTGCTCGATGAACCCGTCTACGACCTGCTCGGCGGACAGGTCCACGGCGACGAGCTGCGCGCGTACGCCAACGGCTGGTACACCGACACCGAGGGCGAACCGGAGGGCTTCGCGGAGGCCGCGGAGGCGGTCGTCGACGATGGCTACGACGCCATGAAGTTCGACCCGTTCGGAACCGCCTGGCAGTCCATGTCCCGAAAGGACATGAACCACTCCATCGATATCGTCCGGGCCGTCCGCGAGGCGGTTGGCCCCGATGTCGATCTCCTCATCGAGGGCCACGGCCGCTTCTCAGCCGGACAGGCCGTCGACATCGCTCAGAAGCTCGATGAGTTCGACCCGACGTGGTTCGAAGAGCCGTGTCCCCCGGACTCGTTCAACAGCCTCGCCGAGGTCGCGGACAAGTCCCCGATCCCGATAGCGACCGGCGAGCGTCACATGACCAAACACGACTTCTTCGAGCTCGTCACCCGGACGGACATCGACGTCTTCCAGCCCGACCTGATGAACACCGGCGGCATCACCGAAGGTAAGAAGATCGCTGGGCTCGCCGAAGCCGACCACGTCGACATCGCGCCCCACAACCCGCAGGGGCCGGTCGCGGGCGCGATCTACTCACACTTCTGTACGTCCATTCCGAACTTCCGCATCCAGGAGATGTTCCAGACCTACGACGTCGAGTGGGTCGACGACCTGCTCACCGAGCCCCTGGAGGTCAAGGACGGCTTCGTGCAGGTCCCCGACGGTCCCGGGTTCGGCATCGAACTGGACCACGACGTCGTCGAGGAGCACGCGTACACCGAAGATCGAGTGCACACGATCAACCTCTTCGAGAAGGACTGGGAGAAACGCGAGGCCGACCGCCGATAGTCGCTCGCGAACGTCACACCGGCGCCTCGGACGTGTGGAAACCCTTTTGCGAGCCCCCGAGAATCGAACGATATGTCACTTGCCGACTGGATGCACGGCTACGACGCACGAGACTGGCAGACGACGACGGAGGGGACCGTCAGGTATGCGCTCATCGGACTCGGATGGTGGACGACTGACGTCGCGATGCCGGCCATCGAAGAGTCGACGCTCGGCGAGACGACCGTCCTCGTGAGCGGCTCCGGCGAGAAGGCCGATCGACTCGCGGAACGTCACGACGTCGACCATGGCATCACGTACGACCAGTACCACGACGGCGTGGCTGCCGACGCCTACGACGCGGTGTACGTAGCGACGCCGAACGCCTTCCACCGCGAGTACGTCGAGACGGCCGCGGAACGCGACAAGGGCATCCTCTGTGAGAAGCCGATGGAGGCCACGGTCGAACGGGCCGAGGGACTCGTCGAGGCGTGTGAACGCGCCGACGTTCCGCTCATGGTCGCCTACCGGATGCAGACCGAACCGGCCGTCAGGCGGGCCCGGGAGCTCATCGAGGAGGGAGTGATCGGCGAGCCCGTTCAGGCGTACGGCGACAACACGCAGCCGCTTCTCGAAATGATACCCGACGCCGACCAATGGCGTCTCACACCGGATTTGACGGGCTACGGGACATCGGTGATGGATCTCGGCATCTACTCGATCAACACGACGCGGTACCTCCTCGATCGCGAGCCGCTTTCGGTCCAGGCGAACATGGCATCCGGACACCCGGCATTCGAGGGGCTCGACGACGAACGCTCCTCGTTCCTCATGGCCTTCGAGGACGACATCCAGTTCGTCTCGACGGCCTCACAGCGCGCTCACCAGGACACGCAATTGAAGATCACTGGGACGGACGGACAGATCGAACTTCGCCCCGCATTCCACGGCGAAGCGGCCCTCCGCGTCGCCGCCGACGATCTCGAACTGGAAATCGCCCACGAGACGAACGACGAGGTCGACGAGATGCGAGAGGAGTTCGACTACTTCGCCGACCGAATGTTGACCGGCGCGGAGATCGAACCCGACGGCCGTCACGGCCTCCGAGATCTGGAGATCATCGAAGCCATCCATCGGTCGGCCGAAGTCAAAGAAGCGATCGACGTCAGTCGGTAAATCGCTGGCCGGTCAGTTGGCGTCGGTATTGACCGCGTCGGCAAGCGATCCGAGATGTTCCGTACAGAGGCCGACGTCGACGCCGAGAGTGACGTACTGGACGCCGGCGTCGATCCACTGGTTCGCGATCTCGGGTGTATCGGCGAAGGCGCCGACGACGGTGTTCGCCTCGGCGGCGCGGTCACAGACCTCCCGCATCAACGATTCGACCTTCTCGTGTGTTACCTGTCCGGGGATCCCGAGCGACTGCGAGAGGTCGTATGGACCCAGGAAAACGGCGTCGAGACCCTCGACCGAGAGGATCTCCTCGATATTCTCCACGCCGCGTTCCCCTTCCACTTGAACCATGAGGAAGACGTCCTCGTTCTGGTCGTCGGTGTAGGTTTCGCTGCCCCAGTAGTCGCCGGCGCGCACGTATTGTGAGAGGCCACGACTGCCGATCGGATCGTAGCGGGCGGCCTCAACCGCACGCTCTGCGCCCTCGCGTGTTTCGACCTGGGGAACCTGGACGCCCGCGGTGCCAATGTCGAGCGCGCGCTGGATCTCGGCCTCGCTGTTCGTTCGGACCCGAACCATCGGCGCGACGCCACGGTTCTGGGCGGCCGCCGCGAGATCGAGAGTCGTCTCGGCAGTGAGCGGGCCGTGTTCTTGGTCGTAAATGACGTAGTCCATTCCGGCGACGCCGATCATCTCCGAGACCATCGCCGAATCAAGCAGTTGGAAGGTCCCGACGACCGTCTCACCGTTCAAGAGCCGCTCCCGAAAGTTCGTCTTCGGCATACAACGACGTGCTATTCGTTCGTATAAAGGTCTTGCCGTCCCGGGGATCGTGCCGTCGAGCGGCGGTAGCTGTCGATGGCAGGCAGTACGGATTTCCCGGAAGGAGACGGTCCGTTCGACGCTTACGAGTAGGTGACGTTGAGCTCGATCACGTTGACGGTCTCAAGGACCTTGTTCGGAAGCGTCTCCCGGAACCGATCGCCCTGGATCCGGTTGGAGGGACCCGAGACGCTAATGGATCCGAGCACGCGGTCGTCATTGCTGAGGATCGGGGCGGCGACACAGCGGAGTCCTTCGATCCGTTCCTCGTCATCGAGTGCATACCCACACTCGCGGATCCGATCGAGTTGGGAGTAGAGTTCCTCGCGGCTCGTCACCGTGTTCGGCGTGACGGGCTCGAAGCCAACCTGTTCGAGAATCGACTCGACGCGAGACTCCGGGAGGTGGGCGAGAATACACTTGCCAAGCGCCGTACAGTGAAGCGGGACGTTCGTTCCGACGTGCGCTTCGACCTTGACCGCCCGCGAGCCGCTGGCACGCTGGAGATAGGTTCCGGTGCCGTGCTCCTCGACGAGAAGGTTTGCAAGCTCCGTAGTTTCCTCGGCGAGCCGCTCGACTTCCGGTTTGGCGATCTCGTAGATCTTCCGTCTATTGCGGACGTAGGCACCGAGTCCGAGGAACCGAACGCCGACGTGGTACTGGCCGTCCTCCTTGGTGAGATAGCCCATCTCCTCGAGCGTACTGAGGTAGTTGTGGGCGGTGCTTTTCGGGACGTCGAGATGAGAGGCGAGGTCGGAGACGCCGGCCCCGTCGAGGTCCTGAAGCGACTCGATTATCTCGAAGGCCGTTCGGACCGAATTGATCCGATTTCGCGCCGGGTTGCTCATGCGGAGGAGTCGTCCCTCACTGAGATAAACGTTTTTCCACATTATCGGACGGTCGATTCGATCGGACTGACTCGGAATCGACCCAGAATCGCCCCGGATCCGAATCGTCTCCGGTAAATTCCCGACCATCGAGCCGGTCGCGTCGACCATCGCTAACGACCACGTCGAGTTGGATCCCACCCAGACATCCCGGGATCGATCGGTCCACAACTCGTTCGGAGATATTGAACGAACCCGAGACGATATCCGCGGTGAGACGGGGTCAGACTGGCTGTGAGGGCGGAGCGACGACGATGTCCCGTCGAGAGCGCCTCGTCCGGAGCGACGACCCGAGACGGACGGCTCATCGAGAGTTCGAGAGGAGAAAACGATCGTGCGAGATGGTAAAACGAGAACTATCGAAACGATCAAAGCCCATCGGAACGAGCAAGGCCCCAAACGAATGACGTCGACGACGGCATTCATCGGAGAAGTGGACATCGATCGCCGCTTGAACTCCGGACGTCCCGCCGGATCGTGGGAAAATACTTACAGCGGTATGGGTGTAATTCAAAATTCGGTACGGAGGCAAACGGAAGAGCATCTGATTCGACGGAATAGACAGGTGAATATAATAACTGTATCTTTGATACGATTGGGTTCTGATAGGGCCGTGGCCGGGCGGCATCGGCTCGACCGTTCCGTTTTGGATCGAGATTTTAACTACAGAATCGAGATATGGGTCCAGGAATCTTCGATTTCCGAACGCTAGATAGAACATACCGAATTGCAATTCCGATACGAAATCCGATCGAAATGGAATGTGTGAGGTCAACTCTAGAAATATAACATATAAGCAATTTCTATACGATATACTATTCCACTACTATTCGAACGGATCGACGCGACGAACTCGACACCCCATCGCGATCGAGGGGATCTCTCTACTCGGAGTTCTCGTCCGGGCGGGGCCGTTGGACGACGAGTACGGGCCCCAGGAACCGCTCTGCGATCTGGTCGGACGGCATCCCGAAGACGAAGGTCGTCACCGACGGATCGGTCTCACCCATCACGACGGCATCGTAGGACTCCGCACGGTCCGAGAGTTTCGCCATCGGCTCGGACGCCGCGTCGATGATGGTGTCGATCGACGACGGCGACAGACCGTAGTCGACGAGGCGAGTCAAGACGTCGTCCAGCAACGTCTCGACATCGGCATCATCCTCGGACTCCCCGCGAACGTGATAGAGAACCACCTCGACGTCCGTGTCGGCGAAGAGTCCGGCGGTGAGCCGGGCGATCCGGTCGAGGGTGACCCCTCCGCGAATAGCGACCAATACCGACTCGAGATCGGCGATGGCATTCGGAACCAACACGGCGAGACAGTCCTCCTCGTAGATCACGCGATCGATCGTCGCCTGGTCCTCGTGGGTGAAGACCAGCCGAACGTCGACGTCGGCTCCCGCCCGCGAGAGCGTGTCCGCGAACTCATCGAGTTTGTCCATCGCTCGATCGCCGAACTGCTCACGAGCCTGGTCGGTGGCGGTCTGATCGGGGATCAGGTGATATCCGAGCAAGACGACGTGGGCGTTCGCGAGCAGCTCCGGGGTGCCCTCGGGGAGCGATTCACCCTGCAGGACGCGAACGGGAAGAAGGACGGTTGGTCGATCGCTGGCCGCCATCTCAAAACGCCCCCTTGAGCTCGACGTCCCGGGCATTCATCCGATACCAGAGGTACGAAGCGATCATGATGACGACACCGATCGCGATCGAAGAGGGTTGCATGAACACGATGAGTCCGAAGCTCGTGACCGCGCCAGCCGCTGGAAGACTCCACGATCCGGGGCAACGGAAGGACGGGTCATACCACGACGGGGACTCTCGTCGCAGTTTGATAAGGGTGACGCAGATCAACCCGTACATCACGAGGTGCAGCACCGACGCCACCTCCGCGAGCAACGCCACCTGCCCCGTGGCAGTCAACACGACGATGGGGCCGCCGGCAAGAGTCAATGCGATGTGGGGTGTGCCATACCGGAGGTTGATCCGACTGGCGGTCATCGGGAGGATCCGATCACGGCTGACGGCATAGACCGCACGCGAGGAGCTGAGTATGGAGGCGTTCGCGCTGGAGAAGGTCGCCAACAACCCGGCAAACAGGATCACGACCGCGCCGGGGAGACCGACGAACTCGCGGGCGACCTCGACCATCGCCGTCTCACCGAATTCACCGAGCCGAGCGCTCCCGAACGCGCTCGTGGCGACGAATATCGTGACGACGTAGAGAACGCCGACGACGATGACCGATCCGACCATCGCCAACGGCAGGTTTCGACCGGGATCCTCGATATCACCGGCGACCGTCGCCACCTGCGCGAACCCGAGATAGGAGGTGAACACGAGCGCCGCCGTTCGGAACACGGGGAGAATACCCCCGGGAGGAAAGAACCGCTCAGGAACCGACTCGCCGCCGAAGACGCCGAGCGCGTCGAGGCTCCCGTATCCGAGAAACAGGGTCAAGATCACCAACAGGAGGACCACGATACCGTTTTGCAGCACGGCCGTGTTTTCGGTTCCGAAGAGGCTAAGCACCGTGAGGCTGACGCCGAAGGCCACGCCGAGCACCGGCGCGGGGTCGATCGGTACCGCGATCCCGACCTCCAGGAGAACCTGTCCGGCGTAGTTTCCAAGCCCGACGAGATAGAACGCCGAGGCGAACACCAATCCGATCCAGAGGCCGATCCCGACGACAGCCCCGGCCGCGGTTCCGAGCCCGCGCGAGATGTAGACGTATCCACCGCCGCTTCGGGGCATTGCGGTTGCCAATTCGGAGGTCGGAAGCGCAACCAACAGTGCCACCACGGCACCGATAGCAAACGAAAGGGACGCGGCCGGGCCGGCGTTTTCGGCCGCCAGCCCGGGAAAGACGAATATCCCGGCGCCGACCATGGTACCGATCCCGATAGCAAGCCCACCGACGAGTCCGATCGTCCGTTCGAGTTCCCCCGTTTCGGCATCGACGTCGTGATCGATCGACGGAACGGGAGCCTCGTCCATGGGCGGGCCATCGTCCGGACGCCACAAATAGCCATCGGGCGTCCGATCTCCGTGAAACCACCCGTCGACGGTCCGCTATTCCCCGGAGAGGTGGCCGGGATTCCAGTCGCCCTCGAACTCCTCGTGGAGGAACGGCTTCGCGTCGTCTCCGGCGTACGTGCCGACCACCTGTCCGCTCCCCTCAAGATGATACTTATAGGTAGTGAGTCCGTCGAGTCCGACCGGCCCCCGGGCGTGGGTCTTCCCCGTGCTGATGCCGACCTCAGCGCCCAGTCCGAACCGATACCCGTCGCTGAACCGCGTCGAGGCGTTATGAAACACGCTCGCAGAATCGATGCTCCGCATGAACGTGCTGGCACGCGCCGCGGTCTCGGTCACGATCGATTCGGTGTGTTTCGAGCCGTACGCGTTGACGTGATCGATCGCGTCCGTAAGCGAGTCGACGATCGTTATCGAAAGAATGAGATCGCCGTACTCACTCGACCAGTCCGCCTCCGTCGCCTCCTTCATCTCGACGATCGATCGGGCCGTCTCGTCGCCGCGCAACTCGACGTCCGCCTCACGGTAGCGTTCGGCGACGACCGGCAGGAACTCCTCGGCCACCTCCTGGTGAACGATCAGCGTCTCCACGGCGTTGCAGACGGCCGGATACTGAACCTTCGCGTCGTAGGCGATCTCGGTCGCCATCGAGAGGTCAGCATCTCGGTCCACGAAGACGTGACAGACCCCTTCCGTGTGGCCGAGGACGGGGATGCTCGTGTTATCCTGAATGTAGCTGACGAACTGTGAACTCCCTCGCGGCATGAGGAGGTCGATGGAGTCGTCCATCCCGAGCATCGTGTCGACGTCCTCGCGCGCCTCGATGAGCTGTGCCCATCCAGTGGGAACCCCGGCAGTGGCTTCCCGAATGATCTCATAGAGCACGCGATTCGAACTGCTGGCCTCGCTTCCCCCCTTCAGGATCACCGCGTTTCCGGACTTGAGACTGAGCGCGGCGATCTGAACGAGCGCGTCGGGACGGGACTCAAAGACCGTCCCGATGACGCCGATAGGGACCGACACCTTGTACAGTTCCAGTCCCGAATCGAGGCGTCTCGACTCAAGCGTGCGATCGAGGGGATCCCCCTGATCGGCGACGCTTCGGACCATGTCCGTGATGCTCTCGAGTTTGGACGCGGAGAGTTCGAGCCGATCGACGAGTGCCCGCGTGTACTCACCCTCCGCGAGCCGTTCTTCGGCTTCCTCGACGTCGGTTTCGTTGGCATCGAGGATCCGCTCGCGTTCGGCTTCGATCGCGTCCGCGATGTCGTAGAGCGCCGCGTTCCGTTCGCTTTCGGGGAGTTTCGCCAGCTCCAGGGCTGCCGACTGTGCCTCCGAGACTTTCGTTTCCGTGGATTTGTCAGTCATCGTGATCTCCGTTTACGGGAACGAATATGGTTCCGACCGGTTTGCCAATGGCGATCCGTTCGAGGACGTCCGGTTCGTCCGACCGTGCGATGATGGCGGGAATGCCGTGCTCGCTGACGGTGCGAGCGCCCTGCACCTTCGTTCGAATGCCGCCGAATTCGCCGGACGCGCTCTCGTCGATGATCGATTCGACCGCCGAGTAATTGCGCTCGATCGCCTCGATGCGTTCCGCCTCGGGATCCTCCTTTGGATTGCCCGTGTAGACGCCGCCGACGTCGGTGAGCGTCACGAGCAGGTCGACGTCGACGCCGATGCTGACCGACGCCGAGAGCATGTCGTTGTCGCCGATCCGGATCTCCTCGGTCGCGACCGCGTCGTTCTCGTTGATGATCGGAACGACGCCCCACTCGAGGAGCGTCTCGATCGTGTTTCGAAAGTTCGTGAACCGTTCGGGGTTCTCGAGGTCGTGTTCGGTCACGAGTATCTGTGCCACCGTTCTGTCGTAGCGTTCGAAGCTTTCGGTGTAGCGCCGCATCAGATGGCTCTGTCCGATCGTCGACAGAGCCTGTGACTCCTCGATGGTCCCACCGGTCTGACCGATTCGACCCTTCCCGGCGCCGATGGCGCCCGAGGAGACGACGATGACGTCCTTGCCGCGATCGAGAAGTGAGACGACGCCGTCGACGAACGTATCGAGTTTTTCGTCGTCGAGGTTGGACTCGTCATCCGTAAGCGAGTTCGTTCCCGCCTTGACGACGACGCGATCGGCGGCTGCCGCGAGACGCCGTGTTCGCTCGACGACGTCGGATTCGACTGCCTTAATCATGCTCGAACTCCTCGGCAAGCTCCCGGGAGCGCCGGGCTGCTGCCGACAGCGCCTCCTCGACTTCCGCCTCGAGGTCGCTGTCCCAGAGGACCTCCATGCCCTCGATCGTCGTGCCCTTGGGCGAACAGACCGCGTCGATAAGCTCGTCCACGCTTCGATCGGAGCGGAGGACGGTCTCCGCGGCCCCCTTGACGGTCTGCGCCGCAAGCACCTCGGCGTCGTCGGATTCGAGTCCCTCCTCGACGGCCGCGCGCTTCATCGCCTGCAGGAAGTAGAACACGAAGGCGGGGCCGCTCCCGTTGAGGGCAGTAGCCACGTCCATCCGTTCCTCATCGATCTCAACGAACTCGCCCAGATCGTCGAGGAGAGCGCGCACGTCCTCATCGACCTCGTCCCACGTGACTGCGGCCGCCATGTCCGCGGTTTCGGCCGCGAGGTTCGGCATGATGCGAACGACGGTGGCGTCGGTTCGCGCGTCGACGAAGTCGATCGGGACGCCCGCGGCGACAGTGACAAGCGTCTGGTCCGCGGACAGATCGAGCGAGTCGAGGACGGTCTCCACGATATCCGGCTTCACGGCGACGACGATCACATCGGACGTCGCCGCCTCCTCAATATCCGTCGTCGTTTGCTGACAGTACGGCTCGACCCGATCGAGGGCACTCTCGTCGATGTCGTAGGCGGTTACGTCGTGATTCCCCTCCTTCGCGAGTCCGGTGATGAGGGCGCTTCCAAGGTTCCCACATCCGAGGATGGTTACGTCGACCATTGTATCGTCTCTACCACGTAGATGTGGAGACGGGAATATACCGACGTTGGTTTGGATTCACGAATACGACCGCAACGAACCACACGGGAAGAAACGGCGGCACGTCGAGTATAGAGCGGTCTGTGAGTGGCTCCAGAAAATTGCGGACGCCAACCACCACGAACCCCAGAAGATATCGCGACATGAGATATATCGAGAAGAGGATCGACACGGGAAAGATCGCAGCTCGATCGAGAGGATCAGAGAGACGTCGGCGACTCACAGGGACTCGATCGAGTGAATCCGTTTCGATCATGAACCGTTCGAATGCAATGGTAAGCGATCACGTGAGAGAGTGGCTGAGTGGCACTCGTCGAGCAGGACGTCGATCGTTTCGAACACACTGGGCAGACCGAAGTCTGCGAAAGCGTGTTCCTCCGCGATGGTTACGAACGGACTGGGGATCCAGTCCGCCTGACGACGTCACTGGAAGTGCCGGACAGTGCGATGGGGTGGCTGAATGGAGTTGATGGTGGTGGCTGAATGGAGTTGATGGTAGTGGCTGAATGGAATCGATGAGTAGAGTGGCTGAATGGAGTGGCTGAAGGGATGAGTAGCAGACGAGTGGAATCGAAGATGAAACGTCGGTGGCCCAAATAAATCATATATCGCGATATAGAATGGCAGATCGGCCGGATGACGACCCCTCGATTCAAGACGATGGCTCGCCGATCGGTTTCCGTGAGGAACGAAACGACCGGCCACGGGAAGGCAGTCCTCTCGGAGGACGGCGTCGAGTTCGACGCGCGCGATGCCGCACTCCTGCGGACGATCGGACGATCGGGATCGATCGCCGCCGCCACGGCCGACCTGGAGCGGTCTCGAGCGCGCGCGCTCGCGCGTATCGAGACACTTGAGGCGGCCTTCGGTGATCTGGTCGATCGAACGCGCGGTGGCCAGGGCGGCGGGGGAAGCCAGTTGACGGAGAACGCCCGGACACTGTTGGCCCGTTACGAGCGATTGCGTGCCGCGCTCACGGCGGCTGCGCAGGTCCCCGAGACGGTCATCGAGGGCGTCGTGACCGGAACCAGCGGTGAGATCGTGACCGTCGAGACCTCGATCGGCGACGTGTGTGGACTCGGCGGTGACGTGACGATCGACGATCGCGTCCAGTTGCGAATCGGTGCGGATGCGGTGACCCTCTCCGCGATTACGGAGACGCCCGAACCGGACGCGACGAGCGCCCGCAATCAGGTCGACGGGCGGGTGACGGCCGTCGAACGGGGAGAGACGATCCGGACGATCCACGTCGACGTCGACGGCGCAACGTTTCGAGTACTCGTGACCGCAGAAAGCGTCTCGCGACTCGACCTCTCCGTCGGGCGCTCGGTGTGTCTCACCTGGAAGGCGACGGCGACGCGGGTAGTTCCATTTCGGCCGGAAGTCAACCGTGGACCGGCAACGAACGCCAGCTCAAAGCCGAAGTAACTGGGCGTGACGCGTCCCGTCGAATTCGAGGACCGCCTCCTCATCGACGAGTCCGGCCTCAATGGCGACGCCGACCGCCTCCTCGCCGACGAGGTTCGCGACCTCTGCCCGCTGAAGACCGGCGATGACCTCCTCGTCCGTCGCCTCGACGGCGTCGGGGCCGGCGTAGAACTCCTCTTCGACCGTGAGCGACGCGGCCCCGTTCTCGAAGGTCTCCCCGAGACAGTCGGGATCACACACCGAAACGAGCACACCCTCAGGGGTGTCCCGCTCACGGAGAAGCATCTACAGCCCTCCGAACTCCGAGTCGAGTCCGCCGGCGTCGCCGTCGGGAGTTCGGTTCTCACTCGGACCGCCCCGGCCGTGCTCGTCGACGAGTTCCCGCTCGCGCTCCTCGCGGAGTTCCTCGGCCTTTTCTGCGACTTCCTCGGCCTGCTCGTACTCGTCGGCCTCCTCGAGGGCGCGAGCCTTCTCCTCGAGAACGTCCGCGTTCCGGTGGCCGAGACGGATGGCGTTGTCGAAGGCGGTGACCGCGTCCTCGGCGAGACCCCGTTCGACGAGGAAGAAACCACGATTGTACCATGCCTGGGCGAACCGGGGATCGATCTCCACGGCGCGTTCGGCGTGTTCGAGCGCCTGCTCGTGGCGACCGAACTCCCAGAGCGCGTACGCGAGGTTGGTCTCGGCGGTCGCGGCGTGCTCTGAGTCGTCGTCTATTCGCAACGCCCGACGATAGGCACCGATCGCCTCGTCGTACTCCTCCAGTTCGGCGTGTGCTGCGCCCTTGTTGACGAGTGCCTCCTGGGCGGCAAGCGAGTCCTCCTCGGCGAACATCACCGCTCGCTCGAAGGTTTCAGTGGCTTCCTCGAAGCGGTTGATGCCCATATACGAGAGCCCGACATCGACGAGTTGCTCGACGTCGACCTGATCGCTTGCGATGTTTCGCCGGTCGAGTTCGTCGGTGATAACGCGGGTGTCAACGGGGTCGACCGTCATCGGGTCGGCGTTCAACTCGGGGGGATCGAGGGTGAAATCCTCGTAGTCCTCGTCGAGTCCCTGTCCCGAGGAGAACTCGTGGCCGTGATCGTCCGGCTTGTCGGTCATATGGCCCGGTTTGGCGGTCGTCGCGGGTAAGGGTTACGTCCGCCGGGGTTCGCCGATCGCCGTCCCGGCCGGCGACGAGGGAACGAGACGGGACGATCGGGCAGTCGACTTTTCCCTGCGGCGACCCACCTCCCGATCGAGATGCGCGCATTCTTTGCGGTCGACATCCCGGAGGAACTGGCCTCGGGGATCGCGGACGTTCAAGAGGAGCTTCACGGGGCCGACGGCCTGCGGTTCACGGACCCAGAGCAGGCACACGTGACGCTCGCGTTCCTCGGGGACGTGCCGGCGGAGACGACGGACGGATCGTCGACCGATGATTCGACTCCGAGTGCCGGCGTCGACGCCGTGACCGATGCGGGGCGTCGGGCGGTAGCCGAAGCGAACACGGGACCGTTTACGGTGTCGGTTGGTGGACTCGGCGTCTTCCCGTCGATGGAGTACATCAGCGTCGTTTGGACCGGGATCGGGGAGGGATCAACCGAGTTGGCTCGCCTTCACGAGACGATCGAGGAGCGAACGGTAGCGCTCGGCTACGAGCCGGACGAACATGAGTTCACTCCACACGTTACCCTCGCGCGGATGAACGACGCGCGGGGAAAGGACCTGGTTCAGCGAGTCGTCCGGAATCGTGACCCCGATATCGGCACGTTCACCGCAGAGCAGGTCCAGTTGAAGCGATCGCGTCTCACGTCGTCGGGACCGGTCTACGAGACGGTCGAATCGTTCCCGCTTTCGGCGTGAGACCACCCCCACGGGAGCCGTGATATCAAGGGACACGGACGCCGAGCCCGATGAAAAAGGATTAACCACGGCCCACGGATTCGTACACGTATGAACGTCCTCGTGACGGACCCGATCGCGGATGCGGGCCTCGATCGGCTCCGGGAGGCAGGCCATGAAGTACAGACAGCCTACGACGTCGACGGCGGCGAGGAGCTTCGTGAAGCCATCGCCGATGCGAACGCGCTGATCGTCCGATCGGGAACCGAGGTCACCCGCGAGATCTTCGAAGCCGCGGAGGAACTCGTGATCGTCGGCCGCGCCGGCATCGGCGTGGACAACATCGACATCGATGCTGCGACGGACCACGGCGTCATCGTGGCCAACGCTCCGGAAGGAAACGTCCGGGCGGCCGCAGAACACACCGTCGCGATGACCTTCGCGGTCGCACGGTCGATCCCGCAGGCTCACGGTCGATTGAAGGACGGCGAGTGGGCGAAAGGCGAGTACCTCGGTTCGGAGGTCAACAACAAGACGCTCGCGATCATCGGGCTCGGTCGAGTCGGCCAGGAAGTCGCAAAGCGACTCGACTCGCTGGGAATGGATCTGGTCGTCTACGACCCATACATCTCCGAGGAGCGCGCCGAACGACTCGGCGCCGAGCTGACCGACGACCTCCACAACGCCCTCGCTCAGGCCGACTTCGCGACGATCCACACCCCGCTTTTGCCCGAGACGGAGGGGATGGTTGCCGAGGACGAACTCGCGCAACTCGAGGACGGGTACCTCATCAACTGCGCCCGCGGCGGGATCGTCGACGAGGACGCCCTCGCGGCCGCGGTGGCGGACGGAACCCTCGCCGGCGCTGCCCTCGACTCGTTCGCGGTCGAACCGCTGCCGGAGGATTCGCCCCTCCTCGACGTCGACGATGTCGTCTTGACGCCGCACCTCGGCGCCTCGACGGAAGCCGCCCAGGAGAACGTCGCGACCGACACCGCTGACGCGGTGATCGCGGCGTTCAACGACGAACCCGTGCTCAACGCGCTCAACGCCCCATCAGTCGATGAGACTGCCTTCCCGCGCATCGAGCCGTACATCGACCTGGCGGAGACGGCGGGTAAGGTCGCCGCACAGCTGCTCGATGAGCGCATCGACACGGTCGAAGTGACCTACGAGGGTGACATCGCCGCCGAGGAGGTCGAACTCGTGACCGCCTCCGCGCTGAAGGGAGTCTTTGAACCCCTCGAGTGGAAGGTGAACGCGGTGAATGCGCCACAACTCGCCGAGGACCGTGGCATCGAGGTCGTGGAGTCGAAGACGCGGCAGACCGAGGATTTCCAGAGCCTCGTCCGGGTCACCGTCAGCGATGGCGACGTGGAGCTTTCCGTAGAGGGGACCCTCTTCGCCGGCGAGGACCCCCGGATCGTTCGAATCGATGGATACCGCGTTGACGCCGTCCCCTACGGCAATATGCTCGTCGCGCGCAACTACGACGAGCCGGGCGTGATCGGGCTCATCGGGACCGTTCTCGGCGACCACGGTGTGAACATCGCGGGCATGTTCAACGCCCGTGAGGTCCACGGCGGCGAGGCCCTCACCGTCTACAATCTCGATCAGGACGTTCCTGACGCCGCGATCGAGGAGCTCCTGGCCGATGATCGCATCATCGAGGTCACGGAGATCACTCTCGACGAGGCGAACGTTCGCGAGACATAACTCGAGTCAGTGGGAATGGCGGCCGATCCGCGGCTTGTGGACATCGAGAGAGGAGAGCGGTGGTGTCGTTCTGAAAATGCGTTCGACTCTACGACGACAGCACCAACGACCGGTTCCGACCCGTCGAATGTGACGGAGGCGTGAACGTCGCGACCGTGATCGACCCGTGTTACTCCGCGAGCAGTTCGAGCACCGCGCCGACGTCGTTGGCCACGGGTTCGGGGTCGTTGCCGGCTTCGTAGGCGGCGTCAGGGTCCTTCAACAGGTGACCGGTGGTGAGACAGACGACCTGCTCGTCGGCGTCGACGACGTCCTCCCGACGGAGCTTCCGGAGTCCCGCAATGCTGGCCGCCGAAGCGGGCTCGACGCCAACGCCTTCACCCGCGAGCGTACGCTGGGCGTCGGTGATTTCCTCGTCGGTGACGGCGACGGCGGTACCGCCGGTGTTTCGGATCCCCGGCAGCGCCTTCGGCGCGTTGACCGGGTTCCCGATCCGGATCGCGGTCGCACGGGTCTCGACGTCCTCCCATCGACGGACCGACTCCGCGTCGTTCTCGATCGCTTCGACCATTGGTGCGGCACCGGCGGCCTGCACGCCGGTGAGCTTCGGAACGTCGTCGATGCCGAGTGCACCCGACTGGACGAGCTCGCGAAAGGCCTTATATAGCGCCGCGGTGTTGCCGGCATTGCCCACCGGCAGGACGATCCGGTCGGGGAACGTTCCGTGGTCGTCGTGAAACGCCTCGAGGATCTCGAAACCGATCGTCTTCTGGCCCTCGAGACGGAAGGGATTGAGCGAGTTGAGCAGGTACGCCTCGCCGCGGGCGGCCAGTTCCTGGACGATATCGAGGCAGGCGTCGAAGTTGCCATCGACCTCCAGGATGCGCGCGCCGTGGAGGCTCGCCTGGGCGATCTTCCCGGCCGCAACCTTTCCAGCGGGAAGGAGCACGAGCGTCTCGAGACCGGCCCGACCGCCGTAGGCGGCGAGCGCGGCCGAGGTGTTTCCCGTGGAGGCACACGCGAGCGCGTCCACGCCGAGCCGTTCGGCGACGCGAACGCCGACGGTCATTCCTCGGTCCTTGAACGAGCCGGTCGGGTTCATCCCCTCGTGTTTGATTCGGAGGGTCTCGACGCCGACGTCTGCCTCCAGGCGAGGAACCTCGTGAAGCGGCGTATCGCCCTCCGGAAGCGTCACTCCGGATTCGAAGGGGAGTCCCTCACGGTAGCGCCAGACGCCGCGGTCGGGGCCCGGACTGGAAGCGCCCGGCCCGAAATCGTCGAAAGTGGGGGGATCGTCGTAGCGAACCTCGAGGAGGCCGTCGCAGTCGTCACAGGTGTATCGGACATCCTCGAAGGGAGCGAACGTCGAACCGCACGCGATACAGGCGAGCCACACCCCGTCGTCGGCACACGCTGGCGCCGACGGCGTGGGGGCATCGATCTCGAGCGTCATCGTTCGAGAGTTACTCCCCCAACGTAAAAGGTGGGCGGTCCGATCGTTCCGCGGGCGGACCCGACGATCACGGAACGGGACTCACGGGTCGACGGACGATGCTCCGGATTCATCGCCGGGATCGAACTCGTCGATCGTCTCGTGGACGGACGCAACCCACTCGTCAAGTGCGGCGTGGAGACGCGCTTTCGTCTCGGGGATCGAGAGCGCAGTGTACTGATAGACGTAGCCGCCCGAATCGAGCAGCCGGCGGCGGCGCTCAACGAGGCCCTTCTCCCGAAGCGTCGACAACGACCGGTTGACGTTCGACCGGTCCCGATCGAGCGCATCGGCGAGATCGGCGACGGTGCAGTTCGGATTCTCGACGAGCACGAGATACGTTCGGCTCTCGTGGTCCTTGATCCCGAACACACAGGACAGCACGTGCGCGAAGCCCGGGTCGACGTCGCCGACGAGGTCCTCGATGTCGGATCGTGGATCGGTCATCCCTCAAGGGTAGCGATCGTGAGCAATTAAAACCCGTCACCGTCTCTCGTCGGTCGTCGCCCTCCATACGCCAGGAGGACGGTCACGTCGTCGTCGATTTCGACTCCTCTTCGGTCTCGGGCAGTTCGACCCCCTCGGCGGCCTCCAGATTGGCCGTCTCCTTTTCGGCCGCGACGTGCCAGCGGTCGACGGTCGATTCGTATTCGGAGAGGATCTCCGAGACATCCGACTTCAGCTCGTCGTCGTTGACGTTTACCTCGAAGACGAACTCCTCGTCGGCGTCTCCACGGCCGACCTGCTGGATGTTGGCACTAATTAGTTCGTTGTCGAAGTAGTAGGGCGCAAGCTGGGTCATCACGTTGCGATAGACCGTGTCCTCGACCTTCCGGAGCGCCTTTCGGCCCGCGGAGTCGGCCGCGCGGGCGACGTGCTCGATCGACTCCCCCCACCGATCGAGTGCGGCCTCGTTTTCTCCTTCTTCGACCTTCTCGTAGGATTCGGAGAGCTTCTCGCCGGCCGTCTGAATGTCCTCGCCAGCCGTCTTACCGGCCTTTTCGCCCTCGCCCTCGCTTACCGAGGCCTGTCGAGCGGTCTTTTCGGAGATGTCCTCCTCGATCCGCTCGTGGGATCGGGGACGCCACTCGTCCCACTCGTGGAAGGCGTCGTTGTTCACCTCAGCCTCCCGCAGTGCCTGGGTGATCTTCTCGCCGTGTTCGACCATCTTCCCCCAGTCTCCGCGCACCTTGAACCCGGAGATGCTCTCTTCCATCGGTTGTTACTTGGCTATGTGGCGAGCCCGTAAAGGCTCTCCGACGCCCGCCGCGTTTTTGTCCACGGCGAGTTACCGAGGGACATGGGCTATCGAATCGTTGACCCCGAGGATATCGAGCCGGCACCCGATCGACCGTGTGAACTCCGGCGGCTCACGGCGGCTGCTGACCTCGAACGGATGGCGATGAACCTCTTTCGCGCCGAACCGGGAGAGCAGCTACCACTCGCCTACCACTATCACGACGAACAGGAGGAAGCCTTCTACGTACTATCGGGAACCATGCACGTCGAGACGCCCGAGGGAACCCACGAGGTACCGGAAGGTGGACTGTTCGCCGTCGGACCCGGCGATCCACAGCGCGCGTACAACCCAAAGACGGCGCACGAGACACTGGTAGTGCTCGCGGTCGGCGCCCCACCGGCGGAAGACGACGTTCACGTCTACGATCCGGACGAGGAGTAGCCTACGCGCCGTTTTCGTTCCCGTCGGCGTCCCCGTTTTCGTGTCCCTCATCGGGACGATGCGTCTCCTCGTTCATCGAGTCCCGCACGAACCACAACATCGCGAGCGTCATCGCCGCGACCGCGATCCCCGCGGCGATCGCGACCACCGTAATGGGTTCCACCATGGGTGAGTCGAGCGCGTCCTTATAAATCAACGTGTCGTCTTCGATCGCGAGGGTTCTTGACGGTCGCGGCCAACGATCCGGCAATGACCGTCTACGAGCTGTGCAAGCCGGCGCTTTTCGCGCTGCCGCCGGAGACCGCACACCGCGCCACCCATCGACTGTTGCGGGCAGTCCAGGGAACGCCCGTGACCGATCTGCTCGCGCGGCGGTACGTCGTCGAGGATCCTCGCCTGCGGACGGACGCCTTCGGGATCGAGTTTCCAAATCCCGTCGGCGTCGCCGCCGGCTTCGATAAGAACGCCGAGATTCCCCGGGCGCTCGCCGCGCTCGGATTCGGACACGTCGAGGTCGGTGGGGTCACGGCGGAGGCCCAGTCGGGGAATCCGCGTCCGCGACTGTTCCGTCTAAAGGACGATCTCGCACTCATCAACCGGATGGGCTTCAACAATCAGGGCGCAGATCGGATCGGCGAGCGCCTCGAATCCGAACCGCTTCCCGATGTCCCTGTCGGGATCAACATCGGGAAATCGAAATCGACCCCGCTTGCGGACGCCCCTGACGACTACCTGTACACCTACGAGCGCGTCGCCGACGCCGGTGACTACTTCGTCGTGAACGTTTCAAGTCCCAACACGCCCGGCCTCCGGTCGCTTCAGGATCGCGAGGCGCTGGAGTCGATCCTGGGGACGCTCACGGACGCCGGCGCCGCACCGCTTCTCGTGAAGTTCTCGCCCGACCTGCCGCGACCGGCGATCGAGGAGGCGCTCGCGGTCGTCGACGAGTACGATCTCGATGGCGTCATCGCGACGAACACGACCACGAGCCGTCCCGATTCACTGGAGAGCCCCCAACAGGTCGAGCGCGGCGGCCTCTCCGGGGAACCGATCGAGGAGGTGGCGACGGAACTGGTCCGCTTCATCGCCGAACGAACCGATGTTCCAATCGTGGGCGTCGGAGGCGTCGACGATGCCTATGGCGCCTACGCGAAGATCCGTGCGGGCGCATCGATCGTACAGTTGTACACGGGACTCGTCTATCAGGGACCGAGCATCGCCCGCGATATCAACGAGGGGGTACTCGATTTGCTTGAACGCGACGGGTTCGACTCGATCGAGGCGGCGGTCGGAGCGGATCTCTGATCGGAATCGAACGTCAACACTTATAATCGGAAGAGAACTCGACGAACGACACCCGGAACCGAACGATCGAGACGGCGGGTCACGGGGTCGTTAAAAAACACCGACCGAGCGTTGAATATAAGACGGCCGTCGACGATCATCGAGGAAGTCATGGATGCCGATCACGCCCTCAGTCACGAGGAGGCGCTTCACACCTCCTGGAACAACGATCACGCACCGGAGCTCCGGATCGAATCCGGCGAGACGGTCACGTTCGAGTGCCTCAACGACAGCGGCCCGGGGATCACGCCGGAGACCGATGCGGAGGAACTCGCGGAAACGGAGTTCATCGGCCATCATCTCACGGGACCGGTCGCCGTCGACGGTGCCGAACCGGGGGACGTCCTCCAGATCGACATTCAGGAGGTGGAACACGACGACTGGGGATACACGTTGATACGGTCGGGCGATCGAGGGAAGGGGTTGCTCCCTGAGGAATTTCCGGATCCATACCTCTACCACTGGGATCTCGACGACGACGTCGCGCCGTTTGAGGCGGGAATCGAGATTCCGATTGCCCCCTTCCCCGGCGTCGTGGGCCTCGCGCCCGCAGCGAATGGAGACCACTCGACGGGACCGCCGAGGCGTGTCGGCGGGAACATGGACATCAAACATCTCACGGCGGGATCGACGGTCTATCTGCCCGTCGAGGTGGCGGATGCCCTGTTCAGCATCGGCGACGGCCACGCTGCCCAGGGTGACGGGGAAGTCTGTGTCAGCGCCATCGAAACGCCGACGACGATCACGGCCCGAATTACGCTCCGGACGGACCTCGATATCGACGGCCCGCAATTCGAGACGACGGGACCGTTCACGCCGTCGGGGCGTGACGAACCGATGTACGCGACGACGGGGATCCGCGATGACCTCATGGACGCCACGAAGGACGCCGTCCTGGCGATGATCGATCACCTCCAGGAGCGATGGGGACTCACGCGTGAGGAGGCCTACGTTCTCTGTTCGGTTGCCGCCGATCTCAAGATCAACGAGGTCGTTGATCGACCGAACTGGGTCGTTTCGGCGTATCTAGCCGAGAGCCTGTTCGAGGAGGCGTGACGAGGGCCCCGCTGAATTCTCACTTCCCGTCGCTTCCTCACTCTCCGCCGCGTCCTCACTCTCCGTCGCTTCGAACGATCACGACGGCGTCGTCGGCGTCGAGGAGTGTTCCCTCGCCGCGGTACTGCCGTTCGGTCTCGATCTCGAACTCGTCGGGGGCCAACTCGACGCCGGCGACGTGGAGTTCGTCGTCGACGAGTTCATAATCGCCCTCCGCGATCCCAGCCTCGATATCGGCGATCGTGTCGCCGTACTTCGGGCCGACCGTCGCGTACGCGAGATCAATACCGGTCGTGACCGTCTCGACGGGCGCCTCGGCGTCCGGATACATCCGGAGGTCCTCCACGTGCATCACGCCGGTGATGTCGTCCTCGAAGCCACTGACGTTGCCGTAGACCTCGACGACTTCGAGGGGCGCATTGAGCGGGAGCTGTTCGGCGCTTTTGTACTTGCGGAGCGCACCGACGACCGCCATCGCGAGTTCGCCGGCGTCGTGGTCGGCCGAGAGGCCGAGCGGCTCGGGCCACTCGGAAAGATGGACCGACTCCGCGGCCTCGCCGTCGGCGCCTGCGGCGTACTCGGCGTGCCAGATTTCCTCCGAGACGTGGGCGAGGAACGGAGCGAACAGCTTCACGAAACGCCGATGGGCCGTCCGAAGGGTGTATTCGGCGGAGGCATCCTCGCGCTGTTTGGCGATCTCGAGGTAGTCGTCACAGAACGTCCCCCAGAAGAACGTCCGGAGACCGTCCCGTGCCTTCGAGAATTCGCGGTTCTCCAGACGCGTCGTGAGCCGTTCTATCTCCCGGTCGATCTCCGCGAGCAGCCACCGATCGAGCTCCTCCAGATCGTCGGGCTCGTCCGGGTACGGGTCGGGAGCGAGCGATTCCACGAGCTTCGAGGCGTTCCACAGCTTGCGAATGAGCTTCTCGCCGGCGCGCAGGCCTTTTTCCTGATAGGGCAGGTCGTCGCCGATCGCCGACCCGGCAGCCCAGAATCGGGCGGCGTCGACCGGGAACTGATCCATCACCGTGTCGGGTTCGACGACGTTGCCTTTCGATTTCGACATCTTCTCGCGGTTCTCGTCGAGGACCATCCCGTTGATCATCGTCGACTCGAAGGGCACCTCACCGGTGTGTTCATAACATTTGATGACGGTGTGGAACAACCAAAAGGAGATGATGTCGTGGCCCTGCGGACGGACGTCCATCGGATAGATCTCCGGTCGATCCATCGTGAACTCGCCGGCGTCCGCATCCCAGTCCCAGCCGGCGTTAATGAGCGGAGTGAGCGAGGAGGTCGCCCACGTGTCGAGGACGTCATCCTCGGGAATGAACTCGTCGTGGCCGCACTCGGGGCAGACGTCGACGGGAGGATTGTCGGAGAGGGGATCGACGGGCAGGTCCGTCTTGTCGGCGATGACCTCCGCGTCACACTCAGCACAGTACCACACCGGGAAGGGGATGCCCGAAGAGCGCTGTCTGGAGATACACCAGTCCCACTGGAGCCCTTCAACCCAGTGTTGGTACCGGGTGAACATCTTCTCGGGGAACCACTCCATCTTGCGACCGGCCTCGAGATATTCGTCGATCTTGTCGAGCACCTCGACGTACCACTGTTCGGTGACCAAGAACTCGACGCCGACGCCACACCGCTCGTGAACGTTGACGGTGTGGGTGATCGCACGCCGGTCGAGTAGGGCTCCCTCGTCCTCGAGATCGCTCACGATCGCCTCGCGGGCCTCGGAGGAGTGCATCCCCTCGTAGGGGCCCGCCTCCTCGGTCAGATGGCCCGACTCGTCGATCGCCACGCGCAGCGGGAGGTCGTGGGCCTGATACCACTCGATGTCGGTTTGGTCGCCGAAGGTACAACACATCACGATGCCGGAGCCGGTCTCCATGTCGACGCGTTCGTCCTCGAGAATCGGCACCTCCTGGCCGAAGATCGGGATCCGGGCGTGGGTTCCGACGAGGGCTTCGTTCTCCTCGTCGTCGGGGTGAACGAAGACCGCGACACAGGCGGGCAATAATTCCGGACGCGTGGTCGAGATGGTGAATTCGTCGGGACTGTCGGCGTCGTAATCGGACCGTTCCGGGTCCGCCTCGACGACCTCGAAGGCGATGTCGTGGAAGTGGGAGTCCCGTTCGTCGTCCTCGGTTTCGACCTGCGAGATCGCCGTCTCGCACTCGGGACACCAGATCGCCGGGGCCTCCTGACGGTATTCACGATCCTTTTCGTAGAGATCGATGAACGAGAGCTGGGAGATCCGCTGGACCTCCGGGGAGATGGTCCGGTAGGTGTTCGTCCAGTCGATGGAGAGGCCAACGCCCTGCATCTTCTCGGTGAAGTCCGTCTCGTACTCCCGGCAGACCTCTCGGCACTTGCGCTGGAACTCGCGGCGTTCGAAGTCCTGGTGGCGAATCCCGAGTTCCCGCTCGGCCAGTCGCTCGGAGGCGATCCCGTTGTCGTCGTAGCCAAAGGGGAACAGAACATCGCTGCCGTTCATTCGATGGAATCGGGCCACGATGTCCTGGAGGATCGAGCCGTAGACGTGTCCCCAGTGAAGGTTGCCCGAGACAGTCGGCGGGGGCGTGTCGATCGCGAACGCGGTGTCGGAATCGGCCTGTGCCTCCGGATAGGCGAACGTCTCGTTTTCGACCCATCGCCGCTGCCAGCGCGCCTCGGCGGCGTCGGGGTCATACTCTCCGCTGGGCATTCTTGGGTTGTGGTACCGCCGGTTCCCTGTTAAGCGACTCGATCGGGGAGGCCAAAGAGCGGCTGGGGCCCCGGGAGCGGCCGTCACGGCCGCCACCTACGAGCGACCGATCGTCACTCCAGCGCGTCGAGCCGGAACTCGAAGGCCGCCACCGGAAGTTCCAGATCGTGTTCGACGAGCACGGCGGGATGGACCTCGCCGATCACGCCAACCTCGACTCCGTCGATCGCGATCGCGGCCGTACGCCCGTCGAGGAACGTCGGGTGTTCGGTGGCCGGCGTCTCCAGATCGACGTCGAAGTCACGGCAGATGGCCTGCAGCCGGGCCTTCGCGTCCTCGTAGCTCGCGTCGGTGCGTGCGAGGACGGCCGCGACCGTCCGACGTTCGGCGACGTTCGTGTTCTCCGACTCGTCGCGCTCGGCCGCGAGGCCGATCTCCGCCAAGTCCTGCGGGTAGGATCGGTGGGTGTTGCGCTCGAGGACCATCAACAACGAGGGAAGCGCCCAGGATCGAAGCTGCGTGTAGTCCTCGCTGTACGGTTCGGTGATCTCGACCGGATCGCCGCCGCCGAGGACGTCGCCCCCCGGTTCGACGTTCAGCCGATCGTAGTTCTCCGCACCGCTTATCAGGTGGAAGTTCAACAGGTCCTCGAATCCGAGCCCGACGAGGCTCGCGCGCGCAGCGTCCTCAAGCCGGGAGCGGTCGTGGCGACCGCCGACGGTCCCGACATCGGGATACCGCGGCTCCAGGTCGTTGAATCCGTAGGCCCGACCCACGTCGTCGACGATGTCGTAGGGGTGAAGCACGTCGACGCGATACGGGGGGATCTCGACGTCGTAGACGACCTCCTCGCCCAACGAGTAGGTCGCATCGAGACCGGAACGCTCCAGGAGGTCGACCACCTCGTCGGAGTCGAACTCGACGCCGATCGTCGACTCGATACGGTCGTGGGAGACCGATTTTTCGGTTACCTCGAAGTCCGGACGGAGCAGATCGGCACCCGCCTGTGGATGTTCGAAATCCGAGTCGCCAATGTCGGGATAGACGACATTGACGTCCTCTATCGTCGCTCCACGGGCCGACAGCGCATAACAGACGATCGCAAGCATCCGATCGATCGTCCACTGGTCGGTCCCGGTCATCTCGACGAGCAGTTCGCGGCTCCCCGTCCGCACCTCGGTCCGGCGGCCGTTGATCACTGGCGGGAACGAGAAGAGTCCGAGGTCGTCGTATATCGCTGGATACCGGTCATATTCGTCGACGAGGTCGGCGTACGTGCGGCCGGTGTCATGCTCTTCGAGTACTTCGGTGGGAGTCAATTCGGCGTCGGAATCGAGGGGGACGAACGTGTCGCCGTCGGGCTCGATCCCGCGGTAGGTGATCGTGTTGGCCGCTCCGTCTGGGCCGGTTTGACCCTTGATCATCGCCAAGTCGTGGATCCCGATCGCGCCCTTGGCACGCTTTCGACCCATCGTCGCGTGGAGCTTCTCCTGGAGTTGGATGAGCGAGTCGAGCGCGGCGTCGTCCAGATCGACGCCACGGATCACGGCGCCGGTGACGTAGGGGCGTTCCTCGGGGACGGATCCATCGACCTCAAGCGTCCAGTCGGCATCGTTGGTGGCTGGAACGTGAACGCCGCGAGCGTCGCCGTAGTGGTATCGCAGGGATCTGGCGACCCCTTCAACGGAGAGTCGATCGAGGCGGTCCGGAGCAAACTCGAGTTGGAGGTCCCCCGCCTCGGTTTCACCCTCGAACTCCAGGCCGAGCGCGAACAGGTCCTCGATGAACTCCTCATCGGACTTCTCGTGGCCGGTCAACTCGCGGAGTTCGTCGGGATCGACGTCGACGACGGGCATTATCGCACCACCTCCGTTTCCCGCAACAGTTCGAGATCACAGAGCGTTCCGTGCACGTCTCGGATGTCGTCGAATCCGTACATCAACATGAGTAGGCGTTCCAGCGCGAGCCCCCAGGCCATGACGTCACACTCGACGCCGAGCGGACCCAGAACCTCCTCGCGAAACATCCCCGAGTTGCCGATCTCGATGAGTTCGTCCGTCTCGGGGTGACGGCCGAACAGCTCGAAGGACGGTTCCGTGTATGGGTTATAGTGGGGCTTGAACTGGACGTCAGTGATTCCGAACTGGCGGTAGAACTCCTCGAAGGTACCCATTAGATCGCGTACCGAGAGGTCCTCGGCCATCACCCACCCCTCGATCTGGAAGAATTCGAGCAGATGTGTCGGATCGAGGGTGTCGTTTCGATAGACCTTCTCGACGGAGAAGAAACGCTGTGGCGGCTCCAGATCGCCCATCGCGAACCCCGAGAGGTGACGCATCGACAGCGAAGTGGTGTGGCCGCGAAGATCGATCTCGCGCGCGACGTCTTCGGTCCACGGCGAGTGGTAGCCGTCGCCGTCCTCGCCCCATCCTTCGCGGTGGGCGCGCTCGACGCGCTCAAGGAGGTTCGGGGGAATTCGGTCCATTGGCGGAAGATCGAGGGCGAACTGGTCCCAGTGGGTCCGTGCAGGGTGGTCCTGGGGCATGAACAGACAGTCGTTGATCCAGAATTCCGCGTCGGCGTGGGGGCCCTCCATCTCCCGAAAGCCCATCCCGACCAGAACGTCCTTTACCCGGTCCGCGGTCTGCCGGAGGATGTGCTTTCGTCCGCCCGTCGCGGTCGTGGCGTCGGCCTCGACGTTGTACTCCGTGAACTCGACGGTCTCCCACTCGCCGTTCGTCAGCATCTCGGGGGTGAGCCGGTCGACCGTCTCCGCCGTCTCGATCCCCTCCATCAGGGCCGTCACGCCCTCCTCGGAGAGGGTCACCGATCGGACGGTCGATTCGGACCGTTCGAGGAGTCCGCGGCGCTCCAGGCGGTCGATGACGTCAGCATCGAACTCGTCCGTGGATTCGAGTCCCTCCTCGCCCGCATCGACGACGTTCTCGAGGACGATCCGCTCCGGATCGTCAGCCGGGTCGGCGTCGGGAGTCGCCGATAGGTCCCCGGCATCGATCGTGCCGTATCCCTTGCGGGCGTAATTCGACAGGGCGATGTCGACCGCGGGCCCCTCGAGTTCGGCGCGGTCGATCACCGCACCCATCGAGAGCGGTTCCTCGTCCGCGCCGGCGTCGATCGCGGCTCGGTAGAGGCGAACCTCGGGCAGGCCGACATCGGCGTACTCGCGGCCCTCCTCGGTGGCGACGAGGGAGACCGTCTCCGATTCGGAGACGTCGAGTAAGTCCTCCTCGCGAAGTTCGAAGACGATCCGGGTGACGGTCTCGGGCTTCTCGTCGAGTTCCGTCGCCAGGTCGTCGATCGTTCGTTCGTCGGTCGCGCTCGCGGCCTCGAGGACCGCGAGTTGGGCTTCCGTGAGTCGCATATGATGTGTTCGTGTCGTGGATTCGCGTCGGGCGTCAGGTCGGCTCTCGTCGTACGTTCGGTAGTCCACACGCTGTAAGCGTTCCGTGTTCGGCCGACGATCGGCGATCGTCACGTCGGCTCGCGTGATTTCACCGTCCCGAAGGGGAACGGATCCGCCACGCGCGGGTCACCGAAAAACGAACTCGAACCCGTCGGGGGCGCGGTCGCAAGCGATCCGTCCGAAGGTGGGTTCGAGTACCATGATCGTGTGTGACACGGGCGGGATTATATACGTTGCGTCACAGCATCCACGTCGCCGTTGCGTCACGGCCCCCGTTTCGCCACGGCATCCACGACCGTCCCGATTTCCTCACGGCATCCACGTCGGTTACACAGCCAGCGAGCGTTCTCGATCGGTCGGATCGAGGATCGAGAAGACGGGCGTCGATCCGAGGGTGGGCGAAAAGCGACCGGTCGGAGACGGCCGAGTTAGCTGGATATAGAGGCTAAGCCCCCATCCTCAACGGAGCGACCGAAGGGAGCGGAGTAGGGTGGGGATACAGCGTCCCCAGAAATCTCCGATTTCTGGTGTGCGAACGAATCGCTCCGCGATTCGTTAACGCCTGTGGAGAGTGCGCCCCCTACGGACACCTCCGTGTCTGCAAAGCGCGTCGTGGAAGCAGGAAGCCCTACGCTCAAGGAGCGAACGGCGTCAGCCGTGAGCGAGTAGGGGTAGGGTAGTTCACACGGCCAGATAGTCGGCGACCGCGTCCTCATCAGTGAGTGACTCGCCGCCTATCTCGTCGACGATCTCGCCGCGCTCCATGGCGTAACACCGGTCAGCCATGCCGCGGATGACCCCGAGATTCTGCTCGACGAAGAGGATGGTCGTCCCCAACTCGTCGTTTATCGTCCGCATGTCCTCGCTGATCCGATCGACGATGGAGGGTTGAACCCCCTCGCTCGGCTCGTCGAGCAACAGAAGGTCCGGGTCGGCGACGAGCGCGCGTGCGATCGCGAGCATCTGCTGTTGGCCACCCGAGAGCGTCCCGCCGGCCTGGGTGGCTCGATCCTCAAGGATGGGAAACAGCTCGTATATCTCCTCATAGCGCGTGCGCGAGGCACCGGCGTTGACGTGTTCGCCCATCCGGAGGTTCTGTTCGACGGTGAGTTCCGGGAAGACGTCGCGTCCCTGCGGGATATAGCCGATCCCTGCACGGGCTCGTTCGTCGGCCGACGCGCCGGTGAGATCCTCGCCGTGATAGCTCACGGTCCCGTTCGAGGGGTCGAGAAGCCCCATCACGGTCCGCATCAGGGTGGTCTTTCCGACGCCGTTTTTCCCCACGACGCCGACGATCTCGCTTTCCTCGACGGTCAGATCGACGTCCCGAAGCACGGGCGTGGCACCGTAGCCGGCCGTCACGCCGGACAGTTCAAGCGTCGCCATCACTCATCGCCCTCCTCGCCGAGGTAGATGCGACGGACCTCGGGATCCGCCTCGATCTCCGAGAGCGGCCCTTCGCGGAAGACATCCCCGCGGTGGAGTACCGTAACGGCGTCGGCGATCTCGGCGACGAAGTCGGTGTCGTGTTCGATGACGACGAAGGCGATGCCGCGCTTCTCGTTGAGCGCGGTCACGCGGTCGGCGATCCCCCGGCGCTCGTCGACCGAAAGCCCGGCGACGGGCTCGTCGAGCAACAGGAGGTCAGGCTCTAAGGACGCCGCCATGCCGATCTCGAGTTGCTGTTGTTGGCCGTGAGAGAGATCGCTTGCGGGCACGTTCGCGTAGCCTTCGAGACCGGCCGCGGCGATCGTCTCGCCGATCCGCCGCTCGCGGTCGTCACCGCTTGCAGTTCGCTGGATCGGTAGTTGTGCATTCTCGCGAACGGTGAGATCTCCGTAGACGGAGGGAACCTGAAACTTCATGCTGATACCCCGTTTGACCCGCTCGTGGGGCGGCAGATCGGTGATGTCGCCGCCGTCGTAGTAGATGCTGCCGGCGGTCGGCTCGTGGGTTCCGGTGATGAGCTTCAAGAGGGTCGATTTGCCGGCGCCGTTCGGGCCGATCAGACAGCGGAGTTCGCCCTCCTCGACCGCGAACCCGGGCTCGTCGGTGGCGGTGAAGCCGCCGAACTTCTTGATCAGTCCATCCGTCTGTAACAGCGTGTCGCTACGGTCGCCGGTCGCCAGGCCGGCGGCGGTCTCGCGGACGTCGAGATCGATGTTCTGTGGATCGTCGGCCGAGGATCGGCTTCCGCTCATGGATCGGTCACCTCCGTAGCCGTCTCGGGAGCGTCGGGTGTCTCGATGTCGGTCGGATCCGGCCGGTTTCGCACGAACGTCTCGTGGATCCAGGGAACGATACCGCCGGGCAGCGCGAGGATGGTCCCGACGAGCAGTCCTCCGAGGATGACGAGCGCGAGTTCGCCCTGCATCGACACACGGACGTACTCGACTGCGATCGTCGCGACGATGGCCCCGAGCAGGCTCTTGCGACCGCCGACGCTCACCCAGATGACCGGCAGAGTGGCGAACAGCAACGAGAAGACCGTCGGATCGATGAAGACGTTTCGGGCGGCATAGAGCACGCCGGAGAGACCGGCAAGTGCGCCACCGAGGGTGAACGCCAGGAGCTTCGTGCGCTCGACGTGGTAGCCGAACATCCGCGTGCGGTCCTCATCCTCCCGGACCGCGACCATCACGCGGCCGAAATCGGAGTTGACGAGCATGCGCAACCCGAGGTAACTCGCTACGAGCATCGCGAGCGCGAGATAGTAGAACGGGTCGATCTCGACGGCTCCGACGACCGGAAGCGTGAGTTCGATCTCGTTGTAGACGAACTGGTAGGAGGCCCCCTCGACGCCAAGCGCCAAAAGCGGGATCTGTGGCATTCCGTTGAATCCGCCGAGTGCGGCCTCGCCGATCGTCCACTCCGAGCCGGCGGTCTGGGCCATAAACGTGTGTAACACCATCGTCGAGACGAGCGTGATGATGGTGACGTAGACGTCACGGACGCCGCCGTAGAACATGAAGTAACCGAGCAACGCGGCACCGAGGGCACCGCCGACGACGCCCACCACGAGCGCGGCGGTGATGCCTTGCGGGGAGGCGAAGTTGATCGAAACCACGCCGAAGGCGTAGCCGCCGATCCCGAAGAAGACCACCTGCCCGAAGCTCAACACCCCCGCGTAGCCCCACACGAGCGACAACGAGAGCCCCAACAGCGCCAACACGAGAAACAGCGAGAGCTGTCCACCCCCGCCGACGAAGGGGTAACCGACGAGCGCGAGCACGACGAGCAGAAACCCGATCCAGAAACCGGTCGAGTTGCCGATCGTGTTCGGCCCCTCAAGTCGGCGACGAATCCGGGCAAGGATCACGGCGCCGGATCCGGCATCGACAGCCATCTACGCTCCCTCCCGTCTGCGGGTGCGAACGCGTTCGATGAATCCGGTGATCCCCTCCGGCAGGAACCGGAGCGCGAGCAGCGCAGCCACGAGCAGCGCGATCCGGCCGATGAACGTGCCGTAGAGGTTCGAGAAGGTCGCCTCGATGATTCCGAGGACGCCGCCGGAAAGCGCCGTCCCGACGACGACGCTGGAACCGCCGACGACGACCGCAACGAACGCCTCGACAAGGAACTGACTCCCGAGCGTGGGCTGCATCGAGACGATCGGAGCGAACAGCGCGCCGGTCAATCCGGCGAGTCCCGATCCGATCGCGAAGGTCGTCATGTAGATACGCTCGGTGTCGACCCCGAGCGCACGGGCCGTCCGCTCGTCCTGAATGGTCGCACGAGCTCGCATTCCGTAGTCGGTGTGGGTAAAGACGTAATACACCGCACCGAGCACAGCAATGCTGACGCCGGCGAGTACGATCCGGTAGGTCGAGTACGAAAAGGACCCGTAGGCGACTGCGCCGAGCGGCGTGGGGACCTGATCGATCGAGTTGCCGAAGACGATCCGGGCTCCCTGGACCATCACGAGGCTGAGTCCGAAGGTGGCAACCATCGAGTCCGCGAGCCGGTCATAGAGCGGCTCGACCAGGTCACGACCCAGGAACCGCCGTCCGATCGCGTTCGGTATCGAACCGGAGATGATCGTTCGTTCGACGACGATCCCGAAGATCGCGGTGACGAACGCGCCGGCGACCATCGCGAGCGGCAACGGCAGGCCGACGCCGGTGACCGCGAGCGTCGTCGCGTAGGCCCCGACGAGGATGAACTCCCCGTGTGCGAGGTTGATCACGCCCATTATTCCGAAGACGATCGCCAACCCCACCGCGGCCAGCACGATGAACGCGAAGCTATCGAGGAACTGAAACGCGAGGTTGAGCGTGTTTACCATTCCTATTCGGCCTCCTCGAAGTAGTCCACTGGGGTGTACTGGGTCTGTTCGTCCGTCTCACGGAGGTCACAGCCGACCGTTTCCGAGAGGAACCGTTCCGGAACCGGGCGGTCCTGGACGGCCTCAAGGGTGTGCTCGTCGTCGGCGCGCATGACCCACATGTGGTGGTCGACGTGGTGGGTGGCACCGTCGAGTTCGATCGTCTCGCCCTCGGGCGCCTCCGGAGCACGTTCCGTACCGAGGCTGATGCCCGACTCAAGTGCCTCGATGACCTCTGGCTGTTCGAGCGTGCCGGCCTGTTCGACGGCCTGTTTGTACATGTACACGGAGGAGTAGTTGGTCTCCGCTTCCTCGTTGAGGTAGGGGGCATCCGGGTACATCTCGAAGTAGCGGTCGACGAAGCCGCCGTCCCCCATGTTGCTCTCGGTCGGAACCTCCTCCATGTAGTTGACGCCGGCGTAGATGTTCGCCATCGCCGGCGGGTCGAGTCGGCGGTGCTCGTACCCCTGTGCCATCGCCGTCGAGGTTCCGATCGGGACATCGAGACCGGAGGACGCCTTCTGTTCGTAGAAGGCGGTGTGGTTTGCACCGACGAGCATCGACATCACGAAGTCCGGATCGGCCTCCTGGATGCGGTTGATGGTCGAGCCGAACGAGGATTCGCTAAGCGGGATGAACTCCTCGCCGACCACCTCGGCGTCGTTCTCGCCCGCGAGTACCTTCACCCAGTCGGCCGAGAGCTGGCCGAAGTTGTAGTCGGCCGCGATAGTGTAGATCTCCGGACCGTACTCCTCACGGAGGTACGGCAGGACGGTCCCGAGCTGTTGGCGGGCGGTCGGACCGACCGCGAAGGTCGTCCCGTCGCAGACGCCCCCCTCGTACTGGGTCGTGTAGAAGTAGAGCTGCTCGTTGCGGTTGATGATCGGCCGGATGGCTTCCCGCGTCGCCGAGGAGTAGCCCGCCCACAGAGCGTCGACCTCGTTCTCGTGTATCATCTCGCGGGTGAGTTCCTGGTACCGCTGGTTGTCCGACTGCGGATCGCGGTCGTAGACCTCGATCTGCTTACCGTCGATCCCGCCAGCGTTGTTGATCTCCTGGATGGCGAGCATCGTCGCCTTGTGTTTCGGGTCCCCGACGAGCGCAAAGTTCCCCGACTGGTCCTCCAGGACGCCGATCTTCACGACGTCGTCGCTGCTTGCGGTGTCGGTAGTTGTGCCGCCGTTTCCGTCGTTCCCGCTCCCGTTCCCGTTTCCACCGTTTTCGCTCCCCTCGCCGCTCGAACATCCTGCAAACGCCGAGACGCCCGCGGCGCCGGCCGCGGTCAGGAACGTCCGACGGTCGATCGGGGTCCGACTCACGCCGATTCCCCCATATTGAGATCCAGATTATCAACCGTATTCGGGTATTCTACACAGTTCTTGGTACTAAAACTCGGGATAGGACTACATTCGTCCATCATTTGGTACACACTGCGTGGATTCTACAGTACACGGATAAACCTTTCTACATGAGTAATAAGACTGAATTAAATATACATATGGATATAAGGACATACGAACCAGGTCGTTCAGAGAAAATCGGGGGAGACGAAATCGACCGGGGGAATCGGAATGGATAGCCGAGAAATGGGACGGAACGACGGCCTCCGTGAGTGATGTTGAGACGGTCGTGGACCCATCGACGATGCTCGGTCGCCTATACCCATCGAGGGGGTTGGTCGCCCATCCGTTGAGGGCAGTTGGTCGCCTACTCGTCGACGACGACGACCTTTACCTGCTGAACGCCGCCGAGCGCGCGCAGTCGATTCGCGAGTTCGGTAATATCGCCCGCGGCCCCCTCGACGACGAGCGTCTCCATACAGGTGTCGTGTGAGAGGTGGATATGCTGAACGGAGGTGATCGCATCGGCCATCTCGTGTTGGATCGTTTGAAGGTCGTCCGCGATTCCGTCAACGTGGTGGTCGTGGACGATGACGATCGTCCCGTGATGACCGGTCTCGCCGCCGGATTCCCACTCGTAGTCGGCAAAGAAGTCCCGCAGCGAATCCCGGATCGCCGCCGACCGGCTGTCGTACTCCCAGTCGTCGACGATCCCGTCGAGCCGGTCGACCATCGACGAGGGTAACGTGAGACTGATGCGGTCCAGATCATCGCTCATACGTGCCCTACACGGGTGAGCGATAATACGGTTGGGAAGCGAATCGGATGCGCCAGGTGGAAAGCGAATCGGCACTGCAACTCGAAAACGAGTGGACGCCGCAAGTCGAAAGCGAGTGAACGGTCCGGTCGAGACGGAGTCGGACGAGGATGGAACGGAAGTAATACTGCATAAGCAGGAAGTATTATTAGATCGGACGGAAGTCGAACGAACATGCACATTCCGGACGGGTTCGTCGATCTGCCGATCGCGGTTGGAGCCGCCGCGATCGCAGTGACGGCGCTCGCGATCGCTGCCAGGCGGGTCGGGGGGGAGGTGTCGGATGCGCGCGCGCCGCTTCTCGGCGTGGTCGCTGCGGGCGTTTTCGCCGCACAGATGCTCGAATGGCCGATTCCCGGCGGGACGAGCGCCCACTTCGTCGGCGGCGCCTTCGCCGCGATCCTGCTCGGCCCGCATCTGGGCGCGCTGTGTGTCGCCACCGTCGTGACGATCCAGGCACTCGTCTTCGGCGACGGCGGACTCGTTGCGCTCGGCGCGAACGTCCTCAACATGGCCGTCGTCGAGGTGTACGTCGGCTATGCGGTCTACCGGCTCTTGACCCGCTACGGGGAGTACCGCGCCGCGTTCGGGGCCGGTTGGCTCGGCATCACCGCCGGCGCGTTGGCGGCGGGTCTTCAGATCGGGCTCTCCTCGACCTTCGAATTCCAACTTCTCACCACCCTTTCGATCATGGGCGTCGGCCATCTCGTGTTGGGGCTCGGCGAGGGCGCGATCACCGCCGTCGTCTACCGATACCTGATTCGTGCACGGCCGGATCTCCGTCCGAGCGTCGCTCCGGAGGTAGCCCCGGATGCGTGATGGAGGGCGAGGGACGCGCGACAGGAAGCGCGAGTGGCTTCCGCGCGCGATCGCCGTCCTGCTCACGCTCGCGCTGCTTGCGCCGGTGTTCGGCTGGGCTGCCGGCCAGGTCGGCTATGCGGAACCGCTCGAGAACGCCGCGGAGGCCACGGGCGCGAGCGAGCACGCGGAGCGCGTCGACATCGCGCTGTTTCCCGACTACGACGTTCCAGGCCTCGGTGGCCCCGCCGGCACCCTGGTGTCCGCGATCGTCGGAACGGCGCTGACGCTGATCGTCGCGACCGGTATCGGCCGACTACTCGGGACTGATGGGGATGAAACGCGCTGACCCCCTCGAGGGAACTGCCGCGGCGATCGCGTCCCGCGCCCGGTGGTTCCTGCTGGCGGAGGACGTCCCCGATCGACGGGGGTTCCTACAGGCCGTGACGCCGAGCGTAAAGCTGCTCGGCGCACTCGTCCTCATCTCGGCCACTGTGGCCCAGCGCGACCCGGTGCCGATCGCGGGGCTGACCGTATTGGCCACCGTCCTCGCCGCCGCCTCGCGGATCCCCGCCCGAACGTTCCTCGGACGAATGACGGGCGCGCCGGCGTTCGCGGGGATCGTCGTCGCCCCTCAGGCGGTACTTATGGGCGGACCGACTCTCGCCTCGACACCCCTTTCGGTCGATGGTGTGACCTACGTCGCCGTGTTTACCCTCCGGGTCGCCGCCTGTGTCGGATTCCTTTCGCTACTGCTGTTGACGACCCGATTCTCGGACCTGCTCGCGGCACTACGACGGCTCCGTGCGCCGACGATCGCCGTCTCGCTTTTGTCGATCACCTACCGGTATCTCCTCGTCTTCTTCGCCGAACTGGACCGAATGGTGCGCGCACGTCGCGGACGAACGGTGGCCGAGACGGGACTGCGAGGGACCTGGCGCGACTCGGGGAACTTCCTCGGCACGTTTCTGCTGCGGAGCCTCGAACGCGGCGAGCGCGTCCAGCGGGCCGCCCGCGCCCGGGGCGGAACCGGACCCACACCGGTTCGTCACCGGGAGCAACTCGGTGGGGCCGATCTCACGTTCGCCCTGATCGTGGCGGGAACGATCGCCGGAGTGATCCTCGCGTGACCGTCATCGAGGCGACGGGGCTTCGATACGCCTACCCCGACGGGACGCTCGCCGTGGACGGCATCGACGTGACGATCGAGGCCGGCGAGCAGGTGGCGCTCGTGGGGCCGAACGGCGCCGGCAAGAGCACCCTGCTTCAGTTGCTCGGGGGGCTCATCGATCCGGACTCGGGGACGGTTCGATACTTCGGAGAGACCGACGACGCCGACGACGTCCGGGACCGAATGAGCGTGTTGACGCAGGACCCGGCCGACTACCTGTTCAACCCGACCGTCGAGGAGGATCTCGCATACGGCCCCGGACAGCTTTCGCTTTCGCGTGCGGAGATCGATCACCGCGTGGATCGGATCACGGCTCGATTCGATCTGGAGGCATTGCGATCGAAGCCGCCGTTCCGGCTCAGCGGCGGTGAACAGCGCCGAGCGGCGCTGGCGAGCGCATTGACTGTCGATCCGGACGTGCTTCTGTTGGACGAGCCCGTGAGCAACGTCGACGCTGCCAACCGCGCAACGATCCTGCGGCTGCTCGAGGAGCTATCCGCTCAGGGGACGACGATCGTGATCTCCACGCCGGAGACGGAACTCGTCCCCCACGTCGCGGACCGGGTACTGCTGCTCGACGGCGACGGGATCGCCGCCGACGGCTCGACGCGTGAGGTGATGACCGACGCGGGACTACTCGCCGACTGCGACCTCCGGCCGCCGCAGGTCGTCCGCCTGTTCGCCGATCACGAGACGGTTCCGCTGACCGTCGAGGAAGCCCAAGAGCGACTCCAAATGGGCGACAGTAGATGACGGGTTACGTAACTTTTATCCTCAAAAAAGTGGACGAATAGTCGTCTTCTCCCGAATGAATGGCGGTATTTGCGCTAAGGAGAATCACCTTATGACGACTGTTCAAACCCTATCGCGAATGTCGAATCAACGAACTGCACGGACACCAAGAGGAGCGGCGGAGGATCGACGCGATCCGGGTGGGATCCCGTGAGCGAGCGGATCGTGCCCGGCGAGGTCCTCGCCGGCAGGGGAACCGTAACGCTCAACGAGGGGCGCGAGACGGCGACGGTGACCGTCGCGAACACGGGCGACCGCCCCATCCAGGTCGGCTCACACTTCCACTTCTTCGAGGCCAACGCCGCCCTCGCGTTCGACCGCGAGGCTGCCTTTGGCATGCGGCTGAACGTTCCGGCTGGCACTGCCGTCCGTTTCGAACCCGGCGACGAACGGACGGTCGATCTCGTCGCGATCGGTGGGAAGCGACGAGCAGACGGCATGAACGGGATGGTGAACGGCAGCGTCGACGGCGATCCGACCGCGGCGCTTGAGCGTCTGCGTGCGGCCGGGTTTCGTGACACCGGCATCGACGGTACGGAGACGACGGAAGCGACGGCGGACGGAATCGGAACGAAGGACGCTGACGAGGACGCGGCGGACGGAGCGGAGGGACCGTGACCCGCGAGATCGATCGTGAGTCGTACGCCGAACTCTACGGACCGACCGAGGGCGATCGAGTCCGTCTCGGAGATACGTCACTTTTCGCCGAGGTCGAACGAGATCTCCGGACTCACGGCGACGAGGCGGTCTTCGGCGGCGGCAAGACCCTCCGTGACGGTCTAGGCATGGCCACGGGCGTGACCCAGGCGGAGGGGTCGCTCGATTGGGTGATCACGAACGCAACGATCATCGATCCGGTCTGCGGGATCCTCGCGGCCGACATCGGGATCCGAAACGGCGAGATCGCCGGAATCGGCAACGCTGGCAACCCCGACACCATGGACGGCGTCGACATGGTCGTCGGCCAGTCGACGGACGTCTACCCTGCCGAGGGGAAGATCGCCACGGCGGGAGGACTCGACATCCACGTCCACTGGAACTCCGCCCAGCTACACGAACACGCGCTCGCTTCGGGGATCACGACGATGCTCGGCGGCGGATACGGCGGCGGGGCGACGACGTGTACGACGGGTCCCGAGAACCTAAAACGATTCCTGCAGGCCGCCGAGGCCTGGCCAGTCAACGTCGGGTTCTACGGCAAGGGTAATGGATCGGAGCCGGGACCGCTTCGCGAACAGGTGGAAGCCGGTGCCTGTGCGCTCAAACTCCACGAGGACTGGGGATCGATGCCGGCGGCGATCGACACTGCGCTCGCGGTCGCCGAGGAGGAGGACATCCAGGTGTGTATGCACACGGACACGCTCAACGAGGCCGGATTCGTCGAGAACACCTTCGAGGCGGTCGACGGCCGGACGATGCACCTGTTCCACATCGAGGGCGCCGGCGGCGGCCACGCACCCGATATCATGGAGATGGTCGGGGAGCCGAACATGCTGCCGTCCTCGACGAATCCCTCGATGCCGTATACCGACAACACCTTCGACGAGCATCTGGACATGGTGATGGTCTGTCACCACCTCAATCCCGACGTCCCCGAGGACGTTGCCTTCGCCGAATCTCGCGTCCGTGCCGAGACGATCGGCGCCGAGGACGTGCTCCACGACGTCGGGGCGATCTCGATGATGACCTCCGACTCCCAGGCGATGGGCCGGATGGCCGAGGTCGTCTCACGCACCTGGCAGACCGCCTCGAAGATGAAACGCCAGCGGGGGGCACTTCCGGCCGACGAGGGCACCCAGGCCGACAACCAGCGGATCAAACGGTACGTCGCCAAATACACGATCAATCCCGCGATCGCAGCCGGGATCGACAGGCACGTCGGGTCGCTCGAGCCCGGGAAGATCGCGGACATCGTGCTTTGGGACCCGGCCTTCTTCGGGGTCAAGCCCGCGATGACGTTCAAGGGGGGGTTCCCCACCCATTCGGAGATGGGCGAGGCTAACGGCTCGCTCATGACCTGCGAACCGATCCGCCAGCGGGAACGGGCGGGTTCGGTCGGCAAGGCCAAACACGGCCTCTCGCTGACGTTCGTCTCGCCAGCGGCTGCCGAACGGGGCGTCGGCGAAGAGTATGGACTCGACTCGCGAGTCGTCCCGATCGAGGGGACCCGCACGGTCGGCAAAGGCGACATGCTCCACAACGACTACTGCCCGGACGACATCGAGGTCGATCCGGAGACCTTCGAGGTGCGCGTCGACGGCGAACACGTGACCTGTGAACCGTCCTCGGAGCTGCCGCTTGCACAACGATACATACTATGAAACTGACACCCAAGGAGGAGGAGCGACTCACGGTATTCACCGCAGCGGAGATCGCGCGGCGCCGCACGGAACGCGGCGTCCCGTTGAACCACCCCGAGACGGTCGCCTACATCAGCGACTGGTGTATCGAGCGGGCCCGCGAGGGCCAGTCGGTCGCGGAGATCCGATCGGGCGCCTCGCAACTGCTCGGCCGCGATGACGTCATGGAGGGGATCCCGGAGATGGTCGGGATGATCCAGGTCGAGCCGATGTTCCCTGACGGGACGAAACTCGTCACGGTCCACGACCCGATCCGGTCGGACAGCGTCGCTGAGGAGGATGCCGACGGGGACGAGAAGGCGATCGAGGAGACGGCAGGAGACTCGACGAGGACGGAGGTCGACGATCGATGAGCCGCACCCACCGCGACGTGGCCACGGTCGGCGTCGGCGGGCCGGTCGGCTCGGGCAAGACGTCGTTACTTTCGGAAGTCGTCCCGCGCCTCCGGGCGGACGGCCTGAACGTCGGCGTCATCGCCAACGACATCCTCACCCGGGAGGATGCCGACCGTCTGCGCGAGCGCTTCAAGGGGGTCGTGCCGCCGGAACTCGTTGCCGGCGTCGAGACCGGCGCGTGCCCGCATACGGGCATCCGCGAGGACCCGTCGATGAACCTCCAGCAGATCGACGAGTTCCTGGCCGACCACCCCGATCTGGATCTCGTGTTGGTCGAAAGCGGGGGCGACAACCTCGCCGCGACGTTCAACCCGGAACTGGCCGACTACTCGCTGTACGTGATAAGCGTCGCCGAGGGCGAGGACATCCCGCGAAAGCGCGGGCCTGGGGTCGTCGACTGTGATCTCCTCGTAGTGAACAAGACCGATCTCGCTCCCCACGTCGGCGCCGATCTCGACGTGATCGAACGTGACGCCCGCGAGGTTCGCGACGGTCCATACGTACTCACCGATTGCAAGGCCCAGCAGGGCATCGACGAGGTACTCTCGTACGTCCGTGACGGGGTGCTCTTCGCCTGATGGCCGCGGACGCTCCGGATAAACTTGGGGAGTCAGCCGACCCAGAGGATCCCGACCCCGCGCCGGATGCGGATGCACCCCACCCGGCCTTCGAAGGATACGCCGCCGAGTCCGTCCCACAAGCGGCGGTCGGAGCGCCCGGAAAGGACGGGCGCCTGGAGCTTCGATTCGAGCGGGTCGAGGACGGAACGGCGCTCGTCCACGACTACGCGACGGTACCGTTTCACGTCTCGGGGACCCTCGCGTCCGATCCGCATCCGGACGCCGCAACGGTCTATCTCCAGTCGCCGACCGGTGGGATCGCCCAGGGCGATCGACAGGACGTCGATATCGCGGCCGCTCCGGAGGCGATCGCGCACGTGACCACCCAGAGTTCGACGAAGGTCCAATCGATGGACCGCAACTACGCCGACGCGGACCTGCGCCTCTCAGTTGAGACGGGCGCCCACCTCGAGTACATCCCCGAACCGACGATCCTCCATGCGGACGCGCGGTATCATCAGGATCTGCGGATCGATCTCGCGGCCGGCGCGACCGCCGTGCTCGGGGACGTCGTCGTCCCAGGTCGGCTCGCCCACGGCGAGCGGTTCGAGTTCGAGCGATACCTCTCTCGGGTTCACGCGGGGGGGCCCGACGGCCCGCTGTTCGAGGACGCGACCCACTTGGCACCCGGCGATTCCGATCCGGTCGAGCCGACCGATCCCGGCGTTCTCGGGGAGTTTTCGGTCTACGGATCCCTCTACGTCGTCGCCCCGAAGGCTGACATGGCGACAATGAGCGATCGGCTCCACGCGGCCACCACGGAGGCGGGCGAGGAGGCGCGCGCCGGTGCGAGCGAGCTTCCGAACGGGAGCGGCGTCGCCGTTCGCGCGCTCGGCGATCGAGCCGAGACCGTCCAGACAAGCCTGCACGCGGCATGGGACGCGGCGCGGCGAGACCTGATCGGCGCGCCCGCAGCATCGGGGAGGAAGTACTGATGCTCGTCGCAAACACCTATCTCGGCCACCTCGAAGATCCCGAGATCGAATCGCGCCTGGAGAACACGGAGCCGGCGAGAGTGGTCCTCTCGGACGTGGAACGCCGACGATCGCGGGTCCGAACCGAGACGGTCGACGGACGGGATTTGGGGATCGTAGTGAGCCGGGAACTCGGCGACGGCGACGTACTCGAGACCGACTCGGGAGTTCTGATAGTCATCGGCCTCGCCGCGGTCGACGCGCTCGTTCTTGAGTTCGGGGACGCCGAGGTGTCGGCGACGACCGCCCTGGAGATCGGTCACGCGTTGGGCAATCGCCACCTCGATCTGGCAGTACGGGACGAGGAGGCACTGTTTCCGGTGCCGGACACTCGAAATCGACTTCAGGAAGCGATCGACGGCCTCCTCCCCGACGGGGTGACCACGCGCTTCGAGGCGGTCCCGCCCACGACCTTCGACGAAGGGGGCGGACACGATGGGAATGACCATGAACACGACGAGGACGATCATTCTCCCGACCACGAACACGACGACAGGGGGATCGGAGGCCGATCGGCCGAGGGCTCCCGGAACCACGATCGGAACGACGGAGGGAGCCGATGAACGACGACGCCACGCTTGAGGCCTTCCGACTCGCGGACTCGTTCCTGCCGGTCGGGACCTACACCGTCTCCTACGCGCTCGAAGCATTCATTGCGGACGACCGGGTCGAAGACGCCTCGGATCTGGAGGCCCTCCTTGAGACGTATCTCCGGCGGCAGGTCGGGCCGGCGGACCTCGTCGCGCTACGGGCCGCCCATGCGGCCGCACGGGAGGGCAATCTGAAGACCGTCCTCGTGGCCGACCGTCGGCTGACGGCGGCGACCCTGCCCGCCGAATTCCGCGAGAGCGCCCGGAAGTCGGGGCGACGGTTGCTGTCACTCCAGCGCGATCTGCGTGAGGACCCGTTCTTGGAGCGGTACGCCGACCGGATCGAGGCGGGGGAGGCCGAGGGGACCTACCCGGTCGTGCTCGGGGTGACGACCGGACTCGCGGGCGTTGACGAACGCGAGGCGAGCCTGCTGTGCTGTCACGGTTTCGCCACCGGGCTGCTCGGAGCGGCCCAGCGCCTGCTATCGCTCGGTCATACCGACGCCCAACGCGTTCTCAACGGACTTCGACCGGCAATGCGAGATGCCGTCGACGACTCGGCTGAACGGACGATCGACGGGATGACGCCGTTCGCACCGCTCATCGACGTGCTGTCGGCCGAACACGAGCGCGCCGAGAGACGACTGTTCGTGAGCTGATGGGGGGCCAGTGCGGAACGGAGCAGCGGTCGTCCGCCTCGCGATCCTTTTAATCCCCGACCGACCAACCGCGAGGTATGAGCGCGGACTCGAGGTTCGAAGTGATTCCCGCCGTCGACGTTCAGGACGGCGAGGTGGTCCAACTCGTACAAGGAGAACGGGGAACGGGGACGCGATACGGCGATCCGGTCGAGGCGGCCGAACGCTGGATCGACGCCGGAGCCGAGACGCTTCATCTCGTCGACCTCGACGGGGCTTTCGAGGGGGAGCGGGTCAACGCGTCCGCCTTCGAGGCGATCGTGGAGGCGGTCGGAGATGAGGTCGACCTCCAACTCGGCGGGGGGATCCGGACCGCCGAGGACGCGGTCGGCCTCCTGGATCTCGGCATCGATCGCGTGATCCTCGGGACCGCGGCGGTCGAGAACCCGCCGATCGTCGAGACGATCTCGGCGGAGCACCCGGGAACCGTGATGGTGAGTCTCGACGCGAAGGACGGTGAGGTCGTGGTGTCGGGGTGGACCGAATCGACCGGACTCGACCCCGCCACGGCTGCCGCGCGCTACGAGGAACTCGGTGCCGGTGCGATCCTCTTTACGAACGTCGACGTCGAGGGGAAACTGGAGGGGATCGACCGGGCGGCCGTCGAGGCGGTCGTCGATGCCGTCGATATCCCCGTCGTCGCCTCGGGTGGGGTAGCGAGCCTCGATGACGTCGTGGCACTGCAGCAGGCCGGCGCGGCGGCGGTCGTGATCGGAACTGCGCTCTATGAGGGCGAGTTCACGCTTCGAGAGGCGATGCAGGCAGTCGAGTCGGCGTGACGGGCCGCCGATCGCGTACCGCCCGAAGGGTCACGTGACGATCACGACGCAAGCGAGCGCAATCACCTTAAGAGTCGCGCCCTCACACCGCGTATGAGCGACCGCAACGCCGCCGTCTCACGCAAGACGGCGGAGACGGAGATCGATCTGACGCTGGCCGTCGACGGCGACGGCGACAGTGAAATCGAGACGGGGATCGGGTTTTTCGACCACATGCTCGCGTCGTTCGCCAAGCACGGACTGTTCGATCTGACCGTCCGCTGTGTGGGAGATACCCACATCGACGATCACCACACCGTCGAGGACGTGGCGATCTGCCTCGGGGAGGCGTTCGCCGAGGCGCTCGACGACAAACGCGGTATCAGGCGATATGCCGACCGTCGCGTGCCACTCGACGAGGCCGTCGCGTCCGTCGTCGTGGACGTCTCCGGCCGTCCCCACTACGAGTTTTCCGGAGCGTTCTCCCAGGAGTCCGTCGGCGAGTTCACGAGCGTCATGGCCGACCACTTCGCCATGTCGCTTGCCCACAACGCCAACCTCACGCTCCACGCGGAGATCGTCCGTGGCGAGAACGCCCACCACGAGGTGGAGGCGCTGTTCAAGGCGCTTGCGCGCGCACTCGATGACGCGACTCGCCGTGACGATCGCCGGTCCGACACCCCGAGCACGAAGGGCACTCTCTAAGACATGTTCGATGAGATCCTCGGGAAGTTCGAAGGCTCGCCGAGCCAGCAGGCGGTGATCCGGCTCCTGCTCGAACGCGGCTTCTCCGTCAACGAGGATGGACGCGTGGTCTCGGGCGGGATCGAGATTCCGTACACGGGGATCGCCCGCGAGTTGGGCGTCGATCGGCGGGTCGTCGACTCCACGACGGACGCGATCCTGGAGGACCCCGAACTACGACGCATCTTCGCGAACATCTCGTCGATCCCGAGCCTGATGGATCTCGCTCCGGTCCTGGAGTTGACCGTGCTCACGATCGAAGTCGCGGAGGCGGACGAACCCGGGATCGTCGCCGAGGTGACGACCCTGATCGCCGAGGAGGAGCTGTCGATCCGGCAGGTCATAAGCGAGGACCCGGAGTTCACCGACGATCCCAAACTCTACATCATCCTGGATGCCGAGGTGTCCGGCGAGCTACTCGTGGCGATCCGCGAGTTGCCCTACGTGCGCCGCGTCGAGTTCTGAACGACGCCGGAGACCAGCCACGATTCCGGAACGATCCCAACCCACTAGAGGGAACACGCCGCAATCACGTCAAACTGAACCGGGTGTTATTCCCCATAGATTTCACTTTCACCTACCTGTTAACGGGGGTTTATATGGGAGAGCGAACAACCGGGGTGTACATGCCTGAAGACGAACTCGAGGACCTGCCAGGCGTCGGTCCCGCGACTGCGGACAAACTCATTGACACCGGCTACGAGAGTTACCAGAGCATCGCCGTCGCCAGCCCGGGCGAGCTGTCGAACAAGGCGGACATCGGTTCCTCCACCGCGTCGGACATCATCAACGCCGCGCGCGAGACCGCCGACGTCGGCGGCTTCGAGACCGGGGCGACCGTGCTTGAACGACGCGAGGAGATCGGCAAGCTCTCGTGGCAGATCGACGAGGTGGACGAACTGCTCGGCGGCGGGATGGAGACGCAGTCGATCACCGAGGTCTACGGCGAATTCGGTGCCGGCAAATCGCAGGTGACCCATCAGATGGCCGTCAACGTCCAACTCCCGAAAGAGCACGGCGGCCTCGAGGGCGCCTGCATCTTCGTCGACTCCGAGGACACGTTCCGTCCCGAGCGGATCGACGACATGGTGCGCGGACTCGACGACGAGATCCTCGAAGACGAGTTCGAACGTCGCGATATCGAAGGCTCACCCGACGACGACGAGGCGGTCGGCGAACTCATCGAGGCGTTCCTCGATCGGATCCACGTCGCGAAGGCGTTCAATTCCAACCACCAGATCCTGCTGGCCGAGAAGGCCAAGGAACTGGCCGGCGAACACGAGGAGAGCGAGTGGCCCATCCGGATCGTCTGTGTGGACTCGCTGACCGCGCACTTTCGTGCGGAGTACGTCGGCCGCGGCGAACTCGCCGAGCGCCAACAGAAGCTCAACAAGCATCTCCACGATCTGATGCGGATCGGCGACCTGTTTAACACCGCCATCCTCGTCACCAACCAGGTCGCCTCGAACCCCGACTCCTACTTCGGCGACCCGACGCAGGCCATCGGTGGCAACATCCTCGGCCACGCCTCCACGTTCCGGATCTACCTCCGCAAGTCGAAAAACGACAAGCGGATCGTCCGGCTCGTCGACGCGCCCAACCTTGCCGACGGAGAGGCCGTGATGCGCGTCCAGAACGCCGGCCTCAAACCCGAGTAAGGACCCGAAGCGAGCGAACGCGCGCGAACCGTCTCCCCCTGACCTCTCTACCGATCTGACAAAACGATCGTTGGGTTTCCTGGCAACATTTGTGAACTTATTGTCCGTTTTACGCCCTTATATTGTCCGTATTCGATCTAATATCTGACGAACGTAGTCCTATTCCGGCATATGTCCATATATTTTAACTCAAGGATTTATATACATCCGACTACCCCAGTCGAAACGTGATTCGCAATACGAACACGAACGAATCGGGTGAAATAGTACACGAACGTAAACTAGATATCGGATTTATGGAGAGGATCGCCGAATGAGCGGACTCCTCGCACAGGTCGATCCCACGGTGATCGCGGAGGGAATAAACCTGATGTGGGTCGCAGTGGTGTGTTTCCTCATCTTCTTCATGCACGCCGGCTTCGCGATGCTTGAGGCCGGACAGGTGCGTGCGAAGAACGTCGCCAACCAGCTGACGAAGAACCTGCTTACCTGGAGCGTCGGCGTCGTCGCCTACTTCTTCGTCGGCTTCGGCGTCGAGGCGATCACGGGTGGGCTTACTGGCGGCGGCTCCTACAGCCTCGGTGCCCTGACCGCGGTGATGACCGCGTCCGATGGTGCGTGGGTCAATGGGTGGCTGTTCGGGGCCGTCTTCGCGATGACTGCGGCGACGATCGTCTCCGGTGCCGTGGCTGGACGTGTGAAGCTCCGTGCGTACGTCGGCTACACGATCCTGCTTTCGGCGATCATCTACCCCGTCGTCGTCGGGTTCACCTGGGCCGGCGGCTTCCTTGACGCGTTCGGGTTCCACGACTTCGCCGGCGGCATGATCGTCCACGGCATGGGTGGTATCGCCGGACTCACGGCCGCTTACATGTTGGGTCCGCGTCTGGACCGCTACGCGGAGGACGGTTCGACGAACGTCATTCCCGGGCACTCACTGACCTTCGCCGTACTCGGCACGCTCGTGTTGGCGTTCGGCTGGTACGGGTTCAACGTCGGCACGACCGCGACCGTCTTCGCGGTCGACAACGGTGAACTCGTGCTCGACGGCTACGCGGTCGTCGGACGCGTCGCGCTCGCGACCACTGTCGGGATGGCCTGCGGTGCGATCGGCTCCGCCATCGCCTCGATCGTGGTCAACGGGAAGGTCGACACGCTGTACGTGGCGAACGGGCTGCTCGCCGGTCTCGTCGCCGTCACCGGGATCGCCGACGTGGTCACCTGGTGGGGCGCCATGCTCATCGCGCTGCTTGCGGGCCTTCAGCTGCCGTTCGTCTTCGAGTTCGTCTCGGACACGCTGAAGATCGACGACGTCTGTGCGGTCTTCCCGGTCCACGGCTCCGCGGGCGTGCTCGGGGTCATCGCGTTACCGTTCATCCACGTGAACGGGTTCTCGATGAGCCTGCTCATCGCACAGATCGTCGGCGTCGCGGTCATCACGATCTGGACGGTCGCCGCGACCGCCGTCGTCTTCGGCGTGTTCAAGGCAGCCGGCCAGGCTCGCGTAACGCCCGAACACGAACGTGACGGGCTCGACGTCAGCGAACACGGCGTCGATACCTATCCCGAGTTCGGCAAGCCGATGGCCGCCGACGGCGGCAACGCTGGCGTGCGCACCGACGGTGGCGAGGAGGACGGATCGGAGATCAAGATGGTCACCGCCGTCGTGCGCCCGGAGAAACTCGGCACGGTGAAGAGTGCGCTCGCCGAGGTCGGCGCACCCTCGCTTACGGTCACGAACGTCTCCGGTCGCGGCTCACAGCCCGCCAAGAAGGGCCAGTGGCGCGGCGAGGAGTACGTCGTCGATCTCCACCAGAAGGTGAAAATAGAGTGCGTCGTTGCCGACGTCCCGGCCACCGAGGTCGCGAACGCGATCCGCGAGGCCGCAAGCACCGGCGAACCGGGCGACGGCAAGGTGTTCATCATGCCCGTCGAGGACGCACTGCAGGTGCGGACCGGAGACATCGGTCCCGAGGCGGTCTAAGGCCGCGTCGAACACCAACCCGTCGAACGATTTTTTGAGCGGTTTCGGTATCGAATTTCGAACGACCGGCGATCCGCGACTCACGAGGTCGATCGACGTCGATCCGGACGTTCCTCGGA